>JBOHRE010000080.1:0-15150 GCA_050732635.1 Longimicrobiales bacterium | reverse complement strand
GTCACCACCTCCGCCCAGCTCGCAGCGCCGCCCGCGTCCACTTCCGACAGCGCCAGCGCGGCCGGCGCCGCCAGTGGCGCGCCGCCCACGATCAGCGGCGGCAGCACCGGTACGCTCAGCGGGCTCGCTACCCCGAGCAGCGCCAGCGCCGGCAGCAGCGACGTCGCTATCGCCGCGACGATCCATGCGCTGCGCACCGGCCGGCCCGCCGCACGCAGCGCCGTTTCGGCGGACCACGCCGCCGCCGTCACCAGCGCCCCCACCAGGAGCGCGTACAGCATCCACGCGATCATCGCTCCTCCTCCTTGCCCAGGCGCTCGTCCAGGAGCATGCGCAGCCGCTCCAGCTGGGCGTCCGTCAGCCGCCGGTCCGACACCAGCTGCGTCAACAGCAGCTCCGGCGAGCCGCCGAAGATCGTCCCCACCAGCCGCTTCAGCGCACTCCGGCCCGCCGCCTCACGCCCCACCCGCGGCGTGTAGCGGTACGCACGCCCCACCTCACGGTGCCCCACGTGACCCTTCTCCTCCAGCGTCCGCAGTACCGTCAGCACCGTCGTGTACGCCAGCGCGTCCGGCAGCCGCTCCTGCACCTCCGCCACCGTCGCCTCGCCCAGCTCCCACAGCACCGCCATCACATCCAGCTCCCGCTCGGTGAACGCGATCTCCATCGCCCGCCTTTTCTACTAAGGTTATAGTTGCAAGCTAGTGCGCGTCCACGCGCTTGTCAACTAGGACTTTAGTTGACCGCCGCCGGGCCCTAGGACCGGGCGGAGCCCAGCGCTGCGAGGGCCAGGCTGACCCAGCCGGCGATCAGGCAAAGGCCGCCCAGCGGTGTGATGGCGCCGAGCCAGCGCGGACCGCCGAGGGCGAGGACATAGAGTGTGGAGCAGAAGATCAGGATTCCGGCGGTGAGCAGCCAGCCGGCGGCAGCGGCAGCGGGGCCCGGAAAGCGGTCGGTGGCCCAGGCGACGGCGAGCAGTCCGATGGCGTGGAACAACTGGTAGCGAGCGGCGAGCTCGAAGGTGGCGAGGCGGTCGGCGGTGAGGCGCGGGGCGAGAGCGTGGGCGCCGAATGCGCCGGCGGCGACGGCGAGCGCGGCGAAGGTGGCCCCCAGCGCGACAAAGGTGCGCGCCATGCGTCAGGTTTGAAGGGACGGTGCGGCGAGGGCGAGAGCGTCGAAGATGAGATCGCCATCGGTACGCATGCGGACGCCCTCGAGCTGGCAGACCTGAGCGCCGGCGCGCTGCAGATCGTCGAGCGCGTCATCGCTCATCACAGTGGGTAGGTAGGCGAGCACGGGGGTGCTGCCGATGCGCTTATCGGCATGCATGCGCGCGAGCGTGGCGAGCGCGGCGTTGTCGTGCGCAAGCAGGCCGATGATGATGAGAGCCGGCTTCACCTTGCGGATCCGTTTCACATTGTCGCGCGTTCCGTTGTCGACGGTGACGTCATAGCCGGCAGCAGTCAGGGCCTCAGAGAGTAGTCGCCGTTCCTCTTGATCGTCACCGAAGATCAGGATGCGCGCGTCACCGGATACATGGCGCCGGACGGCCCTAAGCACGTCATCGACGGAGAGCGGCCGGCCGAGCAGACGGAACGAGCCCATATCCACGGCGCGACGTTGGTCCTCAGCGGTGGAGCTGAGCAGCAACACGCGCGCGTGCGCGGTGCGCGGGTCATTGGTCAGGGATGCCAGAGCACGCCAGGCGCCGTGGTCGCCCGAGGCCACATCGATCAGGATGAGGTCGGCGTTCTCGCGACGGGCCAGGGCGGCGAGCTCGTCGGGCTCCTCGGTGCAGACCACGCGCAGTCTGCCCTCGGTTTCTTCCTCGATCTGCTGCAGGCGGGTCGGATCGGGACAGAGAGCAGCCACGACGGGCGTGCGGTGCGCGTTCGCCGGGGCTCCGGTCGCGTACTCCGGGGTCGGCAGCGCGACCGTGAACTCCGAGCCCTTACCCAGCTCGCTACGGAGGCGCACGTCGCCGCCCATGAGCCGCGCGAAGCGGCGTGCAATGGACAGGCCGAGTCCGGTTCCTCCCGAGCTGCGCGCCAGGCCACTATCGACCTGGTAGAACTCCTCGAAGATGCGATCGACCTGATCGGGCGCGATACCGGGTCCGGTGTCACGCACCCGGATGCGGCCATAGCCATCGGCCGCGTCGATGAAGATGTCGACACTGCCTCGCTGCGTGAACTTCACCGCGTTGGACAGCAGGTTGATCACGATCTGCGCGAGGCGAGTCTCGTCGGCGAGCACACGGATGCGGTTGCCATTGGCTCCGTCCTCGGCGACGTGCACCTGCAGCGTGAGGCCCTTGGCGTTTGCAAGGGGCATGACCTGCGCGACCGCACGATCGACGACCTCGCGCACATCCAGATCGGCGACCGACAGGTCGATCTGGCCGGCGCCGATCTTGGCCAGGTCCAGCACTTCGTTGATGAGCCCGAGCAGATGCCGCGAGGTGTCGCGGATGCGATTGAGCATGCCGCGCTGATCGGCGTTGAGGTCGCCCTTGATGCCGAGGTCGAGCAGATCGGCGTAGCCCATGATCGCGTTGATCGGAGTGCGCAGCTCGTGGCTCATGACCGCCAGGAACTGGTCCTTCGCGGCCGTCGCCTCGCGGAGCTGCTGGTTCATCTGCTCCAGCACCTCCGCCTGCTTGCGTAGCTCGCGGTTGGTGTGCCGCAACATCTCCGCGTACTGGTGCTCGTCGGTCACATCGCGGAACACCATGGCGGCGCCGGTGATGTCGCCACGCACCGTGCCGATCGGACCGGCCGAGCCGGACAGGTAGCGCTCGACGCCGCCCACGGAACGTAGGATGAAGTTGGCACGGTCGACGCGCGAACCCTGAAGCGCACGAGCCAGCGGGAACTCTGCGGGCGCGTACGGTCGACCGTCGACCGTCTCGATGCGGAACACGCTGGTCCAGTCCTTGACCGGCACCTCGGAGAGACCGAGCCCGAGCAGTTCCTGCGCGGCCTTGTTCGACAGGTCGACTCGCCCCTCGCGATCGACGACCACCACGCCGTCGGCCATCTGATCCAGCACGGTGCCGAAGCGCAGCGCCTCGCGTGTGGCGCGCGAGCGCGCCGCCTCCAGCGAGCTGAACAGCTCGGCCGAGCGCAGCGCCGCGGCGGCCGGCGCGGCCAGTGCCTGCGCGAAGGCGATCATCGCCGCGTTGAACGTGCGCGGGCCGGTGAACACCTCCCAGGTCGCCACGCCCACCATGTGGCCGGCAACCATCAGCGGAATCGCGACCGAGGCGGTTGCCCGATCCGCGCCGGTGGCGAACGCGCCCACGCTCTTGCCTTCACGCTGTGCGTCCTCGATGACGACCGGCTCGCCGGTCTGCACGGTCTCGGCGATCGTCGGCAGCATCGCCACCGGCGCCCGCACCTGGCGGATGTCCTCGGCATCGAGTCGCGCCGTCAGCGGACCCAGATCGCGGAAGATCACGCGCTTGCGCCCGACCAGGACCTCGCCCTCCTCCTCGAAGGTGTAGAGCGATGCGACTTCCGCCTCGAGGCTCTCGGCGACGCCGCCGAGGAAGAGCTCGACCACGTCGTCAGGATCGAGCGACGTCGAAAGTCGCTCGGATGCGCGCTGCGCCGCCTCCAGCTGCGAGGCCAGCTCGCGCGCCTCGCGCGCACGTTCGCGCGCCTCCTGCGCGCTACGCCGCGCTTCCTGCTCGGCCGCGTGCCGCAGACGGATCTCCTCGTGTTGCGTGACGACCGTGCGGCGCAGGATGAACAGGATCGCGCCGAGCATGAGCGCCAGCGCCAGGCCGGCGACCCAGGTCGCGAGGCGTTGCGCCTGATACACGCTCGGATTGACCGGCTGGTAGGCGAGGCGGATGAGCCACTCCGTGTCCGCGACGGCGATCGACCGCTCCACGGTCGGCCAGTCGCGCGGTGCGGCAGGCACGGTGTTGATGCGTACGCCGTTCGGGCCGTAGACGGAGTAGAAGGGCGCGCTCAGGGTGTCGGCAGGCGGCGCGCTGGTGGCCGCGCGCAGGATGGCTTGCGGGTCGAGCTCGGCGGCGAGCACCGCATGTACCGTGGTACTGTCGGAGCTGAGCACCGGGTCGAAGACGACTACGCGGCGCGCGCCGATCGGTGGATCGAACACGCTGCTCGCCGACGTGGTTCGGTTCAGCAGCGCACGCCGGAATGCGGGTGCGAGCATCGAATCGGTGATCTGCAGCCCCGGCCGTCCCAGTGCGGCCGCCGTACCACGAATGATCGTGCTGTCGGGGAAGATGACCGAGATCGCGGTCAAGCCGGTGAGGTTCGCCGTTACACTGTCGACCGCCGCCGCGAAGGTTTGCTCGCTGACCGAGTCCTGCACGGGCGTGAAGCGCAGCTTCGCGGCTGCCAGCGCGCCCAGTCGATTACTGATCGTGCTGCTGATGGCCTCCGCCAGAACACTGGCGCGACGGCGGGCATCGTCATACGCGGACTCACGCGCGGTTTCGATGTCGTGGCGGCGGTCCTGGTCGATGATGTACAGGCCGGCCAGCACCAGCAGGATCGTCGCGATCGGCAGGATCCAGCCATGACGGCCGACGATCCAGCGCATGATCGTGCTACCCTCACGGGCGGGGCTCACACCGGGAGCGTCGTTGCGCGCTTCGGTCTCCGCCATCCTCGCTGTGCCGTCGGGTTGCCGCGCAGGCGTTGGTGGACAGGACGAGTCTAGCAGGAAGCATACCCGGTATGGGGGGCGCGGGCGAGGGCGGGGGCGGGGGCGCGCGCTGAATGGGGGACGGGAACCGTGCCCAGCGCATGGGGGTCACAGAGCCTCCGAACCGAAGGGACACGATGCGCGCCATCATACGAGCCACGTTTGTCGTCGTCGTTGCGGGCGCGCTCGGCGCCTGCTCGCCGCTCTACGTGCTGCGGGCCGGCATCGAGGAGGCCCGGATCCTCAGTCGCCGGCAGCCGATCAGCGAGCTGGTCGCCGCGCCGGCGACGCCGCCGGAGGTGCGTCGCAAGCTCGCGCTGGTGCTCGATGCGCGCACCTTCGCCGACGAGGGCCTCGGCCTCGACGTCGGTGACAGCTACACGACCTTCTCCCGGATCGACCGCGACACGCTCGCCCTGGTCCTCTCCGCCGCGCGACAGGATCGCTTCGAGCAGGTCACCTGGTGGTTCCCGATCGTCGGCCGGATTCCCTACAAGGGCTTTTTCAGCAGCGCCAGCGCGCAGCGTGCCGCGCGTGGGCTCGAGGCGAAGGGCTACGATACGTACATCCGCCCGACTGCCGCATTCAGCACGCTCGGCTGGTTCAGCGACCCCCTGCTCTCGACTCTGTTGGATTACGATGACGTGACGCTCGTCGCCACCGTGATCCATGAGCTGACGCACAACTCGCTCTACCTGCCCAGCCAGGCGGCATTCAACGAGAGCTTCGCCAGCTTCGTCGGCGACCGTGGCGCAGCGGAGTTCTTCTGCCGTCTCGAGGGCGACGACGCGCCGCGCTGCCGCCGCGCGCTCGCCTTCTGGCGCGACAACCTGCGGTTCGGCGGCTTTCTCGAATCCCTGATCCGTGAGCTCGAGACGCTGTACGGCCGGACCGATCTGTCACTCGAGCAGACGCTGCGACTGCGTGAGGTGGTCTTCGCCGACGCGCGGCAGCGTTTCGCCGCCGAGTTGCAGCCGACCCTCGAGGTGACCACCTTCGAGGCCTTCGCGCGCGCGCCGCTCAACAATGCCACGCTCATCGCGCGGCGCCTCTACTTCGATCGCCTGCACCGCTTCGAGGCCGCTTACGAGGCGCTCGGTCGCGATCTTGCCGCAGCCACGGCCGCGATCATGCAGGCCGCCGAAGCCGCTGAGGGCGATCCCTACGGCGCACTGGAGCGGATCATCGCCGCGGCGGCCGGTGTAGTGCCGACCCCCGCGCCGGCCCCTGCCCCCGCGCCCGCCCCGCGCCTATAATTCGCGTTTGACCACGCCCGCACGACGGCAGGCATGAGCACACACACGCGCATCGCGTACGAGCCGACGGCGATCGAAGAGAAGTGGCAGAAGCTCTGGGACGAGCGCCGCACGAACCGGTGGCTCGACGAGGAGCTGCTCGCCGCAGCGCGGCCGTTCTACAACCTGATGATGTTCCCGTATCCGTCGGCCGAAGGGCTGCATGTGGGCAACATCTACGCCTTCACGGGCGCCGACATCTACGGCCGATTCCGGCGACTCAACGGGGCTGATGTCTTCGAGCCGATCGGCTTCGACGCGTTCGGCATCCACTCGGAGAACTTCGCGCTGAAGATCGGCACGCATCCGATGGAGCTGATCCCGCGCAACATCGCGAATTTCACGCGCCAGCTGAAGCGGACCGGCGCCATGTACGACTGGAATCACACGGTCGATACGACGGACCCGCGCTACTACAAGTGGACGCAGTGGATCTTCCTGCAGCTCTTCCGCGCCGGCCTCGCCGAGAAGCGGGAGGCGCCGGTCAACTGGTGCCCCGGCTGCCACACCGTGCTGGCGAACGAGCAGGTCATTGCCGGCGCCTGCGAGCGCTGCGGCACGCCGGTCGAGCAGCGGCTGCTCTCGCAGTGGTTCTTCCAGATCACGCGCTACGCCGAGCGCCTGCTGCAGAACCTGGACTGGATCGACTGGTCGGAGTCGACCAGGACGGCACAACGCAACTGGATCGGCCGGAGTGAGGGGGCCGAGATCCTGTTCCCTGTGGCCGGCGCGGGCGCCGAGCGCGACCGCGCCACGCACGAGCCCGCGAAGCTGACGCCGAGCGAGCCGGCGATTCGCGTCTTCACCACGCGCCCTGACACCGTCTTCGGCGCCACCTTCATGGTCCTGGCGCCGGAGCACCCGCTGGTGGACCGTGTGACGAGCGACGCCCGCCGCGCCGAGGTCGAGGAGTACCGTCGCCGCGCCGTCACGACCGACCTCGTCTCGCGGAAGAAGGAGGACAAGGCCAAGACCGGCGTATTCACCGGCGGCTTCTGCATCAATCCGGCGACCGGCGAGGACATCCCGGTGTGGATCGCCGACTACGTGCTGATGGAATACGGCACCGGCGCGATCATGGCGGTGCCGGCGCACGATCAGCGCGACTTCGAGTTCGCGACGCAGTTCGCCCTCGAGATCCGACCGGTCCTGCGCGCTGCGGCCGACGCCGTCGCCGTCGGCACGGATCCCGGCCGAAGCCGCGAGATTCGCCCGCAGGCGCCGGCCGCAGCCGCTCCGACCGAAGCCTTCACCGGCGACGGCGTCATGATGAGTTCCGGTCAGTTCGACGGGCTCCCCACCGAGCAGGCCAAGGGCAGGATCACCGACTGGCTGGAGGCGCGCGGCTTCGCCTTCCGACGCGTCAACTTCCGCCTCCACGACTGGTGCATCTCACGGCAGCGCTACTGGGGACCGCCGATCCCGATCATCTACTGCGAGACGTGCGGCACCGTACCCGTGCCGGAGCGCGACCTGCCCGTCGAGCTGCCCTTCGTCAAGGACTACACGCCCGACGAGAGCGGCATCTCACCGCTCGCGCGAGTCGAGGAGTGGTACCGCGTTCCCTGTCCCCAATGCGGCGGGCGCGCGCGCCGCGAGACCGATGTCAGCGACACGTTCCTCGACAGCGCCTGGTACTTCCTGCGCTACCCGTCGGCCAACCGGCGCGACGTCGCGTTCCTGCCCTCGCTCACCCAGACGTGGCTGCCCGTCGACATGTACATCGGTGGCGAGGAGCACGCCGTGCTCCACCTGCTGTACGCACGCTTCATCACCATGGCGCTGCACGACCTGGGGCTGCTCGACTTCGAGGAGCCCTTCGAGCGCTTCCGTAAACACGGCCTGATCGTCAGGGAAGGCGCCAAGATGTCGAAGAGCCGGGGCAACGTCGTCGTCCCGGACGAATACATCGCGCGCTGGGGCGCCGACACGTTCCGCACCTATCTGATGTTCATCGGCCCCTATCAGGAAGGCGGCGACTTCCGCGACGACGGTCTCCAGGGGCCCTGGAGCTTCCTCAATCGCCTGTGGGACACCATCGTCCCGGTCGACGCGCTCGGCGACGAACCCATCGCACATCCGCTCGAGCAGAAGCTGCACGCCACGATCCGCAAGGTCGCCGAAGACATCGAAGGCCTGCACTACAACACGGCCATCGCCGCACTCATGGAGTATCTCAACGCCGTGCGCGAAGGCGGCCGCACCGCGAACCGCGCCGAGGTCGAGGTGCTGCCGATCCTCGTCGCCCCTTTCGCGCCACACCTCGCAGAGGAGCTGTGGCAGCGCCTCGGCGCCGAGACCACACTCTTCGATGCCGCACGCCAGGGCCAGCCTGTCTGGCCCGCCTTCGATCCCCACAAGGCGACGACCGATACCATCGAGTTCGTCGTCCAGGTCAATGGCAAGGTGCGCGCGCGCATGTCGGCGCCGCGCGGCATCGGTGAGGACGAGGCCCGCGACCGCGCGCTCGCCGACGACAATGTGCGCCGCTTCGTCGATGGCGCCACGGTGCGCAAGGTGATCTTCGTGCCCGACCGGCTGATCAATCTGGTCGTCGGGCGGTGATGGTGTATGGTTGATGGTCTATGGTTGATGGTTGATGGTTGATGGTTTCGGGGCGCTTCGCACTGCCTCCATTTCGCGCGAATCGAGGGACCGCCGACCAGGGCCGGAAGCGGTGCACCCGGGGCTTTTCTGGCGGCGCGTAAACCGTTATCATTCACTGATTTGGTTGGGCTAGGGGGTGCGCCGGAAAGGGGCACCATCCAGGGTTGACGACCCCCCCTGCCGGGGTTATACTTCTCGTCTGTCGCGGGGTGGAGCAGTCTGGTAGCTCGCCGGGCTCATAACCCGGAGGTCGCGGGTTCGAATCCCGCCCCCGCTATACCGAGCCCCGGGATCCGTTCCGGGGCTTGCGCGCCTGAAGAGGCGACTCGCGTTGAGCCGGTGCGATCGGCGAACGCTTTTTTTGCGCCGCCGCACATCGGTCCGGATGGGTTCCGGGCGTTGACAACACGGGTTCGGGTCGGCTCGGCCGGGTAGCTCAGTTGGTAGAGCACACGACTGAAAATCGTGGTGTCGACAGTTCGATTCTGTCCCCGGCCACTGTTGTAGGTCCGTAGCTCAACTGGTAGAGCACCGGTCTCCAAAACCGGCGGTTGGGGGTTCGAGTCCCTCCGGGCCTGTGCGGGCAGTTCGGCTACCGAGGGAAAGGCGAGCTGCTCGCGCGCGCGCCGGTGTCCCGAGGTACTGGAGCCCCGCCCCTGTGAAAGGTGGGTTCGGCTCGCGAGGGAAAGGCGCGCTGCTCGCACGCGCGCCGGTGCCCCGAGCGCTACGGTTGGGATAGAAGATGGTTGGTGGACAGGCCGAAACGCCCCCATCGTCTAGTGGCCTAGGACATCTGGTTCTCAGCCAGAAAACCGGGGTTCGATTCCCCGTGGGGGTATGCAGTGGGTGCGGCGGCAGTGCGGCAGGGCGGCTGCGGCTGCGGTCGCACGGCTGGGACGGCCCGCAGAGGATCCCGGGCCGGGGAGTGCAGCAGCGATGTCGCTCGCGTAGCTCAGTGGTAGAGCACTCCCTTGGTAAGGGAGAGGTCATGGGTTCAATCCCCATCGCGAGCTTGGGTGCTCCCAGGCCCCCATCGTCTAACGGCTAGGACGCGAGGCTTTCAATCTCGTAATAGGGGTTCGATTCCCCTTGGGGGCACTGACCGGCGTGGACCGGTCGCAGGCGGGCGTAGCTCAGTTGGTAGAGCGTCACGTTGCCAACGTGAAGGTCGCCGGTTCGAGACCGGTCGCCCGCTCTGGAGGCGCAGTGGGCGGTATGCAGGGGGCTGTAGCTCAGCTTGGTTAGAGTGCCGGTCTGTCACACCGGAGGTCGCGGGTTCGAGTCCCGTCAGCCCCGTTGAGCGGTGAGCGCGTCGCAGCAGCGGCGCGTGGCTGGGTCGTGCTGCGCGTCGCGCGAGCGCGCGCGGGTTGATTGACAGAAGCGGTCGAAGCGTCGGGGCTGTAGCTCAGTTGGGAGAGCGCCTGAATGGCATTCAGGAGGTCAGGGGTTCGACTCCCCTCAGCTCCACTCGGCCGGAGACGCGGGTTGTTTGCTCGGATGGCGGAATTGGCAGACGCGCAGGATTCAGGATCCTGTGGGGGCAACCTCGTGAGGGTTCGAGTCCCTCTCCGAGCATTACTCGTCTCCCGCGTCGCGCGCGCCACTGCCCACGTGCTGAAACTGGTAGACAGGCTGGTTTGAGGGACCAGTGCCGGAAACGGCGTACAGGTTCGAGTCCTGTCGTGGGCATCAGTGGTTGGTGGTTCGTGGTTGGTAGTTGGTGGTTGATGGTTGCGCGGCGGTGACACATGCGGGTGGGGTACCGAAGCGGCTAAACGGGGCAGACTGTAAATCTGCTGGGCCATGCCCTACGTAGGTTCGAATCCTACCCCCACCACTGTGGCCCGGCGGCGTGGGAGGCGCGGGCGCGTAGCTCAGTTGGTTAGAGCGCTACGTTGACATCGTAGAGGTCAGAGGTTCGAGTCCTCTCGCGCCCATGTATGGACGTTCGCGGTGTGTCGTTCATGGTTCGTGCGAGGTCATGGGGCTGTAGCTCAGCTGGGAGAGCGCTGCAATCGCACTGCAGAGGTCAGGGGTTCGACTCCCCTCAGCTCCACTGGCGCCGCCTGCGCGGCGCAACGCCACCGTAGCTCAGGGGTAGAGCACTCGATTCGTAATCGAGCGGTCGTCGGTTCAATTCCGACCGGTGGCTCTGGGCGACGGCGAGCGTCGCGACCGGCAGGCTGGGTGTGGCGGGCGGCGTCGCACTGCGGGAGTAGCTCAGTTGGTAGAGCATCAGCTTCCCAAGCTGAGGGTCGCGGGTTCGAGCCCCGTCTCCCGCTCTGTGGCACACGATGCCCCTTGGTGTAATTGGCAACACGCCTGACTCTGGATCAGGAGAGTCCTGGTTCGATCCCAGGAGGGGCAATAGCGAGACGGACCTGGAGAGGTAGCCAAGTGGTTACGGCAACGGTTTGCTAAACCGTCGCGCCCGAAAGGCGCGCGTGGGTTCGAATCCCACCCTCTCCGCTGCAACGGTTTGGCACCGCGACGGCAGCACACTCGACCTGCGGCGGTGCGGACCCGCGCTGGACGGGTGGCCGAGCGGCTCAAGGCGCACGATTGGAAATCGTGTGGGGTGAATAGCCCTCGTGGGTTCGAATCCCACCCCGTCCGCTCGAGCGGGCCGCCGCGCCGAACGGCCGAGCAGCCCGCGCAGCGACCGGATCGGCGGAACGACCCGCCGCGTGCGATGATTTCGGGGAGTAGCTCAGCTTGGTAGAGCACTGCGTTCGGGACGCAGGGGTCGCTGGTTCAAATCCAGTCTCCCCGACTTGGATCCGGAGGAGTAGTCCTAACTGGTAAGGCACCGCACTCGAAATGCGGCGGGCGCAAGCCCTTGGGGGTTCGAGTCCCTCCTCCTCCGCTCGCCACACCAGACGCTCCGACCGCCGCGTTGATCAGTGCCGTATTCGCGGCGCGCGTTTCATGTGGCAATCCACTGCGCCGCGGATCGGTTCGCCTCGAGCCCGGCGGGTCTTCGAACCCGCCGGGCTTTTTTTGAGCCGCCGGCGTCGCCCGCTCGGCCATGGCCGGCC
This sequence comes from Longimicrobiales bacterium, assembly GCA_050732635.1. Taxonomy (GTDB): domain Bacteria; phylum Gemmatimonadota; class Gemmatimonadetes; order Longimicrobiales; family RSA9; genus JBOHRE01. The sequence continues at coordinate 3,524 of JBOHRE010000080.1, read as the reverse complement.
GCAGCCGGCCCCGCCTTTGCGCCGTCTCAGGGCGATGAAACCCGACCCCTTTGGCGGACCGCCGGTGCCGGTGCTCGTCAACGTACGCGCCGGGCGCCGTACCGAGCGGGCGCTGCAGCCGCTTCGCGACATCCTGAACCGGGCGGGTGTGCTGACGGACATTCAGGCGATCGAGCCCGAGCGGCTGGCGCGCGCGCTCGGGCGGCTGGTCGCGGCGCACACACCGGTCGTGGCTGTGGCCGGCGGCGACGGCTCGCTCCGTACCGCGGCGAACGTCCTTGCGGGAACCACGACCGCGCTCGGCGTGATCCCGCTCGGCACGCTGAACCACTTCGCGCGCCGGATCGGTGTCCCGGACCCACCAACGGCCGCGCGTACCCTCCGTGCTGGGCGGCTGGCCCGTGTTTCGCTCGGCATCGTCGGCGCCCACGTCTTCCTGAACACCGCCACCTTCGGCGAGTACGGGCGCGTGGTGCATCGCCGTGAGCGCCTGCGTCGGCTGATCGGCAAATGGCCGGGCGCGCTCTTGGGTCTGGGCGAGGTGGTGCTGCGGAGTCGGCGCCTGCAGGCTGTGATCGAGACGCCGACCACCGCGCTGCAGCGGGCCACGCCACTGCTCTGGGTCGGCATCGGCCGCGAGAGCTTTCCCCGCGCGCTCGATGATCCGCGGCTGGGCGCCGACGAGCTCGAGGTGGTGGTGCTGCGGCCCTGCGGACGACTCGAGATGATGCGTGTCATGGCCGTGACCTTTCGCGACGCCTGGCGCGGCCGTCGCAGCGAGCCGACCGGCGCGATCGAGCTGCTGCACACGCGCAGCCTGCTGGTGCGCTCGGACGCCGCGCGGATCGATGCGACGCTGGACGGCGAGCTGCACGCGTTCGAGCCGCCCGTCTTCGTGGCCGTCCAGGAGAACGCGCTACGCGTGCTGGTGCCGCCCGACGCGTAACCGGCGCGCCGTCCTTGCGCCTGGCCCACCCGCGATTGCACTGTTGGGCCCCTGTTCAGGGCGATGGAGTTCGCCGAAACCGCGGCTCGGCCGCTGATGACTCCTCCCGCGGGTAACCTCCCGGCGGGAGGTTTCTTTCTTTCGTCTCAGGGGGTCTGGGATGGTGCTCCTGTATATCGCGGCGGGCGGGGTGCTCGGCACCTTGGCGCGCTACGGCCTGAGCGGCCGGATCCTCATGATGACCGGCCAGAGCTTCCCGTGGGGCACATTCTGGGTCAATGTGATCGGTTCACTGCTGCTCGGTTTCGGACTCCGCGTTGCCGAGCTGACCGGCGCCGGTGCGGAGATCCGCGGCCTCCTCGCGATTGGCTTCTGTGGCGCATTCACCACCTTCAGCACACTCACCTACGAGACGATCATGCTGCTCCAATCCGGATCCTGGACGCGCGCCGGGCTCTACGCGTTCGGCAGCCTGGCGCTGGGTCTACTCGCGATCGTGGTGGGGTTCTCATTGGCTACGCTCACCCTGCGCGTGGGAGGTTGATCCCATGTCACACACGTTTCGCGGCGAGCGCACGCTCATGCGCATCTTCATCGGCGAGAGCGACCGCTGCACCTCCGGCCCGTACCACGGCCTGCCGCTCCATGATGCGCTGCTGCGACTGTTTCGCCAGCACGGCTTCGCCGGCGCCACCGTGCACCGCGCAGTATCGGGTTTCGGCGCCAGCGCGAAGGTGCATACGTCGCAGATCCTGAGGTTGTCGCTCGACCTGCCGATCACCATCGAGGTCGTCGAGACCGAGGAGATGATCCGCTCGGTGCTGGCCGATCTCGATGCCATGATCGACGGTGGGATGATCACGCTCGAGCGCGTCCGGGTCATCCTTTATCGCCCGGCAGGCGTGGCCGATGACGACCGCTGGCGCCACCGCATCGAGGGGCTGGAGCCGGCCGAATGACAGCCGCGACGTTGGTCCCTCTTGGTGCAGCAGCCGCGAATACATCCCGTAGTCGTTGACAGCCCCGCCGCTGTGCGGTTCGTTGTGCTGATGAAGGCGCACTGCATCCTGATCGGGCTGCCGGATGCGCGGTTGCGCGAACGCTGGACCGACGCGCTTCGCGCCCGCGGGTACAAGGTCGGCGAAACCGGCCGCGCGTTCGACCTCCTGCGGCTGGCCGAAATCGTCGAGTCGGACGTGATCGTCGCTTCGTATCCGTTTCCGACGCCCGACGGCACCCCGCTCCTGCGCGCCCTGCGCAGCGCTTCACCGGACGAGCGCGAAAACGCTCCGATCACACGCCTGGCCGTCGCCGTGCTGCCCGAAGACGCGCCACTCGCCGAGTTCCAACGCGCCCGGGGCGACGGCGCCGACCTCGTGCTCACCGACGGTGTGAGTCCGTCCTCCCTCGCCGCCGAGCTCTCCGAGCTGATCCGCCGCAACCGCGCACGGCTGCTGCGCTGAAGCGCGGCTTCGTGCGACGGGCCCGCATGGCGACGGCCTCGAAATCGCCGGTGGCAGAGTGTTTGCCGCGTTCCGGCGGACCTGTCGAGAGAGGAGCCGCGGATGAGACAGCGCTACCGAGACCGACGCGACGCGGGCCGTGCGTTGGCCGAGGCGCTGGCGAGCTACGCCGGCCGGGATGACGTGCTGGTGCTCGCTCTGCCGCGCGGCGGCGTGCCCGTGGGCTTCGAGGTCGCGCAGCGGCTCGGGGCGCCGCTCGACGTGTTCCTGGTGCGCAAGCTCGGCGTGCCCGGTCACGAGGAGCTGGCGATGGGCGCGATCGCGTCGGGTGGCGTGCGCGTACTGAACCGCGAGGTGCTGTCCATGATCGACATAGGCGCGGACACGATCGCTGCGGTTGCGAACGCCGAGCAGCGCGAGCTGGAGCGGCGTGAGCTGGAGTATCGCGGCGGCCGCCCTGCGCCCGACGTGCGTGGCAAGACGGTGATTCTGGTCGATGACGGGCTGGCGACCGGCTCGACCATGCGCGCGGCGGCGCGGGCGCTGCGCGCGCTCGAGCCGACCGAGCTGGTCGTCGCTGCCCCGGTCGCGGCCGAGGAGACGTGTGCCGAGCTCGCACGCGAGGCCGACCGTGTGGTCTGCCCGTTCACGCCCGAGCCGTTCCAGGCGGTGGGCCTGTGGTACCAGGCCTTCGAGCAGACCACGGACGCGGAGGTGCGCGAGCTGCTGGAGCAGGCGGGCGCAGCCGCCGATGACGCGGCTGCGGCGGGCGCCGGCAGCGCCGGCGCGGTGCGCATCGAGTCCGGCGACACGATGCTGGACGGCGACCTGGTGCTGCCGTCGAGGCCGGCCGGCGTCGTGCTCTTCGCGCACGGCAGTGGCAGCAGCCGGCACAGCCCGCGCAATCGCCACGTCGCCGGTGTGCTGCAACGCGCCGGACTCGCGACGCTGCTCATGGATCTGCTGACGGAGCAGGAGGAGGCCGAGGATGCGCGCACCGGACACCTGCGCTTCGACATCGGCCTGTTGGCCGGGCGGCTCGTCACTGCGATCGACTGGCTGGGCGAGCAGCGCGACACCCGCGCCCTGCGCGCCGGCTGCTTCGGCGCGAGCAC
>JBOHRE010000079.1:0-15497 GCA_050732635.1 Longimicrobiales bacterium | reverse complement strand
GGCGTCTGCGGCGCGACCGCGGCGCGCGCGGCCGGTCGCACCGCAACCAGCGCCACGCCCCGGTCTTCGGCCTCGCCATCCTGTGCACGCGCCGTGCGCCACTCGCCCCGCAGCCGCTCGAGCACGGCCGGTACGTCCCTCACGCTCACGTTCTCGAAATAGCGATCATTGATCTGGACGGCCGTGGGGAAGCCGCACGCGCCCAGGCATTCGACCTCCATGACCGTGAACAAGCCATCGGCCGTGATCTCGCCAGGCTCCGCGCCCAATGCTTCGAGGAATGCCTCGTAGACCTCATCGGCGCCGCACACGTTGCAGCAAACATTGGTGCACACCTGGATCAGGTAGCGGCCTACCGGGCGCAAATTGTACATCGTGTAGAAGGTCGCCACACCGCGCACGTACGCCGGCGAAAGCTCCAGGATTTCTGCCACGCGTGTGAGCGCCTCCGGCGAAACCCAGCCGCGGACCTCCTGCGCCAGGTTCAGCACGGGCAGCAGCGCTGCCTGCCGATCGGGATAGCGCGCCAGGATCTTCTCCAGCCGGGTCTGATAGACGCCCTCGAACAGCGGCGCGTCCGGCCGGCGCCGGGCGAGCTGGTACGGATACGCGTTCACCCCGCCACCCGGCCCGCCATCCAGCGGGCGAGCGCCGAAGTAGTCCGTGCCGCGCACATTGGCTTCGCTCAGGTGCGCGAAATCGCCGGTTTCGCCTGCGAACCCCGGATTCCCGCCCCGCAGCGGCGTCTCCCCAGCCCCAGCCTCGATCACCGATCGATCTCCCCGAGCACGATATCGAGGCTCGCATTGACCGTGATCACGTCGGACAGCAGGTGGCCTTCGACCATCTTGGGCAAGGCCGACAGATTGACGAAGCTGGGCCCGCGAACGCGCCAGCGCACCGGCTTCGAGCCGCCGTCGCTGACCACGTACATGCCCAGCTCGCCCTTCGAGCTCTCCACGCCGAACCAGCTCTCGCCGGGCGCGGCGTTGATGCCCTCCATGACGACCTTGAAATGGTGGATCATTGACGCCATGTCGGTCATTGCCGCGGTTTTCGACGGCAGAATCACGCGCGGGTCATCCACGTTGATCGGGCCGGCCGGTAGCCGGTCGATCGCCTGCTGCAGGATACGCAGGCTCTGACGCATCTCCTCAATGCGGACCAGATAGCGGTCATAGCAGTCGCCCGTATCGGCGACGACCACGTCGAAGTCGTAGGTCTCGTAGTCGTAGTACGGTCGATCCTTGCGCACATCGTAATCGACGCCGGAGGCGCGCAGGTTCGGTCCCGTCAGGCCATAGTTGATCGCGTCTTCCGCACTGAAGATGCCGATGTCCTTGTTTCGGCCGATCCAGAGGTTGTTGTTGGTGAGCAGCGTCTCGACCTCATCGATGGTACGCGGCACTGTGTTCACGAAGCGCTGCAGCTCGTCGATCCAGCCGCCCGGAAGATCGGCCATCATGCCGCCAATCCGGGTCGCCGACGTCGTGATACGCGCGCCCGTCAGCTTCTCGTGCAGCTGGTAGATCCGCTCCCGCTCCTGGAAGGTCCAGAGGAAGACAGTGAAGGCGCCGATGTCGATCGCGGTCGTGCCCAGCCATAGCAGATGGCTGAAAATGCGGTCCAGCTCCATGCAGATCACGCGGACGACCTTGCAGCGCTCGGTGATCTCGATGCCCATCAGCTTCTCGACCGCGGCAGCGTAGGCGACGTTGTAGATCAGTGGCGCCAGGTAGTCCATTCGGTCGGTCAGCGTAATAACCTGATTCCAGGTACGGTACTCGCCCAGCTTTTCGAAGCTCGAGTGCAGATAGCCAATGTGAGGGATGCAGCGAATGACCGTCTCACCGTCGAGCTCGAGCACCAGCCGCAGAACGCCGTGCGTGGCCGGGTGCTGCGGCCCGAGGTTGATGAGCATGTGGCTGGACTCGAGCCCGGGCTCAACGCCGGCTGGCAGCACGGGCGCGACCGCCGGCTGTCCATGCTCGCCGAGCTCGGGGCTGCGGCTCACGAGATACTCCACGGTCCGGCTATTCACGGCGCCCGGCCTCCGTGTCGTCGACCTGGCTGGTCGGTGTCGGGAACGGTTGCGTCGCGCCGTCGGTGCGCTCGCCGGTCGCACCACCCGTCGGTTCGGCCTGCCGCCGCGCGCCCGGCACGAGCGGCGGCGCACCTTCGACCTGCTCGCCCTCGCGGGTGAGGAATTCGAGCTCGGAGGGAATGTAGTGATCCGCCACGTCCTCGGAGAGCGCCAAGCGCGTCTGCTCGGCGCGGCTGAACCGGCCCCGGAGTGGAAAGTCCTTGCGTAGCGGAAAGCCTTCGGCGTAATGCTCGGGCATCAGGATGCGGCGCAGATCGGGATGCCCACGAAACCGAATGCCGAACATGTCGTAGGCTTCCCGCTCCAGCCAGTTCGCGGTCTGCCAGATCGGGACTACGCTATCGATCTCCAACCGATCCAGTGGCAGCTCGGCCTTGATTCGTAGCTGCGTCCGCCGCGCGATCGACCACAACTCGTAGATGACCTGCAGTGGCCGGCCACCGCCGAAATCCACTGCAGTCAGGTCCTTCAGAAGGTCGAATTCCTGAGTGTCGCGGAGCCAGCCCAGGATCTCGCCTGCACGATCCGGCGCGATGAACACGACGTGCTCATCGCCCGCGTGCAGCTCATGGCGCAGCACCGCCTCGCCGAAACGCTCGCGCAGTGCGGCCGCCGCAGGATGCGCATCGAAGCCGATCCGCTCGCCACCGCCCGCCGTCTGCGGATCGCGGTCGGTCGGCCCCGTCGCCAGATGTCGCAGGGAATCCTCGAAGCGCTCCGCCATCTCGCAGAACGCTACGGCCGGCGATCCGCGGGCCGCAGCGCCGCGCCGGTCGGGACCAGGCCGCTCACCCGGTTCTGCGCCGTCGAGTTGCCGAACGGGCCCGCGAGCGCGTCGATCGACTCGGCGTCCATGTTGGGCTGCCCCGTCTTCGACGGGTCTTCCGCACGCAGCGCGCGATTCGACAGCTGCTCACCCTTGATCTTCTCGTGCAGCAGCAGGATGCCGTAGATCAACCCTTCCGGCCGTGGCGGACAACCTGGCACGTAGACGTCGACGGGGATTACCGTGTCGATCCCCTGTACCATCGAGTACACGTCGAAAACGCCGCCGCTCGAGGCGCACGCGCCCATCGAGATCGACCACTTCGGCTGCGGCATCTGATCCCAGATCTTCCGCAGCACAGGCGCCATCTTGTACGGCACCCGACCGGCACAGATCAGGACATCCGCCTGCCGGGGCGAAAACGACATCCGCTCCATCCCGAATCGCGCCAGGTCGAACGTCGTCGCCGCCGCCGCCATCATCTCGATGGCGCAGCACGCCGTACCGAACGGCATCGGCCACAACGAACCACGCCGTGCCCAGTTCACCAGATAATCCAAACGCGACGTGAGAAACGACGGCGACCCGTCCTTCTCATGCTGCGCCAGCACCTCGAGATCGCGGCGCCCCTCTAATCCCATTGGAGCGCTCCTTTCTTCCAGTCGTAAATCAGTCCCACCGTCAGCACCACGATGAAGATCGTCGCGCCCACGAAGCCCGACCAGCCGAGCTCCCGAATCGCCACCGCCCATGGAATCAGGAACACCGCTTCCATGTCGAAGACGATGAACACCAGCGCCACCAGATAGAACTTCACCGAGAACCGCTCGCGCGTGCTGCCCAGCGGGATCATGCCCGATTCGTACGGCTGATCCTTCGCCGGCGTCGGCCGATACGGGCTGATCAGGTGCGACGCCACCACCATCCCCAGCGCATTCAGCAGCGAGATGCCGAGCAGGATCAGGATCGGGGCGTAGGCACGCAGCATGCGGCGTCGGGCTCCTTGTGAAATTCTTCACGTGCACCCCGCGGCCAAGCTAGGCGGCCCCTGATGGGGTGTCAAGCGACGGTGGCGCTTGCCGTTCCGCGCGCGCGCGGCCTACATTCGCGCGGCCGAAGACGACCGTTGCACAGGTCGTGCTTGGGGCGCTGGGAGGGTCTCCGGGTCAGCCCGTTCACCGCGAAGCCGAGGGCGCATTTCTCGATGGCGATCAAGGCCGACCGCTGGATCCGGCGCATGGCCGAGGAGCAAGGCATGATCGAACCGTTCGAGGCGGGTCAGGTGCGGGATTCGGTGATCAGCTACGGTGTCTCGTCGTACGGATACGACGTGCGGGTGGCGGATGAGTACAAGGTGTTCACCGACGTCTACAGTGTGATCGTGGACCCGAAGGCGTTCGATCCCCGATCATTCGTCGATATCAAAGCGGACCACTGCATCATCCCGCCGCGGTCCTTCGCGCTGGCGCGCACCCTGGAGTACTTCCGCGTGCCGAAGGATGTGCTGGTCGTGTGTGTCGGCAAATCGACGTACGCGCGGTGCGGCATCATCGTCAACGTGACGCCGCTGGAGCCGGAGTGGCGAGGCAATCTGACGCTGGAGATCTCGAACACGACGCCGCTGCCGGCCAAGATCTATTCGAATGAGGGCCTGGCGCAGCTGTTGTTCTTTCAGGGTGACGAGACGCCGGAAATCACCTACGCGATGCGCAAGGGCAAGTATCAGGACCAGGTAGGGGTGACGCCGCCGCGGCTGTAACGCTGCGGTCCGCCCTAGCGGTCTCTCTCCGGCTGGAGGCTCCCTCGCCCCCGCGCCCGCCCCGCCCCACACCTAGAGAATCGCGTCCAGATACAGGGAAGCGCGCCAGCCGCGGGGCGGATCGAGCGCCCGTGCCAGGTCGAAGCGGAGGACGCCATCCAACACCGATGCGCCGATGCCGACGGCATTCAGCGCGCTGCCACGAAGGAAGCCGGCCCGCTCGCCGGCCCAGCCGAGATCGGTGAAGAGTGCCAGACGCGCGGCCGGAAACGCGTTGGCCAGCTCGGCGCGGGCGCGCCAGAAGGCGGTGCCGCTGGCTGCACTGCCGCCGTAGCCGCGGAGAGTGGCCGGACCGCCGAGGAACCAGAGTCGCTGCGGCGGCAGCCGGCCGGTCGAGGAGCCAGCCTCGGCCTCGAGCGCCGCGAGGACGCCGAACGGCAGCGGCAGTCCGGCGAACACTCCCACCGCGGGACGCGCGTAGGCGTAACTGCCCGTTGCCGCCTCCAGCCTGCCGATCACGCCGCCGCGCCAGCCGGTGGCATCGAGGCCGCGATCGACCCGAAGTCGGGCGGCGATACCGACCTGGTCCGCGCGCACGGCAAGGAGGTTCGGCCGAAAGCCGCGGCTGGAGTCGAGCGCATGCCGCAGGCTGAAGTCGGTGTGGGCCCGCACCGGCGTGTGGTGCTCAGCGAACAGGCGCCACTGAAAGCGTTCGCCCAACATCGGCCGCGGCAAGCCGACCAGCTCCACGCCGGTGGCGCGGTAGTAATCACCCTCATCATTGCCGAAGAGGAGCGCGGAAAGCGAATTTCCGAGGCCGAGCGCGTCGAGCTCGTCCTGAGCCACGGTCAGGCCGCGATAGCTGGCGAAACGGAGCGGGCCGAATCGCGTATCCCGCTCGATGCCGAGGTTCGCATTCGGCTCGAGATCGGCGATACCGAGGCGAGCCGTGGCGTCCACCCGTGCAGGGCCCAGATCCCAGCGGACGCGTGCTCCGGCGGAGAGTCCCTCCACGCGGTTGTAACGCAGCAGATCCGGCTCCTGCCAGGCGTAACGCACGACGGCGCGCTCGGGCTGCCACTGCGGAGCGGGCAGCCCGCCGAGCTGCTCGGCCAGATCCTCGAGCTCGGAGTCCGACATGAGACGGTCGCTCTCGCGGAAGATGGAGCCTGGTAGCCAATCGCCGGCCAGCAGCGTCGCCGTATCCACAGCGACGGTGACCCGGAAGTAGCGGCAGACGCCGGCTTCGCGCGTGGCACGCACTCCCGGCCGCGCGCGGCAGCGCGAGTCCTTCCAATCCTCGGCGAGCAGATCGGCGAAATCCCGCTCGATCCTGAGACGCGTCGTGTCCGCAGCAATGTCCCGCGCGGCCAGGGCGACTTCAGCCGCGAGCTCAGCCGCGGCCGCCCGCGCCTCGAGCTCGGCGGCGATGCTGTCTCCCGGCCTGCCGGCCATGACCTCGTAGTCGCCGTACGTCCGCTCGTAGACGACCGGTGTTCGAAGCAGTGAGCCGGCGCTTGCGACCGCTTCGATGGCCAGCGTGCGCGGCAGCCACCACTGCAGCTCCCACAGTCCGTACTCGAGCGTGATGTAGCGGATTTCGGCGCGCAGCGGCTTCAGGATTCCTGGCACCCCGTCGAGCTCGTGAACCTCGGTCGAGTCGATCCGGGGGAGATCACGTTCGGCATCGAAAACGCGCGCAGGCCGGTACGTCGCACGCACGACATCGTAGCTGTCCGCATCGAGCCAGAAGGAGCCGATCACGTATTCGAAATCCGCGCGGCGCGGGTGGACGATCAGCTCGATCAGTTGCAGGGCGCGGCCGCTCGGCAGCCGGATGACAACCGTGTCACCAGACTCGAAGCGGTAATCGGCCTCGCTCTCCTCGGCGAAAGGGTGCCGGGCGAAGCTGCCGCCCTCATCCAGACCCACCAGCAGGCGCGGCTCAGCCGGATCGAACGCAAGGTGGCCGAAACCGGCATCCAGGTCGTCGGGCACCTGGACACCCCGCAGCGCGATCGGCACCGCCTGCCGCGCACCGAGGACCTCGATGTCGATCACGTCATCCTGCCGCCACTCGATGCGACTCGCGGTCTCGCGGCGGAACAGCAGCCGGTCGCGACGCAGCGCGCGCAAGCCGACGCTGATGTGCTCACGCGCGATCGTGCGATACCCGGTGATTGCGTCGTCGCGCTCGGCGCGACGCGCGCGCGCCCGCTCGACGAGCACCCGCGCAGTGGCGTCCATGTAGGCATCAGCCGACTGCTGCGCGGAGGCATTGGCCGCATTCAGGCCGAAGGCGGCGACCAGCGCGATGGCTCGCGCAGGACACGGGGACCGGGGCCGTCGTGCCACGAGCAGCATACCATCCGGAGGGATCGAGGGACTCAGCGAGCGGATCGCAGCCGCTTTACGCCCTGCCGTGCCTCGAGGTTTCATCCGTCGCGACTGCGCCCGCAATTTGCAATGTGACCCGGTCGATGCCGATACCGCGCGGACTCTCGATCATTGCGGCGCTCCTGCTCCTGAGTGCCGGCGCTTGTAGTCCGCGCTTGATCCTCGAGACGCTATCCGGCGGCAGTGGCTGCCGCGCCCTCACCGTCATTCAAGGTGAGGTGTCTTCCTTCCGCTGGTTCACACCCGGCGGCACGGCGCGCGAGCAGCTCAATTCCTGGTGCGCTGCGGTAGGCCCGGCCGTCTACTACGCGCCGGACACGACGGCTGCGACAGCGCCCGTCATAGCCACCGCCGAGAGCTCCGATAATGCCCGTGCGCTGGCCCAGCTACCGCTCGCCGATTCCGTTCTGTTCGTCAGCTGGAACAACGCGATCGGCGCCGGTGATCTGCACGGTGTCGTCGAGGATCTGCGCGCCGGCCGGCTCACGGGCGGCGGCGAGGTCACACATTTCGTTCTGCTCCTGCAGGAGGTCTACCGCGCCGGCGCGGACATTCCGGATGTGGTGGCCGGGGCGGAAACGGCGGGTGAAGCCGCATTCGTCCCCGGCCGTGAGCGGCGCGAGATCATCGTCGCGGCCCGCGAACTCGGTCTCTACCTGCTCTACGTCCCCTCCATGCGCAGCGGCGATTCCAACGAGCCGTCACGCAAGGAGGATCGCGGTAACGCGATCATGTCGTCCTTGCCGCTCACCCCGGTGGCCGCCATCGAGTTGCCGGTCATGGCACAGCGGCGGGTCGTGCCTGTCGCCCACATCGATGCGCGCAGCCGAGATGACCGGCGCTGGACCATGCAGGTTGCCAGCCTGCACCTCGACCACAGCTCCGGCGGGCTGTTCCGCAACCCCGAGCGCGCTCGCCTGATTCAGGCGGAGACCTTCCTCGCTGGCATTCCGGACGCGCGGATGGCCGCCGTGGGCGGCGACCTGAACACCTGGCGGCGGGGGCCGACCGAGCTGATCGTGCACCGCATCGCGGAGCGCTATCCCCACACGCCACCGATCCCGCCTGGCCCCACGTACGTCCGCGGGGCCGGCGTGGTCCGCGAGTACCTCGATTACCTGTTCTTCCGTGTACCTGATGGCGATGTCTGGGACTACCAGCGAGTGCCGGACCTCTACGGCTCGGACCACTTCCCGTTCTTCGTCTGGGTTCGGCCGCTGCGCCCGGGTGCGGCCAGTCAGTCCGCCAACTCGCCGGGCCGGCGCCGCGCCGTGCGCCAGAGGTCGCGGTTGAGCGCGGCAATGTAATCGACACTGATGTACTTGGGGCAGACCTCCTGGCACACACCATGGTTCGTGCAGTGGCCGAAATGCTCCTCGTCCATCGCGGCCACCATGCCGATCGTGCGCGTCGCCCGCTCCGGCTGACCCTGCGGCAGCAGGTTGAGGTGCGACACCTTCGCGGCGGTGAACAGCATGGCGGACGCATTCGGGCACGCCGCCACACAAGCACCGCAGCCAATGCACTCGGCCGCCTCGAAAGCGACGTCCGCGCTTTCCTTCGACACCAGGATCGCGTTCGCGTCGGGCGCCTGCCCCGTACGCACGGTGATATAACCGCCGGCGGCAACGATGCGGTCGAAGGCCGTGCGATCCACTGCCAGATCCTTGATCACCGGGAAGGCTGTCGCGCGCCAGGGCTCCAGCCACAACTCCTGGCCATCGTGGAATGCGCGCATATGCAGCTGGCAGACCGTGGTTCGCTCGAGCGGTCCGTGGGCGACGCCGTTGATCATGAAGCCGCAGGTGCCGCAGATCCCTTCGCGGCAATCGTGATCGAACGCGATCGGATCATCACCGGCTTCGATCAAGCGCTCGTTGACCACATCCAGCAGCTCCAGGAACGACATGTCCGGTGACACGTCGCTCGCCTCGTAGCGCAGGAAGCGCCCGTCGGCCTCGGCGCTGGCCTGCCGCCAGACGTGAAGGATGATCGTCATCGGACTGCCGAGCGCAGGCTCACTTATAGCTCCGCTGCGATGGCGCGACGTTCTCGAATTCGAGCGGCTCGCGGTGCAGGCGGGGCGGCTGGCCAACGCCGGCGAACTCCCAGACGGCCACGTACGCGTAATCCACGTCGTTCCGCTTCGCTTCGCCCTCCGGCGTGGTATATTCGACGCGGTAGTGGGCGCCGCACGACTCATCGCGCTGCAGCGCATCGCGGCACATGAGCTCGGCGAACTCGAGAAAGTCCGCCACGCGGCCGGCCTGCTCGAGTGCCTGGTTGAAGCTCGCGCCGCTGCCGGGCACCCGGACTTCCTTCCAATACCGCTCGCGCAGTTGTGGGATCAGCTCGAGCGCTTTGCGCAGTCCCGCCTCGCTGCGCGCCATACCGCAGTGCTCCCAGAGCACGGCGCCCAGCTCCCGATGGAACCAGTCGACGGTCCGGTCGCCGCGCACCTCGAGCAGCCGCCGCGTGCGCTCGGTCACGGCGTCGCTCACTTCCTGGAACGCCGCGTGTGACTCGTCCACCGCGTCGAGCGTGACGGACCCGAGGTAATCCGCCACCGTGGCCGGGATGACGAAGTACCCATCGGCGAGACCCTGCATCAGCGCACTGGCGCCCAGCCGATTGGCGCCGTGATCGGAGAAGTTCGCCTCACCGGCGACGAAAAGGCCCGGAATCGTGCTCATCAGCGTGTAGTCGACCCACAGTCCACCCATCGTGTAATGCGGCGCCGGATAGATGCGCATCGGCCGATGGTAAGGGTCTTCGCCGGTGATCTTCCCGTACATCTCGAAGAGGTTGCCATATCGCGCCTCGATCGTGGGCCGTCCGAGCCGCTCGATCGCATCCCGCAAGTCCAGGTAAACGCCCACGCCGCTCGGGCCCACGCCGAATCCGGCGTCGACCATTTCCTTCGCCCGCCGCGAGGCGATGTCGCGGGGCGTCAGATTCCCGAAACTCGGGTACAGGCGCTCCAGGTAATAGTCGCGCTCGGACTCCGGGATTTCCTCGGCCGGCCGTCCATCGCCCTTGCGCTTCGGCACCCAGATCCGGCCGTCGTTGCGCAGCGATTCGCTCATCAGGGTCAGCTTGGACTGGAACCGGCCGCTCGGCGGGATGGAGGTCGGGTGGATCTGCGTGAAGCAGGGGTTCGCCAGGGCGGCGCCCCGGCGGTGCGCGCGCCAGATCGCCGTGACGTTGCAGCCCTTCGCGTTGGTGGACAGGTAGAAGATATTGGCGTAACCGCCGGTCGCGAGGACCACGCAGTCGGCGACGTGTGACTCGATCTCGCCGCTGACCAGGTCACGCACGATGATGCCGCGAGCGTGGCCGCCGGCTACGACCAGATCGAGCATTTCGTGGCGCGCGTACATCGCCACCGTGCCGGCCGCGATCTGCCGTTCGAGCGCGCCATACACGCCGAGCAGGAGCTGCTGTCCGGTCTGGCCGCGCGCGTAGAACGTGCGTGACACCTGCGCGCCGCCGAACGACCGGTTGTCCAGATAGCCGCCGTACTCGCGCGCGAACGGCACGCCCTGGGCAACCGCCTGGTCAATGATGTTGGCGCTGAGCTGCGCGAGCCGGTACACGTTCGCTTCACGCGAGCGGAAGTCGCCGCCCTTGATCGTGTCGTAGAACAGACGGAAGACGCTGTCACCGTCGTTCTGGTAGTTCTTGGCCGCGTTGATGCCGCCCTGGGCCGCGATGCTGTGCGCGCGGCGCGGGCTGTCCTGGAAGCAGAAGCACTTCACGTGGTAGCCCTTCTCGCCGAGCGTCGCGGCCGCGGCACCGCCGGCGAGCCCGGAGCCGACCACGATCACGCGGAATTTCCGCCGGTTCGCCGGGTTGACCAGCTTCATCTGGTAGCGGTACGCGTCCCATTTCTCGGCCAGCGGGCCAGGAGGGATCCTCGAGTTCAGCTCCATGCGTGTCAGGCTATTCGGTGAGAATGCCTGCCAGCACCGCCAGCGGCACGGTCATGAAGGCGAGCGTGATGGTGACGGCGACGACCAGGGCCAGCGGCCGGCGAAATCGATTGTAGCGCGGATTGTTCAGGCCCAGCGTCTGGAATGCGCTCCACAGTCCATGGTACAGGTGCAGGCCGAGCGCGGTCACGGCACCAATGTAGATGATGGCCACCACAGGCGATTGGAAGCCGGCGACGACGTTGTGATACGGGTCCAGCGGCCGAAACTGCGGGTGCGCATCGCCGGTCGTGAAATGAAGCAGGTGGTAGATCACGAACAGCAAGACCGCGATGCCGCCCCAGCGCATGGTCCTGGAGGCGAAGCTGAACACCTGCGGGTCGTACCTGGCGTAGCGAACCGTACGGGCGGCGCGGTCGCGGCGCCAAAGCTGTACGAACGTCGTCACGTGAAGCACCAGCGCGAGCAGCAGCACGAACCGGATCACCCACAGGAGCTGGCTCTGCCCGAGCACCGGCGCGCCGATCACGCGCAGGAATTCGCCGTACTCATTGAAGTGCTGCGGCCCGGTGAAGACCTTCAGGTTGCCGACCGCGTGCAGGAAGATCCAGGCGAGCAGCAGCAGCCCCGAGGCCGCCATGATGTACTTCTTGCCGATGCTGCTGTCCCAGAGTGCGATGATGCCGCGCATCGCCCGCGGTCAGCCGAGCGTCTTCATTGTCGAACGGACCGCGTCCGCGCTGTTCTGGAGCGCCGCGCGCTCCTGGTCGGTGAGCTCCACCTCCAGAATCTGCTCCAGCCCGCGGCGGCCGAGCTTGCAGGGAACGCCCAGGAAGAGGCCGTCCAATCCGTACTCACCTTCCAGATACGCGGCACACGGCAGGATGCGGCGCTTGTCGCGCACGATCGATTCGGCCATCTGCACCGCCGCTGCGGCCGGCGCATAGTAGGCGCTGCCGGTCTTGAGGAAGCCGACGATCTCGGCGCCGCCGTTGCGTGTGCGGTCGACCAGACGCTCGATCGCGGCACGGTCGAGAAGCTGCGTCAGCGGAATGCCGCTGACGGTCGTGTAGCCGATCAGCGGCACCATCGTGTCGCCGTGCCCGCCCAGCACCAGAGCCTGAACGTCCTCCACGCTGACATCCAGCTCCAACGCGATAAAGGAGCGGTAGCGCGCGGTGTCCAGCACGCCGGCCATACCGATCACACGCTCACGCGGGAAGCCCGTCACCTGCTTCGCGACATACGCCATCACATCCAGCGGATTCGAAACCATGATGATAATCGCATCGGGCGAGTGCGTTTTGATCTGCTGCGAGACCTCGCGCACAATGCCAGCGTTGGTCTTGAGCAGATCATCGCGGCTCATGCCCGGCTTGCGCGCGATGCCTGCTGTGACCACGTACAGCCCCGATCCACGCGTCTCCGCGTAGCCGTTCGAGCCCACGACGCGGGTGTCGAAGCCCTCGATCGGCGCCGACTCCCACTGGTCGAGCCCCTTGCCCTGCGGCACGCCCTCGACGATGTCGACCATGACGACGTCACGCGCGAGCTCCAGGCGCGCGAGCCCGTGCGCCGTCGTTGCGCCGACGTGCCCTGCGCCTACGACTGTGATCCTATCGAACATTTGGTCGTTGTCGTCCGGATCGCGAAAAAGCGGGCGGAAGCTAGGGATCGGGCCGGCTCCCCGCCACCCAGCCGCTGTCGCCATCGGCGTAATGCTCCTGTTTCCAGATCGGCAGTCGCTGCTTGATCTGCTCGATCACGTAGCGGGCGATGTCGAAGGCCTCCTCGCGGTGGCCCGTTGCAACGGCGATGATCACGCTGGCTTCACCGAGGCTCAGATTCCCGATCCGGTGCTCGACCGCGACGCGGGCCGGGCCTCGGTCAACGGACACGCGGGCGGCAGCCTCCTCGGCGATGTCTGCGAGCACCTTCTCACACATGGGCTCGTACGCCTCGTAACGAAGGGCGTCGACAGCGCGCCCCTCGTTATGGTCGCGCACGCGGCCGATGAAGAGGATCGCGGCCCCGGCAGCGGGTTGAGCCACGCGGTCGAGGAGCGCGAGGGGATCGATCGGATCACGCGTGACCTTCGCGTGAACGTTCATCCACCGGCTACAGGAGGAAGCAGCGCCACCTCGTCGCCATCCCGAAGCACGGCGTCGAGGCTGGCGTACTCCTGGTTCACGGCGAGTGCCGGCCGTTGGGGCAGTGCTGACAGCGCCGGCGACTGGCGCAGGCCGGCCACCAGCTCAGCCGCGGTCGCGCCCTCGCGCAGCTCGATGTCGCGCTCGCCAGTGCCGGCCAGGTCGCGGTACTGTGCAAAGAGGAGGAGTCGTACACGGATCGTGCGCATGCGCGCAACATGTCAGGCGCCGCGCCAGCGGACAAGCCGCCGCAGCAGGCGGCCGCCCGCTGAGGCGAGTCGCTCGCGATCGCGCAGCTCGGCCGCTCGCTTGATCGCTTCCGGGAAGGTCGGGTAGGGCAGCACGGTGGCCGCGATGTCGGCCAGCTTCAATCCTCTGGAGACAGCGAGCGCCGGCGCAGCGATCAGGTTGCCGGCATCGGCGCCCACGATGTGCGCGCCGAGCAGCCGCCCGCGCCGGTCCGCGATCAGCTTCACGAAGCCATCGGTCTCACCATCGATCAGAGCGCGGTCGGAGTCTGCCAGGTCATAACGCCAGACCTGCACGCCGTCGCCGTGGCGCTCGCGTGCTTCGACCTCGGTCGCGCCGACGCGGGCGAGCTCCGGATCCGTGTACGTGACCCAGGGCACCGCGCGGTAGTCGGCGCGTCGGCGCACGAGCGGAACCAGGGCATTGGCCACGACCAAACGCGCCTGGTAATCGGCAACGTGGGTGAAGAGGTACTTGCCCGTGACGTCACCGGCCGCGAAGACGCCTCGAGCGCTCGTCCGCATGCCGGCATCGACCGCGATTCCGCGCTCCGTGACGGCAACGCCCGCGGATTCGAGTCCCAGTCCCTCGATGTTGGCGCGGCGGCCAGTCGCGACCAGCAGCGCCTCGGCCTCGAAATCGTGCTCGCCCACCAGCACGCGGGTGACGCCGCCCTGCCCGGGTTCGACGCGCGTCACGTCCAGCCCGGTGTGCACGAGCACGCCTTCGCGCTCGAGGCATGCGCGCACCACGTCCGCCGCGTCGGCATCCTCACCTTGCAGAATGCGGCGCTCGCGCTCGATGACCGTGACCTCGACGCCGAGCCGGCGATAGAGCTGAGCGAACTCGAGGCCGATCGGGCCACCGCCCAGCACGATCACCGTTCGTGGCAAGCGCTCGAGCGCGAGAGCGCTCACGTGCGTGAGGTAGCCGGTCTGCTCGAGTCCGGGGATGGGCGGCGCCACGGAGCGCGAGCCAGTGGCAATCAGGACGCGTCTCGCCGCGACCGTCCGGGAATTCGAGACGATCCGATCACGGCCGTCGAGCCGCGCGGGCTCGAGCACCACGTCAACACCCAGGTCGCGGAACCGCTCTGGCGAGTCGTGCGGCTCGATCGCCCGCTGCACCTCGCGCATGCGGTTGGCGACGGCGCCATAGTCGAGCGGCGTCGAGGCCGCGCCGACTCCAAAGCGCCCCCCATCCCGTTGCAGGTGCCGCACGCGTGCGCTGCGAATGAGCGTCTTAGATGGCACGCAGCCGGTCCACAAGCAGTCGCCGCCCAACGCTTCGCGCTCGAACAGGATGACCCGTGCACCGAGCAGAGCGCCGCCCGCCGCGGCGACGAGGCCGGCGGTGCCGCCGCCGATCACGGCCAGGTCGTAGCGGTCTGTCACCGCCTCATCGGGTCCGGCGGCGAGCGCGGCCGATCGCGACGCTGCAGCTCGATGACGCGCTGGTTGAATTGCGCGCGCAGCGCCAGGAAGCCCGCGCGTTGGCGTGGCCCCATGAACTCGGCGAGCGAGCGCTGCTCTTCGCGCCACAGGCGCAGCTCATCCTCACGCAAGCGCTCGAGCCCACCCAGAATGCGCTCGAAATCGGCGTCCGTCGCGCGCGTGCTGCTCAGGGCCTGACCGAGCTCGCGGCGCAGCGTGCGGGCCTCGCTCGCCAGCGCCGCCCGGCGCGACGCATGCGTGCGCAGCACGACGCCCAGCCGCTGCCGGTCCGGTTCGGCGAGCCCCAGCCGCGCACCGGCCTGCGAGGCGAACCGCTGCAGCACCTGCGCCTCGAGACGGGATCGCTGGAGCCCCTGCTGCGCCCCGGGCCGCGCCTGCGCTGCCGCGAGCGAGGGCAGCACCAGCAGCAGCAGCGGCAGCCCAACCAAGCATCTCATGATTCCAACTCCATCAGCAGCACCTCCAGCTGGTCGTCGCTCAGATCGTCCAGCATTGCTCCGCCCGCGACCACGCCACGCATGTCGGGCCAGTCGGCGGCGGGCAGCGCCAGCTCGTCGGTGACGGGCAACGCGAGCGAATCGAACGCGGTCTGGCCCGGCCCGCCGGCAACACCGGCCTGCCGCGCCTGCCAGAGCAGTCCGCCGGCGGCCGCCGCGGCGAGCACACCCGCGGCCAGCGCCCATGCC
>JBOHRE010000078.1:0-15684 GCA_050732635.1 Longimicrobiales bacterium | reverse complement strand
CCGCCGGGCGTCACCGTCTGGAGCGGTGGCGCGCCCGCGAACGGCCGACCCGCGGCGAGCGTACGCCCGGCGCCGCTGGCGCAGGGTCTGGTCCCGGCGCCGCCGCGTGCGACACGCGCTGCACTCGCGCCTGCTGAGGCGCGACTGCTCGGTGCATCGGTGGACCTGCCGGCCAGCGGACTGGTCGAGATGCCGCCTGCACAGATCGATTCCGCAGCGGCTGCGGCCGCCACATCGCCCGCGGGCACGCCCACGCAGCAGCAGACGCGACCCGCGCGGGCGCTGGCGCCGCGATCGGAGAAGCCGGCCAACCTGCTCGGTGCGCCCGTCGCGCCCGTTCAGCCACCGGCTGACACCTCGGCGGTAACGTCGAAGCCGCGCCGCTCGCGTTAGCCGCCCGCCGAAGCCGCCCTCAGAAGAACCCCGGGAACGCGACGACGCTCTCGTTGCCGTCCTCGCCGACGGCGGCAACGCCGAACAGGTAGTTGTCGATGACCAGGTTCTCAAACGTGTATTCCGTGGTGCGCCCCACCCAGCGCCAGTGCGTCCACTGCGGCTCGGTCGTCAACCGCCAGTAGACCTTGTAGCCGGCCAGCGCCGGCGACTCGACCGCAGCCCAGCGGAGCGTGGCGGACGGCTGCACGGCGCCGCGAATCGCGACACTCGTCGGATGCGGCGGCGCCCAGGCGAGGGACGCGAGCACGAGCGCATTGACGGCCGTCAGCCGGGCGGCGTGCTCGAAATCGACGCCCTCGATCACATCGCCGTAATCGACGCCGTCCTCGACGCGCAGGTCCTGGTGCTGGCGCGTGTAATCCTCGTGCGTCTCCATGATGCGCACGGCGGTGAATCCGTGGTCGTTGAACGGCCGGTGGTGTCCGCCACGGCCGAAGCGGTCGAGCCGGTAGATCATCATCGCGTCCAGATTGGGCATGAACTCATCGCTGATCCGGTCCACGTAGCGGGCGAGCTGACGCGACGGCCCATCCACCTCACCACCGGTGAAGCGCCGGCGGCGACGCGATTCTTCGCTTTCCGTCACCGGCGTCGGCTCGGAGAAGACGCGGAACGTCGTGTTGTCGATCACGCCCGTGATGCCGCGGATGTTGCCGATCATGTCGTTGTTCAGAACGGCCTCGATGATCCAACCCTCGTTGCGCGCGACCTCGGCCATGTGGTCGCCGCCGTACAGCCCCTGCTCCTCGCCGGAGAGTGCCGCATACACGACCGATTTGCCGAACCGGTACTGCGTCAGGACGCGCGCGGCCTCGAGCACGCCGGCCACGCCGCTGGCATTGTCGTTGGCACCCGGGGACTCGCTGGTCGCGTCGAGCGGATCGGACACGCGTGAGTCGATGTCGCCCGACATGATGACATAGCGGTCGGCGTGATCGGTTCCACGTTGTATGGCGACGACGTTCACGACCCAGGTATCGCGCGGGATCCGCGTCGCGGTGTCGCCGGGCACGAGGTGCCGCTGATAGAAGACCTCGAGGCAGCCGCCGCAGTCCTCGGAGATGCGATCGAACTCGGCTTTGATCCAGCGGCGGGCCGCGCCGATGCCGCGCGTGGCCGAGAGCGTGTCCGACATCGTGTGGCGGGTGCCGAATCCGACGAGTGTACGGATGTCGCGCTCGAGCCGCTCGGGCGTCGGTGCAGTGGCAATGTCATGGAGCCTCGCGTCGCGGGCGGGTGGAACGCCGGGCGCGGCCACTTGCTGCGCGACGGCTGACGCGGTGAGGGACAGCGAGAGGCAGGCACTCGCAAGGGACATGCGCCAGGCAGGACACCGGGCGCGCACGGCGGGCGCGGCCGCGAGACGTGGCATTCGGAACCTCCCTGCGGTTGATCGGTAGGGCAGTCTCGAACCGACAGGTATCCTTCCTTCGCGCGCGTGTGTCAAGTGATGATCGAAATGCTCCTCGGCCTGGCTCCGGTCGGCCCCGGGACCGCCCCGGATACCGCGTACTTCCAGCAGGGCATCGAGTATCGGATCGAGGCGGTCCTAGACGAGGACGCTCAGGTGCTGCGTGGTCGCACGAGACTGACCTACACGAACCGCTCTCCCAGCGCCCTCGACTCGCTCTACTTCCACCAGCACCTGAACGCGTTCCGCCCGAACAGCGCCTGGGCACGGCGTGAGCTGGAGGACGACAACCGCCGTTTCACGGACCTCGGAGTGGACGAGCACGCGTTCGAGCGGTTGCAGCGGGTGCAGCTCGATGGCGCGCCGGTCACCGCGACCTACCCGTTCGCGCCGGACTCGACGGTCTTCGCTCTGCCGCTGGAGCGCGCCCTCGCGCCGGGTGCGACGGCCGTGGTCGAGCTCGACTGGCTCGCGCGACCCTCGACGCTGCCCCGGCGACAGGGACGCCAGGGTCGCCATTACGACTTCGCGCAGTGGTACCCACGCATCGCCGTCTACGACCGCGGCGGCTGGCAGCACCATCCGCTGATGCCGCAGGGCGAATTCTATGGCGAATACGGCAGCTACGATGTCACGCTGGATGTTGCGGCGGACCAGGTGATCGGCGCCACCGGTGTGCCGGTCGAGGGCGACCCGGGCTGGCCGGTGGCTGCACCAGCGGTGGACGCCGAACCCCCAGCCGCCGTGCCGCTGGGCCTGCTGCAAGGCCCCGCTCGGGCCGGTCGCAAGCGCGTGCGCTGGCTGGCCGCCGATGTGCACCATTTCGCGTGGAGCACCGACCCCGAGTACCGCTACGAGGGCGGTCGCGCCGGCGACGTCGCGATCCACGTGCTGTTCCGGCCGGGCGCCGACGATTGGGGCGCTGGCGCCGCCGTCGAGCGGACCACCGCCGCGCTTCGCTGGTTGGAGGACGTCTTCGGCGCCTACCCCTATCCGCAGCTCACGAACGTGCACCGCCTCGAGTCGGGTGGTACCGAGTTCCCGATGCTGATCATGAACGGCTCGGCGTCGGAGGGCCTCATCATGCATGAGACCGCGCACCAGTTCGTGCACGGCATTCTCGGCAACAACGAATGGCGCGACGCCTGGCTGGATGAGGGCTTTGCGACCTTCCTCGGCAGCTGGTTCAACGAGGAGCGCGGCGACTCGCTGACCTGGCGCACGCGCATGAGCGAGTTGAGCGAGCGCGAGCGCCAGGGACTGACCCAGCCGGTCGCCACGCCAGCGGCCTCGTTCGTGGACTTCCGCACCTATACCACGATGTCGTACAGCAAGGGCGCAGTCGTGCTGTACATGCTGCGGGAGCTGATCGGCGAGCCGGCGTTCCGTCGTGGGCTCCGGCTCTACTACGAGCGCCATCGCCTCCGTCACGTGACCGAGGCCGATCTCCGTGAGGCCATGGAAGCAGCCAGCGGGCAGCCGCTGGGATGGTTCTTCGAGCAGTGGCTGCACACGACCGATCAGCTGGATTACGCCATAGGGGACGTCGATCAGCGCGCGAATGGCGCCGGCTGGGTCACGCGAATCGAGGTGTTCCGGCTGGGCAGGGCATGGATGCCAGTGGTGCTGCGCGCCGGTGATGTGACCCGCCGGCTCGGCCTGGACGAACGGCGGCAGGTGGTGGACCTACGGACGCCGGACCGCCCGACTGCGATCGTGCTCGATCCGGACCACCAGCTGTTCGACATCGAGCGTGCGAACAACGTCTGGACCTCAGACCCTGGGCTCCCGTCGCCGCTCCGTCTGGACGCCGTCCGGCCAGAACGCGACCGGCTCGGCGAGCTCTTCGGTCAGTCCGAGCAGAACCGGGTGCAAGGTCTGGGGCCGCTCGGTCGCGTCGGCCGCGAGGCAGCTGAGGATCAGCGCGTCGAGCGTGGCCGAGACCTCCGGGTTGTACGCCCGGGGTCCGGGCGGTAGCGGCCCGCCGAGCTGCGGGTACTGCCGCTCTTCGCCCTCACGCTCTTCGCGGCCGGTGTAGACCTCCTCGAACGGCCAGCGCCCCGTGATCATCTCGTAGAGCACGGCGGCGAGTCCGTAGACATCGGTGGCGGGCGTCGTCGGCTGCGCACGGACCTGCTCCGGAGCCATGTACGGCGCCGTCCCCAGCGCCCGCGCGGGACGGCGTTGCGGATCGAGCGGACGCGCCGCATCGAAATCGACCAACACCGGAACATTCCCACGCAACAACAGGTTTGCCGGCTTCAGGTCCAGATGCAGATAGCCCTGCCGGTGCAGGTGGTAGAGTCCGGCGCCGATGTGGATGGCGGTGCGGACCGCATCCGAGATCGCGAGCCGTCGTTCCGGGCGGCTCTCCAGGACATCGAAGATCGATGGCCCCTCGACGTATTCCATCAGCAGGTAAGGAAGTCCGTCGTGCTCACCTTCGGCGAAGCGGCGGATGATGTTGGGGTGGTCGAGGCGCCGGAGAACGCGGGACTCGCGTCGCAAGGCAGCCACTGCGCGCCGGCTATCGCGGTGGTGAGGTGAGAGAATCTTGCAGGTGTAGGCGCACCACTCGGCCGCGCTCCACACCTGGTACAGGTGACCGAGGCGGCCACAGGCCAGGTGGCCGATCACGGTCAGGTCGCCGGAGATCCGATCGCCGGCCGCGTAGGGGAACGGTTGCTTCGATCGTGACCGGGTGGCGGGCTCGACGCCGCTGAGCAAACCCAGGCGCCGAGGGTGCGCGATTCGCTTGAACATCAGCGGGCGTTCGCGCCCCGTTCCAGCAGCTCCGCTACCTGGTCGCGGATTGCGTCGAGCGTGGCCGGCTTCGGCAGGTACGCATCACAGCAGCCGCTGGCCAGCACGGTCTCCTCGTCCTCCGACTGAGCCAGCGCGGTGAGTACCAGGATGCGCACATCGCTCACCGAGCGCTTGATCTCGAGGCCGACCTCGATGCCATTCATCTCCGGCAGCTGCATGTCGAGAATCACGACGTCGGGGTTCACACGCTGCGCCGTGGCAATGCCTTCTCGACCGGTCTCCGCCGTCGTGACCTCGTGTTCCAATGACAGCACCTCGCGCAGGATCTCGACCAGATCCGCGCTATCGTCGATGACGAGGATGTGAGCCATGCGCTATTCCTCCCCGGCTGCCCGAGTCGCACGCGCGCCTGCGCGCTCCACTGCGCGCGTCGCCGGTAGGGCAGTGCCCGCATCCCGCTCGCGATCGACCACGGCTCCGACGAGCTGAGCCGCCGGGACCACGACCGTCTCCGAACGGCTGCGCTCCAGCAGCGATTCCAGCAATGATTCGTCCAGTGACGCCAGCGCGTAGCCGGCGCGCTGCAGCGCGCGCCGCGCCTGATCGCGCTTGCTCGCACCGCGCCGGCTGTAGACGTCGGGGTACAGGACGAGATGATCATCACGGATCTCGGCGAGATCATAGGTCACGAGCAGTGGCACCGGACGCTCGAGCGAAACCGTTCGGGTTCGCTGCGGTGCCCGCTCCAGCCGATCCAGCTCATCCTCCGCGATGCTGACCGAGCCGTAGCGGTGCACTGTGCGCGCGAGCTCGAGCACGTCGACGTTGCGCATGCGGATGCAGCCGTGCGACGCGGGCTCGCCGAGCTCGTACTCGCGCGCGGTGCCATGGATGTAGTAGAGGCCATCGAAGTACAGCTTGACGCGACCCATCGGGTTATGCGGTCCCGGCGGCGTCGGTCGCTCGTTCTTGGCCCACGGACTGGCGGGTGGATGCCACCACGGGTTCCAGACCGCGCGCGAGATCCGATACTCGCCGGGCGGCGTCTCGTAGCCGCGTGAGCCGATCGTGACGACATAGCTGCGCGTGCGCTCGCCGTGCTCGAAGACATCGAGGCGGTGCGCGGGCAGATTCACCACCAGCGCGAGTGGCGAATCGGAACGCTGCGGATCGGCTGGCGCGTCGGGCGACGACAGCGGGATTCGAATGCCCGCCGCGCCGAACGCCACCAGCGCGACGACCAGAGTGGCGAGCCTCCTGCGCTTGCTGCGATCCATCGCGTCCTCGGGGAGCTGCGGCGAAACGTGCCGCTTCCAGGCGCAAGCGACGGGCCAAAGCGGGAGCGCCACTACCTGGCTACGACGGTACGCTGGAGCGTATGCAGCAGTCGCGTCAGGCCTTCCGCCAATTCGTGAGGCGGCATGCCGTAGCCGATGCGGACGAACCCCTCCATGAGGAAATGCTCGCCGGGCACGACGAGCACGTCGTCTATGCGGCGCGCCAGCTCGGCCAGTTCCGCGGAAGGCAGGGTCCCGGGGTAGCGGGCCCAGAGGATCGCGCCCGCACTGGGCGGGTGGTACTGGAACCCGGCAGCACCGAGCAGGCGGTCGGCGAGTGGGAGGTTCTGGCGCAGAATCGCGCGTGTGCGCGCGAGGATCTGCTCGCGCACGTCCGTTCGCAGCGCGAGCGTGCCGAGTCGATCCGTGAGCGGGCCGTGCGAGATCGTGGTGTAGTCGCCTCGCGCCCATAGCCGGGCCACCGTCTTCGTGGGCGCGACCGCCCAGCCCAGCCGCAGGCCGGGCAGGCCGTAGGCCTTCGACAGCGAGCCGGTCGCGACCACGCGCTCGGATTCGCCCCAGAGGCTGGATGTCGCTGGGCCGTCGAGCTCGGCGCCGGCGTACACCTCGTCGGACAGGATCCAGGCGCCGTTTCGACTGGCGGCTGCGAGCAGTGTCGAACGCGCCTCCGGCGAGAGCACTGCGCCGGTCGGGTTGTTGGGATTCGTCACGACCACGAGCCGCGCGTCCGCACAGGCGCGCCGCAGCTCCTCCAGATCGGGCTGCCAGCCCCGCGCCTCGCGCAGCCAGACCTCGCGCACGCGTGCGCCACGCATCCTGGCGATGCCTGCCGACTGCATGTAGGCAGGCAGCAGCAGCACGACCCGATCACCAGGATCGATGAGCTCCCAGAGCGCCAGGAAGTTCGCCTCTGCGCTGCCATTGAACGTCACGACATTGTCGGGCGTGGCATCGGGGTAGAGCGCTGCGATCGCCTCCCGCAGTGCAGGCGAGCCGTTCGAATAGCCGTAGCCGAGCCGCACCGCCTCCAGCCCGTCTCCGGCACCTGCCAGAACGAGCAGCTCGCCCACCGTCAGGGGGTGCACACCACTCTCGGACAGGTTGACGCCGACTTCGTTCTCGTACGTCGACTGCCACCGCTCCATGGCGAAGGGCACGAAACTCATCGCGGCCTCTCATCGGATGTGTGTCGTCGAGGGTTGCGGCTGCGCTCACAGAATACTATTACGCCCGTCCGCAGCCCGCTCGCACGGCGCCCGGCGTTCCTTCTGCGCCGTGCACCTTCCGCCCCGGAGGTGTTTTGGAGACGAGGATTCCCGATGACCTCGTCGAGTCCGCCGAAACGAAGATCGTCTTCTTCATCATCGACGGTCTCGGCGGTCTGCCGCATCCCGAAACCGGCCGCACCGAGCTGGAGAGCGCGTCCACGCCGAATCTCGACCGGCTCGCGCGCCGCGCCGCGCTCGGCCTGATCGAGCCGGTCCGTATCGGCGTGCCGCCCGGCAGCGGTCCGGGCCACCTGGCGCTGTTCGGTTACGACCCGTTCGTCTGGAACATCGGTCGCGGCGTACTCAGCGCGCTCGGCGTCGACTTCGATCTGCGGGATGGCGACGTCGCCGCGCGCCTGAACTTCGCCACGCTCGATGCCGACGGCCGCGTCCTGGACCGCCGTGCGGGCCGACCGTCGGATGAGGAGAATCGTCGCCTCGTCGAGCTGCTTCGTCGTGAGCTCGAGCCGCCTCCCGGCGTCGAGCTGTTCATCGAATCGGAGAAGGAGCACCGGCTGGTTCTGATCCTGCGCGGCGCGGGCCTGGCGGCCGAGCTGAGCGACACCGATCCGCAGGACACCGGCGTGCCACCGCTGCACGTGCGTCCGCGCTCCGAGGCGGCGCGCCAGACCGCCGCGATCGTGCAGCAGATCCTGGACCGGATCCGCGAGCTGCTGCGCGACGAGTCGCGGGCCAATGGCGTGCTGGCGCGGGGCTTCGCCGCGTACCGCCGCTACCCCTCCATGGCGGATCGCTACCGACTGCGCGCGTTCGCGATCGCGCGCTATCCGATGTATCGCGGCGTCGCGCGCTTGGTCGGCATGGACGTGCATCCGGGTCCGCCCTCCGATGAAGCGAGTGTGCAGGTGCTCCGCGACAACCGCGACGCCTACGACTTCCACTTCATCCACTTCAAGGCGGTCGACTCACGCGGCGAGGACGGCGACTTCGATGCGAAGGTCGCCGCCATTGAAGCGCTCGATGAGCGAGTGGCCGAGGTCGAAGCGCTCCAGCCCGATGTCCTCGTGGTCACGGGCGATCACTCGACGCCAGCCCGCTACAAGGCGCACTCGTGGCACCCGGTGCCGTTGCTGCTCCTGTCGCCGTGGGCGCGGCCCGCGCACGTCGACGGTTTCGGTGAGCGTGCCTGTATGCGTGGCGAGCTGGCGCGCTTCGAGGCGAAGCACCTCATGACGCTCGCGCTCGCGCACGCGGGGCGACTCGCGAAATACGGGGCCTGAGCGTGGAGGACGTTCTCCGGCGAGCGCTCGAGCTCGGAGAGGACGGCCGCTGGGAGGAGATGGCACGCCTGCTCGCCGAGGCGCTCGCTGAGGAGCCCGAGGATCCCTACCTGCTGTGCTGGCTCGGCGTCGCCGAGCGCGAGCTCGACAACGATGGCGCCGCCTACGAGTACTTCAAGCGCTGCCTCGCTCAGGAGCCGCTCGACCCGCAGCTGCTCGCGATTGCCGGCTCGGGCCTGGCTGCCTTCGATGATCCTGCCGCCGAGAGCGCACTGCGGGCCGCCGCGCTCACGGGACCGGAGATTCCTGGGACACGCCTGCAGTACGGCGCATACCTTGCGCGCGCCGGCCTCTTCGAGGAGGCGCTCGAGCAGCTCGCCGCCGCGCGGGATCTGGCACCGGAGGATCCGACCGTGTATGGCGAGCTGGCGACGGCACACGCCCTGAAGGGCGATCATGGCGCGGCGATCCGCGAGCTCGACCATGCGCTCGAGCTCGAGCCGGACGACGCCTGGAATCGCATTCTGCTCGGCCTCCTGTACGTCGAGCAGGATCAGATCGAGGATGCAGCCGAGGCGCTGTGGCGTGCGGCCGAGCAGGCGGAGTCCGATCCGGAAGCCCAGATCGCGGCCGCGCTCGCCGCCGCCGCCGTCGGCTGGGAGGAAGCTGCCCAGACCGCGCTGCTGCGTGCCGGCTACGCGGCCGAGGCTGCCGATCGCCTGCTCATCGACGAGGCGGAAGAGCGCGTGACGATGGGCGCCGAAGCCGCCCGCAGTCTGCTCGTCGATTCGCTCGCGCCGAGCATGCTGCACGATCGACTCATTCAGCCACTCTGAGGATGCGGACCACCCCTACTGCGCCGCGCATTGCGACCGAGCGGTTTTCGCTGGAGAACGGGCTACGCGTCGTGCTGGCGCCCGACGCGGCGCTGCCCGTCGTGGCGGTGAACCTGTGGTACAACGTGGGCTCGCGCAACGAGCGCCAGGGTCGCACCGGCTTCGCTCACCTGTTCGAGCACATGATGTTCCAGGGCAGCTCCCACGTCCCGGAGAACGGCCATTTCTCGCTGATCGAGCGCGCCGGCGGCTCGCTGAACGGCTCCACCTGGCTCGATCGCACCAACTACTACGAGACGCTGCCGGCGCATTACCTCGAGCTCGGACTTTGGCTCGAGGCCGATCGTATGGGCTGGCTGCTGCCGGCAATGACGCAAGCGAAGCTCGACAACCAGCGCGAGGTCGTGAAGAACGAGCGTCGCTGGCGCGTCGACAATCAACCGTACGGCGATTGGGACGAGCGCCTCCAAGCGTTGGTCTACCCACGGGAGCATCCGTACCATCATTCGGTGATCGGCTCGATGGCCGACCTCGATGCCGCGAGCCTCGAGGACGTCGAACGCTTCTTCAGCACGTACTACGCGCCCAACAACGCCGTGTTGACGCTGGCCGGCGATATCGATCCGCCGCGTGCGCGAGCCCTCGTTGAACAGTACTTCGGTGAGATCCCGGCCGGCCCGACCGTGCCCGCGATTCCGGGTCGCACCGAGCTCGAGCCGCACCTCGGCACCGTGCGCGACCTCGTCGCGCAGGACATCTCGCTGCCGCGCGTCTACCTCGCCTACCGGATTCCGCCTTACGGTGACCCGGCGCATTACGCTGCGGCCGTGGCCGCACACGTGCTCGCCTGGGGCAAGGCCTCGCGGCTGTACAGCCGGCTGGTGCGCGAACTGCGGCTCGCGCAGGATGTGGTGGCCTACGCTTTTCCGATCGTGGTCGGCCGCGGCATGCTGGTGCTGTGGGCGACGGCGTCGCCCGGCGTCGATCCCGACACGCTCGAGCAGGCGTTGCAGCAGGAGGCCGAGTCGCTCCGGGACGCCAGCGATCGTGACGTCGCGCGTGCGATCAGTCTCATTGAGTCGAGGCAGCTCATCGACCTGCAGCGCGTGGACGAGCGCGCCGATCTGCTGTCCATGTACACGACGCTGTTCGATGAGCCGGAGCGCATCAACACGGAGATCGAGCGCATACGGGCCGTCACGCCGGAGGCCGTGCGCACGTTCGCGGCGCAGGATCTCGTGCCCGACAACCGGGCCGCGCTGGTGTACGTGCCAGAGTCTTCGCCATGAATCTGGACCGCGCGCAGCCGCCGGCCTGCGGCGCCGTACGTCCGTTCGAGTTCCCGGCCGCGCAGCGCAGCCGACTGGCGAGTGGTCTCGATGTCATCGTCGCGCCCTACGGCGAGCTGCCAGTCGTGACCGCGGGCCTGATCCTGGATGCGGGCGCGGAGCGCGATCCGGCAGGTCAGGCGGGCCTGGCGCACCTGACGGCCGCCGCTCTGGAGACCGGGACGGCGACCCTCGACGCCGCGGACCTCGCCTGGAAGCTCGAGCAGCTCGGCATCGATCTGCACATCGAGGCCGGCTGGGACGCGGCCGCCGCGCGCATCACCGTCCCCGCGCATCGGCTCGAGCCGGCCGCCGCGCTCTTCGCGGACATCCTGCGGCGGCCGTCCTTCCCGGAGTCGGAGATCCGACGCCTGCGCGACGAGCAGCTCGCCGATCTGCTCCAGCGACGCAAGGAGCCCCGCGCGCTCGCCAACGACATGGCGGCGCGCTTCATTTTCGGCCGTGACGGCGTCTACGCGCGCCCTCTCATCGGTACGGCTGCTGAGGTCGAGGAGATCGAGCGCGGCGCGGCCGTCGCCTTCCATCGCAGCTACTACGTGCCCGCTGGGGCCGCTCTGCTGCTGGTGGGCGCGGTCGACGCGGCCGCCGCCGAACGCCTCGCCGCACGCCACTTCGCGGACTGGAGCGGTACCAAGCCGCAGGGCGCGGAGTTCGCTGTGCGCAGCCCCGTCGAGAAGACCGCCGTGTTCGTCGTCGACCGCCCGGGCGCAGTTCAATCCGAGATCCGGATCGGTCAGGTCGGCTTGCCTCGCTCACACCGCGACTATTTTGCCGTCCTCGTCATGAACACGCTGCTCGGCGGCGCCTTCACGAGTCGACTCAACATGTCGCTGCGCGAGCGGCACGGCTTCACCTACGGCGCCCGCAGCAGCTTCGGCTTCCGCCGGCGTCCGGGGCCCTTTCTCGTGCAGGTCGCCGTCGCGACCGACGTCACCGCTGCCGCCGTGCGCGAGGCGCTGCGTGAGATCGCCGAGCTGCGCGACAGCGGACCGACCGATCAGGAGGTCGCGGACGCGCGCGATTACCTCGCCGGCGTGATGCCGCTCCAGCTCCAGACCACCGACCAGCTCGCCGCGCGCTTCGCAGACATCGTGGTCTACGACCTGCCGCTCGATTATTTCGGCACCTACGGTGCGCGGATCCTGGCCGTGCGTGCCGACGATGTCAGGCGCGTCGCACGCGAGCACCTGCGGCCCGATCGGTTCGCCATCATCGTCGTCGGCGACGCCGGGTCCATACACGATCCACTTATCCAGCTCGGCGTCGGGCCCGTGGAGGTGCATGGGGCCGACTGATCCGGAACCGGCTCCCGGCCAGAGCGGACCGGTGGGCCGCATCCGACGACGTCCCATTCACCAGGGGCGCATCGTCGATCTCTCCATCGACACCGTGCGCTTTCCCGATGGATCGGTCGGCGAGCTCGAGATGATCCGCCACTCGGGTGCCGCTGCCGTGTTGCCGGTGATCGATGACCCCGCCGCGCCGGATCCGACGGTCGTGCTCGTCCGCCAGTACCGCTATGCCGCCGACGGGTATCTGCTCGAGGTCCCGGCTGGCCGCCCCGATCGGCTCGGCGAGGACTGGGCCGTGTGCGCGCGTCGTGAGCTCGAGGAGGAGACCGGCCTGGTCGCCGGCCGCCTCGAGCGCCTCACCCGCATCTACACCACGCCCGGCTTCACCGACGAAGTCATCCACCTGTTCCTCGGCCTCGATTGCACCGCCGGCCGCCTGGCGCACGACCCCGACGAGTTCCTCGAGCCCGTCCGCATGTCACTCTCCGAGGCGCTCGACGGCATCCGATCCGGCCTCATCGTCGATGCCAAGACGATCTGCACCCTGTGCGCGGGCGCGGCGTGGCTGCGGCGTCCCATTCCCTAGCCGCGACGCAGTAGCCGACGGCCCGATTTCCCGCCCGGAGGACAGTGCCTGTCCTCCAGGCAGGACATGCGGGATGCAACGAACCGTGCGCGGGCGGCGTCATATTTCATTGCAGCGGAGCGTTTTAACGGGTCGAAACAGGGCGCGTCGCGGGGCTGGCTGCCGGGGAATGGAACCTGCCCCGGTGAGGAGGCGGCCGCCGGCGGCGAAGCCGGCGCCGTACCGCTCGGGTGCCGAGCAAGGGGGAGGCATGTTGAAGGCGGCGAAGACCAGGCGCGGGACGGAAGTGCAGCAGGCGCCGCAGCCGCTGTCGGAGCTGACCGACAGTGAGCTGGTCGCCGCGTTCCTGGACGGGCGACGTCGCTCGTTCGATGAGCTGGTGACGCGCTACCAGGACCGCCTGATCAACTTCGTGTACCGCATGATCGGCGATCGGGATCGTTCGGAGGATCTGGTTCAGGAGACCTTCATCCGGGTCTATCGTCACATGCAGCGGTTCGACCAGACGAAGAAGTTTTCGACCTGGATCTACACGATCGCGAGCAACCTCGCGAAGAACGAGCTGCGCAATCGGTCGCGCAATCCACTGGTCCTGTTCCAGGCGATCCGCGGCACGTGGGCGGACGGCGATCAGCGGCCGCTCGAGTGGGAGGACAACACGTACCGACCCGACGATCTGTACCGGAAGCGGCATCTGCGACAGCTCGTCGAGCAGACGGTGAGCGAGCTGCCGCGCCACCACCGAGAGGTATTCCTGCTGCGAGAGATGGAAGGGAAGACGTACGAGGAGATCTCCGAGATCACGGGCGTGAATCTAGGGACGGTGAAGAGCCGGCTGAACCGCGCGCGCAACAATTTCGCGCAGCTCATTGCGCCCCTGCTCGACTGAAGCGATAGGTGCAGGAGGGTGAAACGACCCCGTCGGCCACGGCCGGCGGGGTCGCCGTTTTTTTGGAAGGGAACCCCTGGGGGTCCGCGGTCGTAGAACGGAGCCGAGAGGGGACGGGTGAGGTGTTGCGGGATCGGCAGTCCAACGGCAGGATTTCCAGACCATGATTGGTGAGAGTTCGGAGCTGACGTGCGCGGCGTTCCTGGCGGCCCACTCGGACTACGTGGACGGCCTGGTCCCGGTCGCCGAGCTGGCTCGGTTCGAGGCCCATGCGCGGCGTTGCGCGCATTGTGCCCGCTACGATCGCGCCGTGCGCCGCGCACCACTGCTGCTCCGGCAGCTCGAGCCGGTCGGCCCGTCCGATGACTTCGAGGCGCGTCTGCGCCACCGGCTGCTGCACGAGGAAGAGGCGCGGCGGGCGGCACCGCGCTTCGGGCCCGGTGTGGCGGCCGCCATCCTGATCGCGGCGGGCGTCGCGGTGGCGGCCTGGAACCCGCTGCTGCGCGCCGGGGAGGCGGAGCCCACAGCGGCTGCCCTGCTGGGACCGTCCGATGGGATGCCCGTAGCCGGCCTTCTGGCGGACTCGCGAACCGTGGATGTGCATCGTCTGGTGGCGCCGCTGCTCGCTCACGCCGGCGCGCGGGCACGGCCGCTGCTGCTCGGCGATGCCGGCGCCTCGCCCCTGTTCTTCCCCGTCGTCGCTGGTGCCATCGCGCCCGGCCCCTTCTCGCCGCTCGTCATCATGCCGCCCGCCGCCCGCATCGGCACCGGATTGGCCGCGCCGGCAGTCGTGCGCGCCGCCGACGACTGACGCCCGCAATGCCACTGCTCGCCGCCGAACGACTGCTCCGCTCCGTCGAATCCGGCGAGCGTGGCGGTGTTTTCTTCCTGTTCGGCGACGAGGAGTACCTCAAAGACGAGCTGGCGACACGGCTCGTCCAGGCGCACCTCGAACCGGCTACCCGCGACTTCAATTACGATCAGCTCCGCGGCGGCGAGATCACGCCCGAAGCGCTCGCCTCGGTGATCCAAACACCACCGATGATGGCTGCATGGCGCGTCGTCGTCGTGCGTGACGCGCAGGCGCTCGCCACCTCGGCAGCGCTGCGTGACGTGGTCGAGGGCGCGCTCGAGCGACCCGCCGCCGACCTCGCGCTGATCCTGCTGACATCGATTCCGTCCGGCAGCAAGGCGCAGTTCTACGAGCGCCTGAAGCGCGGCGCTCGCGCCGTCGATTTCCCGGCACTCGGCGGCGCCGATCTGCCCGGCTGGCTGATGGAGCGCGCTCGAGCCGACGGCCTCACGCTCGAGCCCGCTGCCGCCCGCGCCCTGGCCGCCGCGATTCCCGGCGGTCTGGCGATGCTCATGCCGGAGCTCGCTAAGCTTCGCGAGTTCGTCGGTGAGCGCGCCCGCATCACCATCGATGATGTCCAGAAGGTCGTTGGTCCGATTGCCCGGCAGAACCGTTGGGAATGGTTCGACATGGTCGGCAACGCTCGCTTCGCCGAAGCGCGCCGGACCCTGCCCATCCTGCTCGAATCCGGCGAATCGGGCGTGGGTCTCGTGATCGGCCTCGGCGCGCAGCTCCTGCGCCTGGCGATCGTTAGCACCGGCGGCGAGCGCGCTCTGCAAGCAGAGCTGCCGCCCAATCAAAAATGGCTGGCGCGACGCATCACAGGTCAGGCCAAGCGCTGGTCGCCAGCGCTCATCGATGCCGCACTCGACGACCTCTTTCGCGCCGACCGGCTGCTCAAATCCGCATCGCTGACCGACCGACAGGTGCTCGAGGAGGCACTGCTCCGCATGGACGCTCGTGCGGCACCCACCGCCTGACGCCGCCGGGCGACGACGACGC
The DNA here is from genome assembly GCA_050732635.1 of Longimicrobiales bacterium. GTDB lineage: Bacteria > Gemmatimonadota > Gemmatimonadetes > Longimicrobiales > RSA9 > JBOHRE01. The sequence goes on along the minus strand of JBOHRE010000078.1, from coordinate 437 downwards.
TCGCCGATGGTCTGCTGCCGCGCGCTGCTCTGCCTGCTCTCGCTCGCCACGCCCGCACTCGCCCAGAGCCCGCTGGCACGCGCTGATTCGCTCGCCAGATCCGGCCACGCCACCGCCGCGCGCGCGCACGTCGCCGACTGGTGGCGTGCCAACGGCGCCGCGGCGTCGCCCGAGCGCCCGCAGGCGCTCTATCTCCGCGCGATTCTGCAGCGCCGCTTCAGCGACGCCGAGCCGGACCTGCTCGCGCTCGTTCTCGGTTATCCGACCACACCGCAGGCGCCCGACGCATTGCTGCGTCTCGGCCAGGGCCTGCTCGCCGCCGGCGACACCAGCCGGGCCGATGCCTACCTGCGTCGACTGGCCATCGATTATCCCGGCGCCGCCGCCGGTGACGTCGCGCGCCGAGCGCTCGCGCCGCGCGTGGCCCGCCCGACGCC
>JBOHRE010000077.1:0-16047 GCA_050732635.1 Longimicrobiales bacterium | reverse complement strand
CCGCCGCGCGCCGAGGGGATCGAGGTCGTCGGCCGGGCGATCGGGCTGTGGCGCCAGTTCGCCTCGTCCGTGGCCAACGCCAACCCCCATCCGGTTGCGGTACAGCCGAAGCTCTGAGCTCCTTCTCACCGGCAGAGCCGCAGGACGCGCTGTGGATGCAGCGCGCGCTGGAGCAGGCCTTCGCGGCAGCCACCGAGCACGAGGTTCCGGTCGGCGCGGTCGTGATCCTGGGGGGTCGGCTGCTCGCCGAGTCTCGGAATCGGACCCGCGCCTGGAGCGACCCCACCGCACACGCCGAGCTGATTGCGCTGCGCCGCGCCGCCTCACGCGCCGGGGACTGGCGACTGCTCGATGCGACGCTTTACGTGACCCTCGAGCCGTGTGCCATGTGCGCCGGCGCAATCGTGCTGGCGCGCTTGCGACGCGTCGTCTTTGCAGCCCGTGATCCGAAGGCCGGGATGTGCGGCTCACTCGGCTGCATCGTGCAGGACCCACGGCTCAATCACGCAGCGCTGCTCACTGAGGGTGTGCTGGCCGAGCCGGCGGCGGCGCTGTTGCGCGGGTTCTTTCAGGCTCGGCGGTGAGCGAAGTCCTGATCGCCGGTGAGCTGGAGCCGTTCCTCCGTCAGGAGACGGTGCCCGCGGATCTCAGCGTGCGTCTCCTCGCAGCGGACGCGGAGATTCCAGCCGGCGACTATTGCGGCATCCTGCCCGTGTTGACTCGCCGAATCACGGAGCCGGACCTGGAGCGTGCGCCGCGTCTGCGTGTGATCGCGAATTACGGCGCCGGCCACGACAACGTCGACGTGGTTGCGGCCCGGCGCAGAGGGATCGCGGTTTCCAATACGCCGGACGTGTTGACGGAGGCTACCGCCGAGCTGACCTGGGCGCTGATCCTGGCGACGGCGCGCCGGCTCGGAGAAGGCGAGCGGCTGGTGCGGGCCGGCGAGTGGCACGGCTGGGCGCCGCGTCAGCTCCTCGGCATGAGCCTGGCCGGCAAGACGCTCGGCATCGTCGGCGCCGGGCGCATCGGCAGCGAGGTCGCACGGCGCGCGGGCGCCTTCGGCATGCGCGTGGCGTACTGGAGCCGCAGCCGAGCAGCAGGCCTGGAACGGGACGGTCGCGCGCTGTTTCTGGAGCTGCACGAGCTTCTGGCCAGCTGCGATGTCGTGTCGGTGCACCTCGCGCTGACACCGGCGACGGAGGGGCTGCTCGATGCGCAGGCAATCGCGCGCATGAAGCCGCACGCGATCCTGATCAACACATCGCGGGGCCGCATCATCGACGAAGCGGCGCTGGCCGCGGCGTTGGAGCGAGGCGCAATCCGGGGCGCCGGTCTGGATGTCTACAGCAACGAGCCGACAGTGCCGAGTCGTCTGCTTCAGCTCGACAACGTGGTGCTGTTGCCGCACCTGGGCAGCGCGACGGAGGAAGCGCGCATGGGCATGTGGCGGCTCGCCTGGCAGAATCTGCTGCGTGGCGTACGTGGAGAGCCGCTGCTCAACCCGATCTGACCATGGCTGAGCCGCACCCACCGATCCGCGGCGTGCACGAGGCCGCATTGTACGTCCACGACCTGGACGAGGCCGAACGGTTCTGGCGCAGACTCGGCCTGCCGCTGGTCGGCCGCGAGTCCGGCCGCCACGTCTTCTTCCGGCTGGGCGACGACCTCCTGTTGCTGTTCGACGCCGGTGCCACTCGCCAGCCCGGCGGCCTCGTGCCGCCGCACGGCGCCGAGGGTGAGTCCCACGTTGCCTTCGATGTCGCGGATGCACAGGCACTCGAGCGCTGGCGCGCGTGGCTCGAGCTGGCCGGCATCGCGATCGAGGCGGAGGTCGACTGGCCGCGAGGCGGCCGCTCGCTCTACTTCCGCGATCCGAGCCGCAACAGCATCGAGCTGATCACGCGGGGGAGCTGGGGATTCTGACCGCGGTCGCGGTCCGCCCGTCAGCGACGACATCGACCGGTCGGCCGAGCAGGCGCAGCAGGGCGACCAGCAGCCCGGCGCCGAGGACGAGCGAGATCGCGGGACTGAGGCCGAAGGAGGTCGGGATGTCGCCGACCAGCATCGCGACCGCGGCGACCGCGAGCGCGTACGGGAGCTGTGTGCGTACGTGATCGATGTGGTCGCAGCCGGAGGCCATGGAGCTCATGACGGTCGTGTCGGAGATCGGCGAGCAGTGGTCACCGAAGATCGATCCGGCCATGACAGAGCTGATCACACCGAGCAGGATCGTGTAGTGCGTGCCGCCGGCGAACCCGATGCCGGCACCCATCGAGACGGCGAGCGGGATGACGACCGGAAACAGGATGGCCATCGTGCCCCAGGACGTGCCGGTCGCGAAGGAAATGGCCGCGGCCACGAAGAAGACGAGCACGGGCAGCGACTGAATCGGCAGGGCCTCGCCGACGACCTGCGAGAGGTACGGTCCCGTCCCCAGCGCTTCGGTGACACCGCCGAGCGCCCATGCCAGCATCAGGATCACGATGGCGAGGAACATCGCACGCATACCGCCGACCCAGGCCTCGAGCGCTGCCGCCGGACGGAGCACGCGTTGGGTGGTCGCCAGGACGATCGCGACCACGCAGCCGAGAAAGGAGGCCCAGATCAGCGACTTGAACGGGTCGCCGGCACCGATCGTCGTGCTGAGCCCGTGCTCGCCGGCTCCGAGCGAGGCGCGACCGGTGGTGTAGATGCCGACGAGCGCTACGGCGATGACGGTCAGCACAGGCAGGATCGCATTGTACCAGCGGTGCGGCACGCCCTCGGCCGGCTCCATCACGCCGCCCGTCGTGTCCATCGCTGGCATTGCGCCCTCACGCAGCAGCCCACCACCGCTGCGCGCGCGCGCCTCCGCCGTGTGCATCGGCCCGAAGTCGCGACGCGTGGTCCCGACCAGGACCACGAAGAGCAGTGCGAAGATCGGGTAGAAGAGGTACGGGATGGAGTGCAGGAAGACGTTGAACGGGTTCTCGGATGCAGCCAACAGATCGGTCCGGAGCGCAGCATCGGTGACCTGCCCGGCCGCGCTCTCCAGCGCATCGCCGATCAGCGAGATCTCGAAGCCGACCCAGGTCGAGACCACGGCAATCGCCGCCATGGGTGCCGCCGTGGAGTCGACAATGTAAGCCAGCTTTTCGCGCGAGATGCGCAGGTGGTCGCTGACCGGCCGCATTGTGTTGCCGACGATCAGCGTGTTCGCGTAATCGTCGAAGAAGATGAGGATGCCGGCGATCCAGGTCATGAGCTGGCCCCGGCGGGGCGACGTCGCATACGGACGCAGTGCCTCGACGATGCCGCGCGTCCCGCCGCTGCGGCTCATGACGCCGACCATGCCACCGAGCAGCAGGGTGAAGAAGATGATGGCTGCGTGATCGGCGTCCTCCGCCAGAGCGCCGAAGAGGTAGGTGTCGACCGAGCGCAGTGTGGCGGCCAACGGATCGTAGCCGGTCATGATCAGCGCACCGAGCCAGACGCCGGCGAAGAGCGAGATCAGGACTTCCTTGAACGCGAGAGCGAGACCGATGGCGAGGAGCGGCGGCAGCAGGCTGAGCCAACCAGGCTCGACGATCGGGGCGGGCGGCATCGCGTTTCTCGCGGTTCGTCGCAGACGCGGCCGCGGCGTAGCGGCCAAGCGGGCGCGCCGAAGGTAGGCGGCGCCCGCACCGCTGTAAAGGCGGCCGCGTCGACGCATCCGCGCATTCGGTTGGCCGCTGCCGTGGTTGACCCGACACCGGGTGGCGATTAGCTTCGTCGCGCTCCTGCCGAACCCTCCTTTCGCGCTGCATGGCCGAATCTCGACGAGAGCTCCTGATGGACGAGCGCGCGGTGCACCGGGCGCTCGCTCGTATGGCGCGCGAGCTCATCGAATTCAATCAGGGCGTCGAGGGTCTGGCGTTGATCGGGATTCAGCGGCGCGGGGTTCAGCTCGCGGGAATGTTGGCTGACGAGATCGAGCGAGCCGAAGGCCATCGGCCGCGGGTGGGCACGCTCGACATTACCCTGTATCGCGATGACCTGATGGCGATCGGCCCGCGGCCGGTCGTGGGCGAGACGCGCCTCCCCGAGGGCGGCGTGGACGGGCTCGTCGTGGTGATCGTCGATGACGTGCTGTACACGGGTCGCACGGCGCGCGCCGCGATGGATGAGCTCACGGACTTCGGTCGGCCGGCGCGCATCATCCTGTGCGTGCTCGTCGACCGCGGCGGTCGCGAGCTGCCGATCCAGCCGGACATTGTTGGGCGCGTGGTGAAGGTGCGCGCGGGGCAGCGCGTGGAAGTGCTGGTGCCCGAGCTGGACGAGCGGCTCGCCGTCGAGCTGGCCGCCGCTGACGACGGCGCGTGATCCAGCCGTCGACCTACCTCGGCAAGGACTTGGTCGGACTCGAGTCACTCCGCGCCGACCAGATCCAGGCCATTCTGGATACCGCAGAGCCGTTCAAGGAGATCAGCGAGCGGCAGATCAAGAAGGTGCCGGTCCTGCGCGGCAAGACGATCGTGAACCTCTTCTTCGAGGCCTCCACCCGGACGCGAGTCTCCTTCGAGTTTGCCGAGAAGCGGTTGTCTGCCGACACGGTCAACATCGCGTCCACCGGCTCGAGCGTGTCGAAGGGCGAGACGCTGGTGGACACGGCGCGCAACCTGGAGGCGATGCGCATCGACATGGTCGTGGTGCGGCACGCGTCGTCCGGCGCCGCTCAGTTCCTGGCCGAACGGATCCGATCGAACGTGGTCAATGCCGGCGATGGCCGCCACGAGCACCCGACGCAGGCACTGCTGGACATGCTGACGATCCGTGACCACCTCGGCCGCATCGACGGAATTCGAGTCTGCATCATCGGCGACATCCTGCACTCGCGGGTCGCGCGGTCGAATCTCTGGGGGCTGACGAAGCTGGGCGCGGAGGTCGCGGTCTGCGGCCCGAAGACTCTGTTGCCACCGGAGATCGAAGGCCTCGGAGTACGCGCGTTCGCGCGCGTCGAGGAAGCCATCGAGTGGGCGCAGGTGCTCAATGTGCTGCGGCTGCAGCTCGAGCGTATGCAGGCCGGCTTCGTGCCTTCGCTGCGGGAATACAACCGGGTGTTCGGGGTGACGGCAGAGCGACTCGAGCAGGCGCCCGAGCAATTGCTGATCCTGCACCCCGGCCCGATGAACCGGGGTGTCGAAATCGACAGCGCCGTGGCCGACGGCCCGCACTCGGTGATCCTGGACCAGGTCACCAACGGGGTCGCCGTACGCATGGCCGTGCTTTACTTGCTGGCCGGCGGCATGCCCGATCGAGCCGAGGCGGCGAAGGTCGAGGGAGGCGGCGAGGCGTGAGCGCGCCAGCGGACGCGCGCCCGATCCTGCTGCGAGGCGGGCGACTGATCGATCCGAGCCAGGGCCTCGATCGCACGGGCGACATCCTGCTGAAGGACGGCATCGTCGCGGCGATCGGCGACGAACACGTCAGGTCCGAGGACGCCGAGGTCCGCGATGTCGCCGGTCTGATCGTCTGTCCGGGCCTGATCGATCTGCACGTGCACCTGCGTGAGCCGGGCGGCGAGCACAAGGAGACGATCCGCACCGGCGCCCGAGCCGCGGCGGCTGGTGGCTTCACCGCCGTGTGCGCGATGCCGAACACCGACCCGCCGATCGACAACCCCGCCGCGGTCGGCTTCGTGCACGCCGAGGGGCTACGCGCGGGCGGTGCGCGGGTCTACCCGGTCGGCGCCATCTCGGTCGGGCAGAAGGGCGAGCGTCTGGCCGAGGTCGGTGAGATGGTGGATGCAGGCGCGGTGGCGATCACCGATGATGGATATCCGGTCTCCAACGCCGGGCTCATGCGCCTGGCGCTCGAGTACGCGCAGACGTTCGGCATCCCCGTTGCCAGCCATTGCGAGGAGACGGCGCTCTCCCGAAGCGGGACCATGAATGAAGGGCTGGTATCCGCGCGGCTCGGTCTCATGGGCATACCCAACGCGGCCGAGGATGTCATGATCGCCCGTGATGTGCTACTGGCCGAGCTGACCGGCGGGCGACTGCACATCCAGCACGTGTCGACGCGCAGAGGCGTGGCACTGATCCGTGATGCGAAGTCGCGCGGCATCGGCGTGACCGCCGAAGCAACGCCGCACCACCTGTCGCTGACCGACGAGTCCGTGACCGGGTACCGCACGGAGGCCAAGGTCAACCCGCCGCTGCGCTCGGCGGCCGATCGCGCGGCCGTCCGCGAGGGTGTGGCCGACGGCAGTTTGTGCTGTATTGCCACGGACCACGCGCCGCACCACTACGACGAGAAGGAGCAGGCCTTCGAGGATGCGCCCTTCGGGCTCGTGGGGCTGGAGACCGCGGTCGGGTTGGTGCTGACGGAGCTGGTTCAGCCGGGCCTACTCGATCTAGCCACGCTCGTCGAACGCATGAGCTGCACGCCCGCCCGCGCGTTCGGATTGCCCGGCGGCTCGCTGCGCGCGGGCGCGCCCGCCGATGTCACTGTCATCGATCCGGCGCGCGAGTGGCAGGTCGAGCCCTCTCGCTTTCGATCCAAGAGCCGAAACACGCCGTTCGCGGGCCGCCGCCTCAATGGGCGCGCCGTCCTCACGATCGTCGGCGGTCGAGTGGTGTATGAGGTCGACCATGGCTGAAGCGAGGAACGGGCGGCCGACCGCTCGCCAGTGGATCGCCGACGGCGCCTTCCCGTGGCCGTCCGTGCAGGACGTGCCGGAGGGCGAATTGATCGTCGGCTGCTACTCGATTGCGACCGTGCAGCTCGGCACCACGCGCCACGACAAGCCCTACCTGCGACTCCAGCTTTGCGACCGGCACGGCATGGTCGAGGCGCGCGTCTGGGACGACGCCGAAACGCTGGCGAGCGAGCTGGGCATCGGCAGCTTCGTCGGCGTCCGCGCACGCATCGAGCGCTTCAATGAGAGCCGGCAGCTCCGCATCGAAACGGTCGAGTTGCTGCACCTCGCCGATGACGAGCTCGAATTGTTCATGCCCCGTTCCGCACGGGATCACGCGTCCATGGAACGCGAGCTCGAGGAGCGGCTCGCGTCGATCGGGGATGCCGGGTTCCTGCGCCTGCTCCGGCGTGTGCTGGACCGTAAACGTGAAACCGGTCGCGCGTTTCGCTACGCGCCTGCGGCCAAGTACAACCACCATGCGTATGTCGGCGGGCTCCTGGAGCACACGCTGTCCGTCGTCGGCGTCTGCCAGCGCCTCGCCGAGCATTACGGGGCACGCCTCGATCGGGACCTGCTCGTCACCGGCGCGCTGCTCCACGACATCGGCAAGATCCGTGAGATCGGACTCGAGCCGGGCTTTCCCTACACCGACGAGGGGAAGCTGCTTGGACACATCCTGATCGGCCTGGAGCTCGTCCGTGACGCCGCCCGCGATCTGCCGAACCTCTCTGCCGACAGACTCAATCTGTTGCTCCACCTGATCGCCAGCCATCAGGGTCGCTACGAGTGGCAAAGCCCGCGCGAGCCGCGCACGCTCGAAGCCATCGCGCTTCACTATGCGGACGACCTGGATGCGAAGATGCAGCAGGCCCTCGAGCTGACGGAAAAGGTCGAGGGTGGCTGGACGCCGTACGACCGCTCATTGGGCCGCGAGCTGTACCGTCACCGCACCCGGGCCGGCATCGACGTGCCCGGCGCGCCACCCTCCCGGCTGCCCGACACGCTGGATCTGTTCAGCGGCGACTGAGTCGCCTGCGCCCAACCGTCGTCCCGGATGCGAAAGGGGCCGGTGCAGCCTGCTCGCTGCACCGGCCCCGCTTCCCGACGCCTGCGCCTCAGATCGCGCCGCCCAGCTCCTTCACCCGGCGCGCGAGCTGCGACTTCTTGCGGTTCGCCTTGTTCGGGTGGATCAGCCGGCGCGACGCGTACCGGTCCAGCAGCGCGGCGGTATCGCGAAACGCGGCGCTGGCCTCGTCGCCGCTGGTCGCCGTCATGACCTTCTTGATCGCGGTCTTCATGCGCGAACGCTGCGCCCGATTCCGCTCCGTGCGCTGCACGGCCTGCCGCATCCGCTTCTTGGCACTCTTGATATTCGGCACTTCGTGGCTCCGGCACTGGCAAAAGGTACAGATCTCAATCATAGGCAGCGGCCGCAGCGGTGTCAATCGGTTGGGGGCGGGGGCGGGGGCGGGGGCGACGTACACTTCGCCTACCACACACACTTGCTCTCATACCTTGCACTTCGACCACCACTGTTCACGGACGCTGGCCCGCGGCGCCCGACGCGCCTAGCTTGCGCCCCCATGAATTCTCGCCCGCTGACCGCCGATGTCGACGACCCCGGCTTCATCGTCGAGCTGGAGCAGTTCCAGGGACCGCTGGACCTTCTGCTGCACCTGATCCGTTCCCAGGACATCGACATCTTCGACATCCCGATCGCGACGATCACGGGCCAGTTCCTGCGGGCGATCGAGGGAGTCGCGGTGCTCGGGCTGGATCGCGCGGGTGAGTTTCTGGAGGCCGCTGCAATGCTGGTGCGGATCAAGGCGCAGATGCTGCTGCCGCGGCGTGGTACTGAGGGGCTCGAGGGTGAAGACCCGCGTGCCGAGCTGGTGAGACGTCTGCTCGAGTATGAGCACTTTCGCGAGCTGGCGAAGCGGCTCGAGGATTCCGAGGCGGATCGTGCGAGGCACTACCGGCGGGGCTGGGTGCCACCGAAGCCGACACGGACCGAATCGAGCGAACCGCCGCCGCTCGAGGTGAGCTGGGAGGACGTGTTCGGTGCGGCGCTCGGCGTGGTCGATCAGCGTCGGGAGCTGCTGGACCACCGCATCATTCCGCGCGTCGTGACCATGGAGGAGAAGACGGGATTGATCCTGAACGCCTTGCGTGAGCGCGCGCAGGTCGAGTTCAAGCGGCTGGTCGCCCCCTTCGGTGATCGTATGCACACGGTGGTGACGTTGCTGGCGGGGCTGGAGCTATCGAAGCGGCATACGGTTGCGCTGCGGCAGAGCGAGCCGTTCGCGCCGTTGTGGCTGTACCGCAGACAGGAAGAACCGCTGGATGCAGACCACGCAGATCATTGAAGCGCTGCTGTTCGCGAGCGATGCGCCGCTGAGCGCGGCCGATCTGGCGAAGGTGGATGAGGATCTGGATGAGGACCGCGTCGGCGCGGCCGTCGACGCGTTGCGAGTCGAGTACGAGGAGCACGGCCGCGCCTATCAGATCTATGAGGTGGGCGGCGGCTACCAGTTGATGACGCGGCCCGAGTACGCGCCTTACCTGGAGCGCTTCGACACGGTGCCGCAGCCGGCGCGGCTGTCGGCACCGGCGCTCGAGGTCCTGGCGATCATTGCCTACCGCCAGCCCATCGGCCGGATCGAGATCGAGGAGATCCGCGGCGTCGGTTCTTCGGGGGTACTGCGGACTCTGCAGGATCGGGGTCTGGTCGAGGTCGCCGGCCGCGGCCAGGGTCTGGGGCGGCCGCTGCTCTACGGAACCACGCGGCTGTTTCTCGAGCACTTCGGATACCGCACCATCGAGGATATGCCAAGGCCTGACGAGCTGCCGGTCGTGTTGCGCGAACGGCGGCCGAGCGTGGCGCTGGAGCCGATCGCGCCGCCGCCCGGGAATGGTGACGATCTCGGCCCGCCGCCGCAGCCCGCGGGCGCTGCCGATGCGGCCGAGGCTGTCGCCGAGGATGCCGGGAGCGAGCCCTGACGCATGCGTCTGCAGAAGTTCCTGTCGCGCGCCGGGATCGCGTCGCGCCGCAGGGCCGAGGAGCTGATCCGACAGGGTCACGTGAGGGTCAACGGTCGTGTGATCACCGAGATGGGCGTGCGCATCGACCCGCACAGTGATCGGGTGCAGGTCGATGGCCGCACCGCGCGGCTCACGGATCCGATCTGGATCGCGTTGCACAAGCCGCCCGGCGTGATCAGCAGCCGCGACGATCCCCGCGGCCGGCCGACCATCTATGCCCTTCTGCCGGCCGAGTACGCGGGCCTCTTTCACGTCGGCCGTCTCGACTGGGCCAGCGAAGGCCTGTTGCTACTGACCAATGACGGCGATGCGGCGAACCGACTGCTGCACCCGCGTTACGCCACGCCGCGCGTCTACGATGTGGTCGTGGCCGGTCCGCTGCACGACGCCGCGCTCGCCCGGCTGCGGAATGGCGTCGAACTCGAGGATGGCATCGCGCGGGCCGATCGGATCGAGCGGCTGCCTGCGACGCGGCCTGATCGCTCGCGTCTGCGGTTGACCCTGCGGGAAGGCCGCAATCGGGAGGTCCGGCGCATGCTGGAGGCGGTCGGACATCCGGTCCGTCGTTTGGTGCGGCGCCAGTACGGGCCGATCTCGCTGCGCGGACTGGGGCGCGGCGAATGGCGCCAGCTGACGGCCGGCGAGGTGAAGCGGCTGGGTCGTCGGGCCGAATCGGAACGCTGACAACGAGCCAAGGGGCGGATGGACATTCGAGGGCGGCGGATCCTGTTGCTCGGCGGCAGCGGACTGGTGGGCACGGCAGTGGCCCGGCGGCTCCTTGAGCATGAGCCGGGCGCACTCGTGATCAGCGCGCTCACACAGGCCGAGGCGGAGGCGGGCGTGGCCGAACTCCGGCAGACGATGCCGCCCGGCGCGACGGTCGAGCTGGTGCCGACCTGGGGTGACCTGTTCGTGCGCGAGAGTCTCAAGGAGCGCTCGCATGCGGAGCTGGTGACGGATGCCGAAGCCCGCGGCGCCCTGCTCGACGACCTCTACGGCGAGCTCACGCGCGACGTCGTTGCGCGCTCGACACTGGGCGCAATGCTCCTCCGCCACCGGCCCGAGATCGTGATCGACTCGGTCAATACGGCAACGGCGTTCGCCTATCAGAACGTGTTCGACAGCGCGAAGCGGCTGCGAGACGCCGCGCGAGAGGGCACCGTGTCCGAGGAGGCGGTCGGCCGACACCTTGCCACCTTGTATCTGCCCCAGCTCATCCGCCACGTGCAGATCACACTGGAGGCGCTGCGGCAGGTCGACACACGCCTGTACATCAAGATCGGCACGTCCGGCACCGGCGGCATGGGGCTGAACGTGCCGTTCACGCACTCCGAGGAACGGCCGAGTCGGATGCTGCTGGCCAAGGCGGGGGTGGCGGGGGCGCACACGCTTCTGCTGTACCTGATGGCGCGGACGCCCGGCGCGCCGGCCGTCAAGGAGATCAAGCCGACGGCGGCGATCAGCTGGAAGCGCATCGGCTATGGAGCGGTGGCTCGGGGTGGCCGCGCATTGCCGCGTTACGATGCGATCGGTCCGGTGGCGCTGGCCACCGCGTTCGGCGCCAGCGCGAGCTCGAGCTATCGCCAAGTGGAGGGCACGCTCGATGGCGTGTTCCTGGACGCCGGCGAGAACGGACTCTTCAGTCTTGCCGAGTTCGAGGTGCTGACCGCGCTCGGCCTGATGGAGTACATCACGCCGGAGGAGGTCGCGGAGGATGTGTTGCGCGAGGTCCAGGGTCATCCGACGGGGCACGATATCGTGGCGGCGTTGGACGCGGCGACGTCCGGCCCGAGCTACCGGGCGGGTGTCCTGCGCCAGGTTGCGCTCGAGCGGATGGAGGAGCTGGAGGCCGAACACGGGGTGAACGCCATCGCCTATGAGATGCTCGGCCCGCCACGGCTGTCGAAACTGCTGTTCGAGGCGGCGATCGTCGGCCGGCTGTTCGCAAGCGTGAGCGCGGCGGCGCGCTTGGACCCCCCCGACATGGCGCGCCGCTCCGCCTCGCTGCTGGCTCAGGACGCGGACCTGCGCAGCCGGATCCTCTCCGCCGGACTGGCAGTACTGCTACCGGACGGAGAGCGCGTGTTGCGGGGCGCGATCGTGAAGATCGAGCCCGAGCCCGGCCAATCGCCGCACGACCGCCGCCTGCCGGAGAGCGGGTGGGTCGATCTCCGAGCGTCGAACTGGGCGCGCTGGCGCGCGCGGCTGGAGCGGATCGATCGGGACGCGCAGACCCTGCCCGGGCCCGATCACGGCTCACAGACCGACCTCGAGCCTGGCAGGCGGACGCAACAGATCCGGCCGGGACGCCTCGCGGCATGGGTGTTCCGTCATGAGGATCGAGGTGAACGGATGAAACGCTGAACCAGGGGTTGCCGTGAGCGTGCACAGTGCAAGGATCGAGGCGCCCGGGGTCGGCCGGGAGTTGGCGGCGCGGATCACCCGGGAGCTGCACCAGCGCGTCGCCGGACAGGACCAGATGATCGAGCGGCTTCTCATCGGGCTGCTCAGTGGTGGTCATGTGCTGCTGGAGGGTGTGCCCGGGCTCGCCAAGACGCTCACCGTGCGCTCATTGGCCGAGACCATCGCGGCATCGTTCCAGCGGATCCAGTTCACGCCCGACCTGCTGCCGGCCGATGTGCTCGGCACCATGATCTACAATCCGGCGACCGGCGCGTTCACGGTGAAGAAAGGGCCCATCTTCACGAACCTGCTGCTTGCCGACGAGATCAACCGCGCGCCGCCGAAGGTGCAGTCGGCGCTGCTGGAGGCGATGCAGGAGCGGCAGGTTACGATCGGCGGTGAGACGTTCAGGCTCGAAGATCCGTTCCTCGTGCTTGCCACGCAGAATCCGATCGAGCACGAGGGCACCTACCCGCTGCCCGAAGCACAGGTCGACCGCTTCATGCTGAAGTTGCGCGTGGACTATCCGGATCGGGAGGTCGAAAAGGAGGTCGTTCGACGCATGGCAGGGCGTCCTCCGGTGCCGGTCGAGGTCGTGGCCACACCGCAACAGATTCTCGACGCGCGCAACGAGATCGCCGCCATCTACACGGATGACAAGATCCTCGACTATGTCGTCGACGTGGTACGCTGCACACGTGAGCCGGGCGCGTTCGGGCTGTCCGAGCTGGCGCCGCTGATCGAGTATGGCGCGTCGCCTCGCGCGAGCATCTACCTCGTCACCTGCGCGCGGGCGCACGCCTACCTGCAGGGCCGCGGGTTCGTGCTGCCCGATGATGTTCGCGCGATCGGTCCCGATGTGTTACGCCACCGTATCATCACCAGCTACGAGGCCGAGGCCGAGGAGGTCACCGCCGACGACATTGTCGCGCGGGTCTTCGAGGCCGTGAAGCTGCCGTGAGCGTCGCCGCCGGCCGCGGAGCGCTCGGCGCCGTGCCGCGCGAGATCCTGCGGCAGGTCCGGCTCATCGAGCTGCGCACCCGTGGCTGGGTCACCTCGCTGTTCAGCGGCGAATACCACTCCGTGTTCAAGGGTCAGGGCATCGAGTTCGCCGACGTGCGCGAGTACCAGTACGGCGATGATATCCGCACCATCGACTGGAACGTGACTGCGCGCGCCGGCCACCCGTACGTGAAGAAGCACGTCGAGGAGCGCGAGCTGACAGTGCTGCTTGCGGTGGATCTGTCCGGCTCCGAGCAGTTCGGAACGCGGGGGCGCTACAAGGCGGAGCTGGCGGCGGAGATCGCCGCAGTGCTCGCGCTTTCCGCGGTACGCAACAACGACCGGGTCGGACTGCTGCTGTTCACGGATCGCGTCGAGCACCTCGTCCCGCCCAAGAAGGGGCGGCGCCATGTGCTGCGTCTGATCCGCGACGTCCTGGTGTACGAGCCGCGCGGCGCGGGCACCGACCTCGCCACAGCGCTGGAGTACGCGGTCCGTCTGTTGCGCCATCGCTCGATCGTCTTCGTCATCAGTGACTTTCAGATTCCGCGAGGCGAGCGGATCGCGGCCTTCGAGCGGACCGCGAAGGTCACGGCCGAACGGCACGACCTGGTCGCCCTGCGCACCGTCGATCCGGCGGAGGAGGCATTGCCGGACGCGGGGCTGATCCTGCTCGAAGACCCGGAGACCGGTGAGGTCGTGCCGGTGGATACCTCGAGCGTCCGCGTCCGCGATCGCTTCGCGCAGGCGGCCGCGGCGGAGCAGCAGGAGATGCAGCGGCGTCTCCGGCGACTCGGCGTCGATCTAGTCGAGATTCGCACGGACGCCTCGTACGTCGGTCCGCTGCTCGGCTTCTTTCGCCGCCGCGAACGGCGGGTACGACGGTGAGAACGCTGGCCGCGCTGGCCGCGTTGGCGCTGTGCGTGCCGTCGGGCGCCACAGCACAGGCCGTGGCGGGCACGATCGCGCCCGACACGGTCACCGTTGGCGATGTCTTCCGGGCTGGGGTCGCAGTGGCGCTTTCCGACTCCGGCAGGGTCGGCTTTCCGGACTCGCTGCGGCTGGCGGGCGAGCTCGAGGCGGCCGGCGAGCGGACGATCCGATTGGACAGCACGGCGAGCGGACGGCAGCTGACGGCGGTCTACCCGCTGACGGCGTGGCGGCCGGGTGAACACACGCTGCCGGCAGTCGCGCTGCGCGTCGTCGACGGTACGGTCGACACCACCCTCCTGGTCACGCTGCCGCCGGTCACCGTGCTTTCGGTGCTGCCTGCCGATACTGCCGGCATACAGCCCCAGCCGCCGAAAGGCATCGTCGGCGGCTACGGCTGGCCCTGGCGCTGGATCCTCGGCCTGGCTGCAGCGCTGTTGCTGCTCGCGCTGCTGGCATGGCTGATCTACCGGTGGTGGACGGGCCGGCGGCGCGAGCCCGTGGTCACGCCGCTCACCGCTCGCGAGCGGGCGTTGCGGGCACTCGACCGCGTCCGCGAGGCCGGGCTCATGGAGCGTGGCGAGCTGAAGGTGTTCTACTCGCGCGTCGTCACCATTGTGCGCGAATACGTTGCCGTTCTGCATCCGGCGCTCGGACCCGAGATGACGACACTCGAGCTCGGCCGGGTGTTCCCCGGGCCTTTCGAGCCGGCGAATGCCGAGGCGCTACTCGTGCTGCTGACCGCGGCCGACCGCGTCAAGTTTGCCGGACGCCGCCCTGCGCGTGAGGACGTCGAGCGGGAGTGGCGCGGCTTCCGCGAATGGGTCGAGGCGGTGCCGCCCAGCCCTGCGCCAAGGGAGGAGGAGGTAGCGGCGTGAGCTTCGCGTTCGCGCACCCGTGGGCGCTCCTGCTGCTCGCCGGCCTGACCGGGTACGCCTGGTGGTCGCGGCGCGAGCGACCCCGCGGCGTGGGTTATCCTCGGGCCGGCACGGCCGCGCCGCTGACGGGGCGGGTCAGTCGCGCCCTCGCCCGCGCGCCCGGCTGGCTCCGCGGCGTCGCACTCGCGCTGCTCATCATCGCGCTCGCGGATCCGCGCACCGGAGTGTCGAGCGTCGACGTCGAAGCGGAAGGCATCGCGATCGTGCTCGCGCTCGACATCTCCAGCTCGATGCTGGCGGAGGATTTTGCACCACAGAACCGGCTGGAGGTTGCGCGCGACCGGGTGACGGATTTCATCCGCGGTCGACAGGTCGACCGCATCGGGCTGGTCGCATTCGCTGGCGAGGCGCTGACGCAGGTCCCGCTGACGATCGACTATGCCATCCTGTATCAGGCACTGACAGAGCTCCAGCCCGGGCTGCTCGAGGATGGAACGGCGATCGGCACGGCGATCGCCACGGCGGCAAACCGGCTGCGACGCGTGGAAGGGGAATCGCGCGTGCTGATCCTGATGACGGACGGCGAAAACAACCGGGGCGCGATCGAGCCGCTCACCGCGGCGCGTGCGGCGGCCGCCTTCGGCGTGCGGATCTATACGATTGGGGTGGGCACCGACGGCTTCGCTCGAACGCCCATCGCGCGGGGTCCCTTTGGTTACCAGTATGCCAACGTGCGCGTGCGCATCGACGAGGCGCTGCTTCGTGAGATCGCAGAGATCGGCGCTGGTCGCTACTTCCGGGCGACCAATGCGGAAGCGCTGGACAGCATCTACGCGCAGATCGATCGGCTCGAGCGCACACCGTACGACGTGCGCCGCTACGTGGATTACACGTCGCATGCGTTTCCTTTCGTGCTGCTCGGCTCGCTGCTGTTTGCGGGTGAGTGGCTGCTGCGCGGCAGTCGCTGGGGCAGGGTGCCATGAGCTTTGCGCACCCTGAGCTGCTCTGGTTGGCCGGCGTGCTGCCGGCGCTGGTCGCCGTCGGCATTGTCGGCTACGTGCGCCGCAGACGGCGGGTCGCCGGGCTTCTGGGCGCGACCCGCGCGCGCTTTGGCGGCCGGGCGTTCAC
>JBOHRE010000076.1:0-16566 GCA_050732635.1 Longimicrobiales bacterium | reverse complement strand
CCGCCGCCGCCCCCACATTCCACTCCTTCCCACGAAGCCATCGATCGGCGAAGGAGGCCCCCATGACGCAGCATACTTCGAGAGGCGTGACGCCCGCGCTCGCCCTTGCCCTGACTCTGACCGTGCCGGACCAAGCGGTCGCGCAGGAGCACCAGCACGATCCTGCCGATCACGTGGAGGTCGGCACGGTCGCCTTCGAGACGACGTGCCGGGAGGATGTGCGCGAGGACTTCCAGCGCGCCGTCGCCATGCTGCACTCGTTCTGGTTCGAGCAGGCGCAGGCCACCTTTGCCGATGTCGCCGAGCGCGATGCCGACTGTGCGCTGGCGCACTGGGGCATCGCGATGGTCCTGTGGGGGAACCCGTTCACGCTGGCCTCGCCGAGCGAGGACCGCATGCGCGAGGCGCTCGCGCACGCCGAGCGCGCCGTCGAGCTGGCCGGTGCGCAGTCGCACCGTGAGCAGATGTACGCGGCGGCCGCGCACGCGCTGTACGCGGACTACGGCACGGTGTCGCACAATGATCGGGTGCAGGCGCATGCGGCGGCCATGAAGGCGCTGCGCGAGATGCACGCGGAGGACACGGAGGCGCTGATCTTCTACGGCCGCGCGATCATTGCGACGGCGCCGCCCAGCGATCTCGAGTACACGCGCCAGCGTGAGGCGGCCGCGATGATGGAGCCGGTCTTCGCCGAACAGCCGAACCATCCCGGGCTGGCTCATTACATCATCCATGCCTACGACTCGCCGGCACTGGCGCAACACGGGCTCGCGGCCGCGCGCCGCTACGCCGAGATCGCGCCCGCGGCGCCGCACGCGCTGCACATGCCGTCGCACATCTTCACCCGCGTCGGTTCCTGGGACGAGTCGATCGAGACGAACCGCCGTTCGGCGGCCGCGGAGCCGGACTCGAACGCGGCCGTGCATCCGATGGATTACATGGTGTACGCCTACCTGCAGCAGGGCCGCGATGCGGAGGCCAGGCGTGTGGTCGAGCGCGCGCGCAGCAATCCGGACCGGTTCTATGGCGGCATCATCGGCTACAACTTCGCCGCGATGCCCGCGCGCTTCGCGCTGGAGCGTAATGCCTGGGAGGACGCCGCGGGGCTGCCGGTGCCGAGCGACGCGCTGCCCTACGTGCAGGCGGTCACGCGCTTTGCGCGCGCGATCGGCGCCGCGCGCAGCGGCAACGCCGCCATGGCCGCGGAGGAGGCGGCAGCGCTCGCGGAGCTCGAGCAGGCCCTGCGGCAGCAGGGCGACGCCTACTGGTCCACGATCGTCGGCGCGCAGCGCCTGGCAGCGGAGTCCTGGGTGGAGCGCGCCAGGGGCGACGACGCTGCCGCGCTGCGACTGGCGCGGCAGGCCGCCGAGCTCGAGGAGACCGTCGAGAAGCATCCGGTTACGCCGGGTCCGCTGCTGCCGGCCCGCGAGCTCGAAGCGGACCTGCTGATGGAGCTGGAACGCTACGACGAGGCGCTGGCTGTCTACGAGAAGACGCTGGAGCGCGAGCCGCGGCGTGCACGCGCGCTGTTCGGTGCTGCGCGGGCGGCCGAGCGCGCGGGTGAGCAGGCGCAGGCCAGCAAGCGCTATACCGAGCTGCTGGACGTGATGCAGCAGGCCGACGCGACGCGGGCCGAGCCGCGCGCGGCGCGCGCGTTCCTCGCGCGGGCCGGACGCTGACCATCGTCGTCGCCCGGCGGAGCCGCAGCGAGCGCACCGATCAGCTGTGGCCGCTGGTAGCGCTGCTACTGTCTGCCGCTCCCGCAGCCGCGCAGTCGCCACCCGTACAGCGCGCTGTGCCACCGCCCGAGGTGCAGATCGCTGCGGCGGTGCTGCCGTTGCCGGCCGAGCTGCGGGAGGCCGCCGCCGTGCGCGGCTATCGAGCCGACGCCGCGGAGCTGGTGCCGTTGCGCGCCGGCTCGAACGACATGATCTGCCTGGCCGACGAGCCCGGCAACGAGGTGTTCCACGTCGCCTGCTATCACGCCTCGTTGGAGCCGTTCATGGCGCGCGGCCGCGCCTTGCGCGCGCAGGGCATGGAGCGCGCTGCGGTCGATACCGTGCGCTTCGCCGAGGCCGAGAGCGGCGCTCTGACACTACCCGCCGAGCCCGCGGCGCTCTACTCGCTGACCGCGCCGATCGCCGATTACGACCCGGCAGCGAACAGCATCCGGCAGGCGCAGCCGCTGTACGTGCTGTATACGCCCTGGGCTACGGCGGAGTCGCTGGGCCTGACCACGAAGTACACGCCCGGCATGCCGTGGGTCATGTCCTCCGGTCTGCCATCGTCGCACATCATGATCGTGCCGGCGAAGCAGGACGTTCCACCGGATTCCAGCGGGCTCAACCGTCGCTGAGGGTTGCCTGCGCCAGCGCGCGGGTGCGGGCACGGATCTGACGACCCCAGCCATCCGCGCCCATGCGCGCGAACAGCGTTCGCGCCTCGGTGCGGAGCGCATCCGCGTTGCCGCCGCCCAGCGCCTCATCGGCGGCGGCGAGCGCCTCGAGTGTCTCCGCCTCGAGCAGCGCGGCACCGCCTTCGCGCGCGGCCGCGAGCGCCGCGTCGAGGTGCGAACGCGCGTCCTGGGGCCGTTGCGCGGCCAGGTCGGCGAGCCCGAGCACCCGCAGCGCCTCACCCATGCCGACCGTGTCGCCGATCCGCTGAAACCGCACGAGCGCGCGTTCCGCCGCGGCGGCGGCCAGCCGCTCATCGCCGGCGAGCAGGAAGAGGATTGCACGCTCTTCCTCGGCTCGGCCCACCAGATCTTCGCTGCCATCGGCGTGGGCGTGCTCTCGCGCGGCGGTGAAATGCGTGTCCGCGTCGCGCAGGAAGCCCAGCTCCCGGTAGGAGATCGCCAGGTTCTGGTGTGCCCGCGCCATGCCGCCGCGGTCGCCTCGCCGCTGGCAGGCGGCGAGCGCGCGGCCGTAGGCGGCGAGCGCTTCGTCGTGCCGACCCTGCAGCGTGAAGACCACGCCCAGGTTGTTGTGCGCGTTCGCGAGCAGCTCGTCGTCGGCGGCGCTCAGCGCCTCATCGGCCACCGTGCGCCACAGCGACTCCGCCGCGGCGGTGTCGCCACGGTCGAATTGCAGCGCGGCCTCGAGGTTCAACCTGGCGCGCCAGAGCCGATCGCGGCCGCGCCTGGCGCAGGAGACGGCGAGCTGACGAGTCAGCTCGAGCGCGCGCCCGGGCTGTCCCGTACGCCGCCAGGCCGTGGCGAGCAGGAAACCCAGCTCCGGCTCGCCCACCAGCTCGGCTGGGTCGACGTCGCCGAGCAGCGCCGCGATGCCGGCGTGATCACGGCCGCGCTCCAGCGCTCTCGCGCGAGCGAGCAGCTCCGTTCTGCGCTCGGCGCTCATCGGTCCGCTGCCGCCCCTCACGCGGCGATCGCGAACCCGGTGAAGCTGAAGATCTCCGCCTCGACCTCGTCGAGGTCCTCGAACTTCACCGTGCCGATCCGGAACCAGGGCAGGCCCGGTCGCTCCTGCCGCCACAGGCTCATCCGGTCCTCGAGGTCGTCATCGTCGTCGTCGACCGTACCATCGCCGTTCAGGTCGCCACCCACCCGGCGGTACGTGATCTCCAGCTCGGGCGCATGGTCCGGATCGAAGACGAGTCCCGAGGGCTCGAAGTGGAACAGGAAGCGCCCGCCGTCGTCGACCGTCACGGTGATCAGCACCGAATCGCCTCGCTGAAACAGCGTGCCGTCCGGCCGGCGCAGCAGCGCATTGCCCGGGATGTCGAACTCCAGGAACTCCTCGCCTTCGTCCTCGCCGGGCTCCGCCTGGTACCGAAGCACTAGCTCGCTGCTTTCACCCTTCACTGCCCAGACGCTGCCCTGCCGGGTGACCAGCGGCTGCAGGTCCGCCGGGAACCGCACGAACTCGAGCTGCGACTCCGGCACGGCTTCCGCCTCCGGCGCCGTGCTGTCGCCGCAACCGGGTGCCAGCAGCACGGCGGCAACCAGGATCGACTTCGATCGATGCATTGACGTTTTCGTTCGGGTTGGTGGCGCCGGCCTCGCGACGCCCGTTGCCGATAGAGCAGGCGGCGTGCCCCACGGCGGTCGCGTAGGCGCGCCTGCGGCTGCGCGCACACCTGTCCTGTCCGGCGACACTCGTCGCGTTGCGAGACAGCTCATGTCTCGCCGCCCTCCAGCAGCCGGTACAGACGCGATCGGCTGATGCCGAGCGCGGTCGCCGCACCGCTCTTGTTGCCGCCGTGCAGCTCCAGCATTGCGCGCGCGGCAGCGCGCTCGATCGCCTCCAGCGGCGCGGGGAAGGGCAGCGCGCCGCCCGCGACGCTGGACCGTGGCACCGGCGTGCGGAACAGGTCGTCTGACTGGAGGCCGCCGTCGCCCAGCAGGACCGCGCGCTCGAGCGCGTTGCGCAGCTCGCGGATGTTGCCCGGCCACGAATGCGCTTGCAGCGCGCGCCGCAGCTCGGCGGTCAGCATGACGCCGGGCGCGTCGTATTCCCGTGCGAAACGCGCGAGGAAGTGCTCCGCGAGCAGCACGATGTCATCACCGCGCTCGCGCAGTGGCGGCAGCTCGATGGGCACGACGCTCAGCCGGTAGTACAGGTCCTCGCGGAACCGGCCGTCGCGGACCGCGGCCGGCAGATCGACGTGTGTGGCAGCAATGATGCGCACGTCGACATCGACGGGGCGCACACTGCCCAGCCGACGCACTCGCCGGTCCTCGAGCAGCCGCAGCAGCTTCGTCTGCAGCTCGAGGTGCAGCTCGCCGATCTCGTCCAGCAGGATGGTGCCGCGGTGCGCCGCCTCGAAGAGTCCCGGCTTCGCCGCGCGCGCATCCGTGAACGCGCCGCGCTCGTAGCCGAAGAGCTCCGCCTCCAGCAGCGTCGGCGGCAGGGCACTGCAGTTCACCTCGACGAACGGGTGCCGCCCACGCGGCCCGTTGTAGTGAATGGCCTGGGCAAGCAGCTCCTTGCCCGTGCCGGTTTCGCCCGTGATCAACACCGTCGTCGATGCGTGCGGGATGATGCGCGCCGCCCGCTCCAGTGCGCGGCGCAGACCCGCGCTGCGCCCGACCTGCGCCGAGAAGTCGTACGCGGCCGCCGCCGCCGCCGCCAGCGTCTCCGCATCTCGATCGGCTCGCCACCGATCCGCTCGCTCCTGCAGCCACGTCCGCAGCGCCTCCAGATCCTGTGGCAACGCGAAATACTGCGCCGCGCCCGACCGCAGCGCAGTAACCGCCAGCCGATGGTCGGCCGCCGCGCCAACCACACCGACCAGCTCGGCTCCCGCGCCGCGCACCTGCGCCAGCGCCTCGGCCGTGCCCGCCTCCATTCCGCCCAGCGACACCACCACCGCGCACGCGCCGCCCATTGGCGCCAGCTCCGACAGCGTGCTGGCCACCACTGACGTCGCCCCCACCGACTCCGCCAGCTCGGCCCACATCACCGAGAACGCGTCCGACACCGCGTAGACCGCGATCGTCGGCTTCACCGGCGCCAGGTCTGCCAAACGCCCCTCCGTCCCAGGGTCTCGTCCAGGTCACTACGCTGTGCCGCCGTCCCCCGCAGCGGACCAGGTCGCCGGCCGTTCTGACCCGGTGTGCCACAGCCGGCGCGCCGACTGTCTCAAAATAGGACAGACCGCGATCCGCCGCCAGGCGCGCTGCACAGGGTCTAAGTGTCGTCACCCGTTGCACTTGCGCGGTTCAGGCCAGCGCCGCACCGGTCTTGCGCTGATCGGCGAGCGGTGGCGTAGCACTCACATCGAGGGAGGAGCAGATGCGGACGTTTCTGAAGCGGGCTCTGTTGGCGCCATTCGCGTTGGCGGCGGCGCTCGGCGCCGCGGCGTGCGAGGACGGCACGGGGTTGGGCGAGGGGGAGGTGGCGATCCGTTTTCGCAGCGCGGGTCAGGCGGGCCAGGCGTCGCTGGGGCCGGCGGCGGTGGACGCGTCGCAGGCGCTGACGGTGGAGGGCACGAACGGCGTCCTGACGATCACGGACGTGCGGCTGATCGTCGAGGAGTTCGAGCTGGAGGGCGACGACGACGCGTGCGAGCGAGAGGACGACGACGATTGCGCGGAGTTCGAGTCGGGTCCCTTCTTTGTGCAGCTGCCGGTGGATGCGGGCGGGGTGGTGACGATCACGCAGGACGCGATCCGACCGGGCACCTACGACGAGCTGGAGTTCGAGGTCGAGGACCTCGAGGACGACGAGGATGACGAGGATGCCGCGGCAATCGCGGCGCTACGCGCGCAGATCCGGTCGGAGTTCCCGGAGTGGCCGGATCGGGCGAGCGCGCTGGTGGTGGGCACGTTCACGCCCGTCGGCGGTGCGCCGCAGCCTTTCTCGGTGTTCATCGAGGCGGAGATCGAGGTCGAGATGGAGCTGAATCCGCCGCTCGTGGTGCCGGGCGATCGGGCGCTCGTGATCGACGTGGCGCCGGGGTTCTGGTTCCGACGCCCGGATGGTAGCGTTCTGGACCTGACGCAGTGGGATCACGCGACGACCGGCCGGTTGCTGGAGCTCGAGCTGGAATTCGAGGACGGCTTCGTGGAGCTCGAGATCGACGACTGAGCCTGCGGCGCGTCAGGCGCCGACCGGCTCCGCCATGACCTGCTCGACGGCGATGGGCAGCGTATCCGCCAGGAAACGCGCCATCGCCTGCTCCTCCTCGAGGATCTGGTCGCAGACCCGCGCGGTCTCGATGTCGCCGGCGGCATTGGCCGCGGTGCGCAGCGCGTCAGCTCGATTCGCTGGCGTGGAATCTGCCCCGGTCACCCCGTCCCGGGCGCCGGCCGGCGCGACTCCAGTCCCCGAAGGAGGAGGATCGAGATGAAGGCAAGCGGTTGGCAACGGTACACCCTGCTGGCGACGGCGCTCGGCCTGCTCACCGGCTGTGCGTCCGCCTCGCCGGGCGCCGGCGACGCGCCGCGCGCGACGGCGACGCTGGTCGACGCGACCGGCGCGACCGTCGGCAGCGCCGAGCTGGTGCAGCAGGGCGACTCGGTGGTCATCGCGGTCGCCGCCGGCGGCCTGCCCACCGGACTCCACGGCATCCACATTCACGAAACGGGCGTCTGCGAGGCAGGTGCTGATTTCGCGTCCGCGGGCGGCCACTTCAACCCGGCCGGCCGCCAGCACGGGCTCGACAACCCAGGCGGCCCGCACGCCGGCGACCTGCCCAACCTGGAGGTGCTCGTCGGTGGCACCGCGGACTACCGCGCGGTCAGCGACCTCGTCTCCCTGACACCCGGGCCGCGATCGCTGTTCGACGCCGACGGTAGCGCGCTCGTGATCCACGCCGCGGCCGACGACCAGGAGACCGATCCCTCGGGCGACAGCGGCGCCCGCCTCGTCTGCGGTGTTTTGGAGAGCGCAGAGGGGTGACCGCCGAGGGCGCTGAGGACGCAGAGGATGACCGGTCGGCCGCAGATCACCGGCACCAAAACATTTTCTATTGTTTTTCTCCGCGCTCTCTGCGCACTCGGCGGTGAGTCAGCCCTGCCTCTCGTCGCGGCGCTGGGCCGCGTCGTCACGCCAGAGGTTCGCCAGTCTACGTTCCCGGCCCGAGCCGCGGTGATAGAGCGCGTAGCGGAGCGGGTTCTTGCGGTAGTAGTCCTGATGGTACGCCTCCGCCGGCCAGAACTCGGCGGCGGGCGCGATCTCGACCGCGACGTTGGGGAAGCGTCCGGAGCGGAGCAGCGCATCGCGTGATGCTTCGGCGAGCCGCCGCTGCTCCTCGTCGTGATAGAAGATCGCGGGCCGGTACTGCGCGCCGATGTCGCAGAACTGTCCAGCGGCCGTGGTGGGGTCGATGTTGCGCCAGAAGATGTCGAGCAACGCCTCGTAGCCGATCCGCCGCGGATCGTAGCGCACCTGAACCGCCTCGGCGTGGCCGGTGACGCCGGCAACCACCTGCTCGTACGTCGGCTTGGGCCGGTGCCCGCCGGTGTAGCCGGAGAGGGTCTCGAGCACGCCGTCGGCGGCATCGAACGGCGGCTCCATGCACCAGAAGCAGCCGCCGGCGAAGGTCGCAAGCGCGGCATTTGCCGCTGGGATCGTGGGCCCGTCCTGCAACGCGGTGGCGCTCACGTGCGCAGTGCGGGCAGCGTCGCGTCGCGCGGCACGAAGCGCAGGGCCACGCCGTTGTTGCAGTACCGCAGCCCCGTGGGTCGCGGACCGTCGCGGAACACGTGCCCTTGATGGCCGGTGCAGCGGATGCAATGGTATTCCGTCCGCGGCAGGATCATCTTGAAGTCGCGCCGCGTGCCGATCCGACCCTCGAGTGGCTGCCAGAAGCTGGGCCACCCGGTGCCGCTGTCGTACTTCGCGCCCGAATCGAAGAGCGGTAGGTAGCACGCCGCACAGATGAAGGTGCCGTCGCGCTTCTCGGCATTCAGCGGGCTGGTGAACGGCCGCTCCGTGGCTTCCTCGAAGAGCACGGCGTAGGCGTCGCGCGGCAGCAGCTTGCGCCACTCGGCCTTGGGTTTCTGAAGTCTGTCGGCTTGCATGATCGTCCGCGGAAGCGTCGTTTAGGGCCGGCCGAAGTCCGCCGGTCCATGACTGAACACCCGTCGCCGGGCGCCGGGTTCCCCGCCGGGGCACGTCAAGCTCCGGCGTCGGCGCGCGTTCTAGAGTATCCGGCCGGCCGCCAGCCGGCGCCAGGATCCGAGCGCAACTCTCCCCGAAGGAGGAACGGATGCAACCGATGCCTCGGTTACGGGCGGCCACCGCCCTGGCCGCCGCCGTGTGTTTGGCGCTCTCCGCCGACGCCGCGCAGGCGCAGACCGGCCGTGTCCAGGGCTCGGTCGTCGATGCCGCCAGTCTGCGGCCGCTGGCGGGCGCGCAGGTCGTCGTCGAAGGCACTGGCGTCGGCACAGTCACCAACTCTGCCGGGCGCTATCTGCTGATCGGTGTGCCCGCCGGCGAGCGGGTCGTGCGCGTCGAGATCATCGGCTACGGCGACGCCCAGCAGACCGTGCAGGTGGCCGCGGATGCGGCCGTGACCGCCGACTTCCAGCTGTCGCAGGCGGCCATCCAGCTCGACCAGGTCGTGGTGACCGGCACCGGCCAGGCCGTCGAACGCCGCCAGCTCTCGACCACCATCGATGTGCTCGAGGAGCAGGAGATCGCCAACGCGCCCGCCACCTCGCTGGACCAGCTGCTCCAGGGCAGGGTAGAGGGCGCGACGGTGAGCCTGCAGTCGGCGCAGCCGGGTACGTCCAGCCTGATCCGGTTCCGTGGCGTGAAGAGCGTGTTCGCGGCCCAGACGCCGGTGATCTACGTCGACGGCGTGCGCGTCGACAACGACGCGAGCACGGCGGCCGGCACGGGTGGTGAGCAGTCCTCCGCGCTGGCCGACATCCTGACCAGCGACATCGAGCGCATCGAGATCATCAAGGGCGGCGCGGCCAGCACGCTCTACGGCTCCGATGCCGCGAATGGCGTGATCCAGATCTTCACGAAGAAAGGTCGGCCCGGCGACCCGCGCGTCACGTTCCGCATCGAGCAGGGCATCGACGTGCCCGATCTGAAGTACATCTTCGATACCGCGCTGATCTTCCCGGAGCTGGTCGAGTCCGGTGACGTCGAGCCCGACTTCATGGAGCAGAACTTCTTCCGCAACGGCTGGTTCCAGAACTACTACGGCGCCGTGTCGGGCGGCCAGAGCGCGTTCACCTACAACGTCAGCGGCCGCATCCAGCACGGTGAGGGCGTGCAGCCGAAGAACACCAACACGATCTACGCGCTGCGCGGCGGCATCGTCGCCGAGGTGAGCGACAGGTTGCAGGTCCAGTTCAGCGGCAACTACACACGCGACAATTTCGGCCGGCTCTTCAACGGCACGGCCATCGCCGACCCGCTCACCACCTTCGAGGTGGGCGATGCGCTCTTCTTCTCGGGCGCCGAGACACTGCAACGCGCGCTCGACATTTTCCTGATGCCCGAGATCGACGAGCAGGTCGACCGCTTCATCTTCAGCACGGCGGCCAACTATGTGCTGAGCGATCTGTTCTCCAGCCGCTTCGCGGTCGGCGTGGACACACGTACCAGCGGTCAGCGCATCCTCGAGCCGATCGGCTTCACGCCCGGCGAGGTGCGGGGTCAGATCACGCGCTTCGACCGCCACTTCAACTCGGTCACGCTGGAGGGCGCCAGCACGTTCAACTGGCCGCGGGACGGCACTGTGACATCGGCGCTGACCATCGGCGCACAGGGCTTCCGCGACGTCGAGGACGTCAGCGTCTCGACCGGCACCGCGTTCGCACTGCCCGGAGCCCCCGATGTCGACGAGGCCGCGGAGATCTCGGCGAGTGAAGCACGGTCGGAGGTCTTCAACGGCGGCCTGTTCGTCTCCGAGCGTCTGTTCCTGTGGGATCGTCTGACGCTCGATGGCGGCCTGCGCCTCGACTACAACAGCGCCTTCGGTACCGAGGTCGGCTTCGAGACCTACCCGAAGGCGGGTGTCGCGTACAACGTGTCGAGCGAGGAATGGTTCCGGAGCGCCACCGGTCGCTTCGTGGATGACATGAAGCTGCGGGTGGCGTATGGCAAGGCCGGCAAGTTCCCCGAGCCGTTCGAGCGCGACCGCTCGTTCAATGCCACGTCGTTCCGCGGCGAGAGTGCTCCCCGCTTCGACAACCCGGGCAACGAGGTCCTGGGCCCGGAGGTGACCAGCACACTCGAGGGCGGCTTCGATCTGGCCGCGCTGAACGGCCGGCTCGGCCTCAGCTTCACCTGGTACGACGCGGTCACCGATGACGCGCTCATGCGGGTGCCGGAGCCGCCCGTGACCGGGCAGGGCACGCAGCTCCGCAACGTCGGCCAGATCAAGAACACCGGCATCGAGGTCGGCGCCAATGCCACGCTGCTGAACCGGCGCGACCTGGTCTGGGGCGTGCGCGCCACGTACCAGACCGTGGACAACCGCATCACGGACATGGGTCTGGCTGCACCCTTCTTCGTCGAGACGCAGAAGTACGTGTGCGGCCCGCCGCACTTCTGTGATCCGGAGCGGCCCGACGAGATCGTCGAGCTGCCGGTCGGCGCGTGGTTCGTGACCACGCCGATCGACACCAACGGCGACGGCCTGGCCGACGACTCCGATCGACGCCTCACCGGCAGCTCGCCGATTCCGACCAAGAGCGGCAGCTTCGGCACCGATGTCACGCTCTTCAACAGCGTGACAGTCTCCGCACTGGCCGATTGGGCCACCGGCCACGAGGTCTTCGACTGGGGCTCCGTCTGGTCGACGTTCAACGGCATCTTCCGCGAGGAGCGGCTGCGCTGTCCGGAGACGCGTGAGGATCCGGAAGCCGCGCTGACCTGCGCCTTCGCCTTCCCGATCCGCTACGGCTCCGACGGTCAGCCGGTGCGCAACAGCCGGGGCGGACTCGTGCGCTTCTCGCAGAGCGCCGCGCGCTCGGCGTTCATCCTGGATGGCGACTACCTCAAGATCCGCGAGCTGTCCGCCCGCTGGGTCCTGCCCGAGACGCTGGCAGGCCGGCTGGGCAGCGATTTCGCTTCCGTATTCGCGAGCGTCCGCAACCTGGCGATCTTCTCGGACAACATCCTCATCGACCCCGAGCTGAACGGGATCAGCGGAGGTGGTGTGGCACTCGGCGCCGAGTCGAGCATCACGCTCTCGCCGCCGCGCATGTTCCGCTTCGGCATGGAGGTCTCGTTCTGATGAGCGCGCCAACCAAGGGAGATCGAGCAATGAGCGGTACCCAGAAGAATCGCGGGCGCGGCGCTCATGCGCTGCCCATTGCCCTGGTGCTCGCGGTCGCGCTCGCCGGCTGCGAGTTCCTGGATCCGACAGAGGTCGAGAATCCGCGCACCACGGTCGAAGACCTCGCCGATGCCGAGCAGCCGACCGCCGCGTTGCTCCCGGGTGTGCGCGCTCAGTTCGCGCGCGCGCTCAACGGCGTGGTCAGCACCACCGAGAACGTGAGCGACAACTACTCGGTGCACGGGACCGGGATCCTGAAGGAGCACGATGAGCCTCGCGCCGTGACGCCGGTCGTGATGAACTCGACTGGTGATGCTTCGGGCAGCGCCTACTGGAACCTCCAGGAGCTGCGCGCATTCTCCGAGTTCGTGCTCGACGACATCGTGCCCAACGACACCACGGCGCAGGCCGAGCACGTGGCCGAGATCCAGTTCTATCGCGCCCTTGCCTATCTGATGTTGGCGGAGAACTTCGTGGCCGTGCCACTGGAACCCGACGGCGCGCCGGTGCCCGCGGACCAGTTGCTCGAGACCGCGATCGCCGGGCTGAACGCGTCCCTCCAGACGGCCCCCGCCGGTGAGCTGGCGACCGCGGTGAGGGCGGCTCTCGCGCGCGCGTACCGTGTCGATGGCGACGCGGCGCAGGCAGGCAACAACGCGAGCGCGGCGCTGGTCGATGACGGCCCGTTCGTCTTCGCGCAGGATTATGACGCGACGTCCATCGACAACACGCCACACGACTTCCTCGTGCAGCGTGCGTTGCAGGAGATGCAGCCATTGCCGCGACTGGACTTCCTGGATCCGAAGTTCACGAGTGAGGAGGCGGCGATCCCCTTCGCGAAGGCAGAGGAGATGCACCTGATCCTGGCGGAGATCGCGCTCGAGGCCGGCGATCTTGGTGGCGCGCGCAACCAGATCGCGGCGGCCGTGGAGCTGGCGCAAGGGCGGCCGACCGAGACGTTCAGCGACAATGATCTGCGGAAGAACGGAGACCTGACGATCCGCCCACGGCATGCCGAGTTCCTGGTCGCGGCATGCCCCACCTGTCCGTTCCGGGCCGACCTGGTGCGAACGCGGCCCGGGCCGGTGCCGGTGCCGGTGATCACCGGCACGTCGCTCAATGCCGACAGCGTGCGCGCGCTGGCGTCGGAGATGGAGGTGCGCCACGCGCTGCACCTGGCTCGCCAGGAGATGCTGCTGCTCGAGGGCCGGCGCATGAGCGATCTCGGCATCCGGCTGCCGATGATGCTGCGGGAGATCGACGCGAACCTGAACATAGCGGACGGCGATCTCGGCACGGAGCCGCTCGTGCCGGCCTACATCCCGCCGCGCGACGACATGGATCTGTTCGATCCGCAATCGCCCTACACGGACCCGAGTACTGGTGACAACCCGGTCTCGCCCGCCCGCGTGACCATGCTCGTCGACATGAACCAGGTTCTGGCCGAGCAGCGCGTCTCGCCGTTCCGGAACTGAGCGGCGGCGGTCCGAAAATGCAGAGCGCCGGCTCCCTGACTGGGCAGCCGGCGCTCTTGCTGTGCTATCCGCTATCCGCCCGCGGGCTCAGACCGCGGAGTCGGCGCTGCGTAGCTTCGGTCGCGGGGCCGGCTCGGGCGGCGCCGCCGGCAGCGATATGGTCTCGGCGGGTGCCACCGGTGCTACGGCTGGCGCGACCTGCGCCTCGGCCCGGCCGGGGTTGGAGTCTTGCTCGTGGCCGGGCGCGAAGGAGGCGATCAGCAGCGCGACCAGAAGCAGCAGATGCCGCCCGCCCAGCTCTCCTCGGCGGAATCCATCGGACACGGCACTCATCGTCATCTCCCCATCTCGTTCAGTTTACCTAGCGCGCCGGCCAGCGCCGGCTTTCGTGCCTTCCTACGGGCCTGCCCCTGTGGAGGTTTCAGCCCGGCGCCATTTTCCTGGCGCTCACGGGATTGGACATTGCCCGGCCAAAAAACGTTGCAGCTGGCTCTTGCTCCCGACTGCCCGCGCCGGCACCATTGTGCCTGGTCGCGACACCATGCGGCCGCCCTGCGAACCGACTCTCATGTACCGGACCCTCTTCGAGCTGGCCGGCCCTGCGGCGCCGCCGGAGCCGGGCACGGGCGACGTCGCGCCCCGGGCTCCAGTGCGCTTCGCCGACACTGTCGCCACGACGTCGCTCACCGCCGCCGTGCTCGCCCTCTGGCGCCGGGAGCGCGCGCTCGTCGCACTGGGTCTGCTCGGCCTCACGCTCGCCGCTGTGGCCGCGCTCGGTGCGGCGCTCAATGGCAGCTGGTTCATGCCGCCCGAAGGGCGGCTGCTGGACGCCGCGACGTTCGAGGCTGCGGCAGGCGTATACATGCTGACCCTCGCGCTGCTAGTACCGCTCGCCGGCTTCAGCGCGCGCGGCCGCCGCGCCTGGGTGAGTGCCACACTCGTGGTCGGCGCCTACTTCTATCCGATCGAGGTCGTGCAGGCGTTGCGTGGACTGGATCCGCGCTTCAGTGAGGTCGCCGGTCCGATCGATCAGGCGGCCAACGCGCTGTTCGGTGTGAGCGCGCTCGTTGTGATCATCCTGTTCATGATCCTGATCACCCGCTTCTTCCGGGCCGGTGTCCTGCCCGATCACGCGCCGCTCCGCCTCGCGCTGCGCTATGGCGGCCTGGCCGTGCTGGTCGCGTTCGGCGTCGGTCTGCTGATGAGCGCCCTGAGCGGCCGCTACCTCGCTTCGGGCGGCAGCCTGATGCCGCTGCATGCGGCCGGCTTCCACGGGCTGCAGGCCGTTCCGCTCGTCGCGCTCTGGCTGGGCTGGGCGCGGGTGCCGCCGCCGCTCGCCCGCCACCTCACGCACGCCGCCGGCATCGCCTGGCTCGCCCTGTGCGCCGGTCTCGCGCTGCAGGCCGCCAGCGGTGCGCCTCTGCTGCGGCCGGCGGCCGGGTCCGTGATCGCGCTTGCCGGGCTCGTGTTCTGGGCGAGCTGCGCGGCAACGGCCGCGTACCTGCGCTACGCCCTGACGTAGCGGGCGGCGGCGCCGCCGCCGCCGCTCACCGCCCGTACTCGATGCCGAAGGTCGGCACGATGCGCGCTCGCAAGCCGCCGTCATTCAATGCAACCAGCGCATTCGCAATGAGCACGACGCCGGCGCCGGTGCGGAACTTCATGCCGATCGAGCCGTCGACGATGTTGTCACGGATATTCGGGATATTGGTGCGCTCGACGACGCGCCGGTATGGCACCTCGATCTCGACCGCCTCCGGGAAATCGACGCCCTCGCCATCGATCCTGAACGCGGTGAGCAGGTCGACGGCGAGCGTGGCCCATTCGGACAAGCGGTGGTCGAAACCGGCTATGATCTCGACAGCGTCCTGGTCGATGTCGCGGCCGCGATAGGTGTAGCCGGCGTTCAGGTGCGGCGAGAAGTCGCCGAACGTGCCCGAGGCGATGAGCAGTCCGCGGCCGCCGACCTCGCCGGTGCCGAGGAAGTTTTCCTCGCGGCCGGTCGGCGCCCGCAGCTCGGCGAGCAGCGCGACATCCAGCACGTCGCTGCGCACGAAGCGCGCCTTGAGCCGCGTGGTGATGTCGCCGATGCCGGTCGTCTCGTCGCTCGCGCGTGTGGTCGCGCTCAGAATCGGGTCCTCCGGCGTGCCGCCGAAGAAGTGCAAAGTCTGGTCGCCGCCGGGCACGATCTGCGCCGTGGATGTGCCGTCGAAGCGAAACCGCACCACCGGGACGGCCAGGCTGACATCCAGCCAGTCAGCGAGGCCGACAGTCGCATAGAAGGCGTACAGCTGTGCCTCTATGCCGAGATCCAGATCGAGCTCGATCACGTCGTGCTCGACGAGCGGCAGGCCGAGCTCCGTACAGTCACCGCCGAAGATCTCGTCGCAGTTCGGGAAATCAACGTTCTGGTGCACGAAGCGCAGCTTCAGATCGGATATCGGGATGCCGCGCATACGCGCGAAGGACAGGCGCGAGTAGCTGAATCCCGCATTGAAGCGGCCGCGGCCGAGCGTCGGCGCCCGCTCGGCGAAGATCGGGCCAAAGCTGCTCGAGGTCGGCGTGGGCACGCCGCCGGTGAAGACGAAGGTCTGGCTGCTGACCGTCGAGCTCAAGGGAAAGTTCGCGATGTTCGACGTGATTGCGTTGTTGAAGAAGGCGAGCACGGCGCCGTTCGCCTCGGATTCCGACGGGATGAAATGATCGCCGTGAACTGCGGTACCGGGCAGGCCCGCCGAGCCGCCGAGGAACAGCGGGTCGCTGCCGCCGGTGAACACGAAGAGCTGATTGAGCACGTCGCGCATCGAGGCCTGCGGCGAGGCGGGCTGTGGCGCCAGCAGCAGCGCCGAGGCGAGCACGGCCAGGCGAAGCCGACGGAGCGCAGGCATGAGTCCTCCAGCAGAGGGCATCGGTGGCTGATGGTCGAGTGGGTCTGTGCGTTTCAGCGGCTGGCGGTTACGAGCCAGCGCCCGTCGCGGTGCGAAAAGACGAGGGTCTGCGCGAAGCTCTCGCGGTCCCGCGCGCGAGTGCTCTCATTATAGAAGTCGTAGGTCGTTCTCAACGTCGCCGTGGCTTGATTGGCGTCGATCTCGAGCGAGCGGATGTCGAAGCTCACATCGATGTCGCGCATGACCTCGAAGGTGCGGCGGAACCGCTCGATATCGGCAGTCCCTAGGCTGGGCCAGGCGGCGACCAGGCGATCGATGTCCTCGGCCTCGATCGCGCGCGCGATGCCCTCGAGTGCTTGCTCGATCAGCTGGCGCGTCGGCACCGGCTGCGGCTCCGCGGGTGGCGACTCGGCGCGGCCCGGCTCCGGCTCGGCCGGCGCAGGTCACGCGCTGCGATACGCCCGGCCTGCGCGCTCGAGGTGCTGCAGGGCCTCGAC
>JBOHRE010000075.1:0-16595 GCA_050732635.1 Longimicrobiales bacterium | reverse complement strand
GCGTGAGGCCGAGCCGTCGCCAGAACGGGACGGCTCTCATCGCGTGCCGGCAGGAGTCGCGGCGGCTGCGTCCGGATCGCGCGGGTCGGCCATGCCGACGCGCTGGCCGGTCGGGGGATCGAGAGCGATTGCGTGGACCCGCCCCTGCCGGCCGCCGACGCGGACCTCGTGACCCAGCCCGCGCAGTGCCGCCACGCCCGCGTCGTCGCTGCCGCCCTGCTCGATCGTGAGGCGGTCCGGCAGCCACTGGTGGTGCAACCGTGCGGCGCTGATCGCCTGGTCGAGCGGCATGCCGAACTCGACCAGGTTCAGTGTGATCTGCAGCACCGTGTTGATGATCGTGCGCCCACCGGGGCTGCCGACCACGGCGAGCAGACGGCCGTCGCGTGCCAGGATCGTGGGCGTCATGCTCGACAGCATGCGTTGCTCCGGGCGCGCCAGGTTCGGGCGCGTGCCGATCAGTCCGCGCTCCGTCGTCAGTCCCGGACGGGCGTTGAAGTCGCCCATCTCGTTGTTTAGCAGGAAGCCGGCGCCGGGTACGACGATCTTCGAGCCATAGCCTGCCTCGAGCGTATAGGTCACGGCCACCGCCATGCCGTCCTCATCCACGACGGAATAGTGTGTCGTCTCCAGGCTCTCGTGGTCGGGTGCGATGTCGCTGGGCACGGAGATGCTCGCGGCGGTCGGATCGATCGTGGCACGCAGCCGGGCCGCGTACGCTTTGCTCGTGAGCCGCTCGACCGGGACGTCGACGAAGTCGGGATCCGCCAGGAACTCGGCACGGTCGCGATACGCGCGCCGCATCGCTTCCGCCAGGTGATGGATGTAGCTCGCGCTGTTGTGACCCATGGCCTCGAGGTCGAAGCCCTCGAGGACGTTCAGCATCTCGATCAGCGCGACGCCGCCACTGCTGGGCGGCGGCATGCTGATGACCTCGACGCCGCGGAACGTGCCGCGCACGGGCTCGCGGATGCGCGGCTCGTAGCGTGCCAGGTCGTCAACCGTAATCAGGCCGCCGCCCCGGCGCATCTCCGCCGCGATCAGCCGCGCGGTTTCACCCTGGTAGAAGCCGTCACGGCCCTGACGCCGGATCCGATCGAGCGTGCGCGCCAGGTCCGGCTGGCGGAAGCGCTCGCCGGCGCGGTAGGGCTGACCGCGCTTCGAGTACGCCGCGAGGCTGGCCGGATAGCGGGCCAGACGAGGCAGCACGTTCTCGAGCGAGGCGGCGACGCCTTCCGGCAGCGCGAAGCCAGCGCGCGCCAGCCTGACGCTGGGCTCGACCAGCACCGGCCATTGCAGCCGGCCATGACGCGCGTGCGCCTCGGCGAAGCCCGCGACGGTGCCCGGCACGCCGACAGCAAGATGACTGTTGTGGTGCAGCTCGGAGGAGTACTCGCCGCTCGAATCGACGAACATCTCCGCGTGTGCCGCGAGTGGCGCCTTCTCCCGGAAATCGATGGCGGTCGCGCTGCCATCCGGGAAGCGGATCACCATGAAGCCGCCACCGCCGATGTTGCCGGCGGTCGGATAGGTGACGGCCAGGGCGAAGCCGGTCGCGATCGCGGCGTCCACCGCGTTGCCGCCGCCGGCCAACACACGGGCCCCGATCTCGCTGGCCGCCGTGGTGGCGGCAACCACGACGCCCCGATCCGTGGCGACGAGCCGCTCGCCCGCGGCGCGTAGCTCGAGCAGCCGTGCATCGATGGGCGGCGCGGGCTGGGCACAGCCGAGGGCCGCGAGCAGCAGCGGCAGGAGCAGCGATCGGATCATCGGACCAGCGCAAACTCGAAGGCGAACTCGACCGGCCCGTTCCCCAGCCGGCCTGAACCTCGCCACGCTAACCCATCAACCGCGACGCCGCGAGCCCGCGAACAGCCACATCTGCTCGGACGCGTCGTCGCCCAGCTTCTTGCGACGGCGCCGCGGCCGGCGATCCGCGCACGCCCGGTCCTCGCAGCCGACCCGGCGCGCGATCCGCTTCCACACCGGCCCGTGTGCCGAATGGCCGTGATACAGAAACGCCTCGATATGCGCCATCTCGTGCAACAGCGTGTCCATCAGATCACGCTCGTTGCCGCGGTCCATCAGCGCATCGTTCAACGCGATCTCGATCACGCTGCGCTTGCCGTCCGGCGACGTCAGGAACACGACCTGGCCGTGCGAGCGGCGCATCCGTCGACTCAGACGGATCGGCACGCGCGCCGGAAGCCGCCCGCCGAAGCGCGTGCGATTCGCGAACCGGTACAGCTCGAGCAGTCGATCGCGCTGCGCGCTGCCATTGAAGCCGGCACGCGTCGCCAACGTCTCGCCGGTGCCGTGGCCGCGGCCGTTGCCGTTGCCGTTGCGCCCTATGGCCTCGCCGCCACGGACGTCGCCGTGGCCACGGTCATTGCCGTTGCGCCGGACGTTGCCGTTCGCGTGGCTGCGGCCGTTGGCCGCCGCCCGGCGGAGGCCGCCCAGCGCGACCCGGGCTGTCGGCCACGAGACCACGCGACGGGTCACCTCGCGGTGCGCTGCCGTGCGGGGCCGCAACGTGGCCCACGCGGCGATGTCGTCGAGCACGTGCGCGGGTGCCGCGGCGAAGCACCGGTGCGCGTGGAGTGTGCGACCGTCGCGCGAAAGCGACAACAGAGTGCTTCGATTTTCCTTCAGCCGCACGGCGCGCAAGCGGGTCGCGCCGCGCGCGTGCATCTCGTCGAGAACGTCCTCCGGTGTACGCACTCTCTTCCCGTTCAGCGTCGCTTGCGCTTTGCGCGCGCGGGTCCGACGCTGAGTCCCGCTCCGCCTCAAGACCGCTCCTCCTGGACAATATGATGGGTGGGTCAACCCTGCGCCTGCACCTGCTTTCGGGTCGCGATGTTCGTGCCGCGGTCGGCATGCCCCGAGCCATCGACGTGATGGCGGAAACCTTCGGGACGCTTTCGGCCGGCGAGGCCGAAATCCCGCTTCGGCTCCGCCTGCCGGCGACGGCCGGTTCGATCCTACTGATGCCGGCGTTCCTGCCAGGCAGGCAGCAGCTCGGCGCGAAGCTCGTTTCCGTCTTCGACGGCAACCCGGCCCGGGGGCTGCCCGCCATCAGCGCGCTCATGATCCTGCTGGACGCGGCCACCGGCCAGCCGCTGGCGGTCCTGGAGGGGGCGGAGCTGACGGCGCTGCGGACCGGCGCCGCGTCGGGCCTGGCCACGCGGCTGCTCGCGCCTGAGGACGCCGGTGTGGTAGCCCTGTTCGGCGCGGGTGTTCAGGCGCGCACGCAGCTCGAGGCCGTGCGCGCGGTGCGGTCGGTTCGCGAGGTGCGCGTGGTGGCGCGGTCGCTGGCCTCCGCACAGGCATTTGTGGCCGGGCTCGAGGACGTCCCCACCCGCGCGTTGCGCGACCCGCAGGCGGCCCTCGCCGACGCCGATCTCATCATTACGGCCACGTCCAGCGCGCAGCCGGTCTTCCCGGGCCGCGCCGTCGAGGCCGGCGCGCACATCAACGCGATCGGTGCGTACACGCCCGAGATGCGTGAGCTGGATGGCGAGCTGATCCGTCGGTCCGCGCTCGTGGTCGATTCGCGCGCCGCCGCGCTCGCCGAGGCCGGCGACGTGATCCTCGCGCTGCGGGCGGGATTGATCACGGAAACGCACATTCGCGCGGAACTGGGCGAGATCGTGAACGGCACGGCCGAGGGTCGGCGCACGGCGGCGGAGATCACGGTCTTCAAGTCGGTCGGAGTGGCGTTGCAGGATCTGGCACTGGCTCGGGAGGCGCTGACGCGCGCCGAGGCGCTGGGCCTCGGAACGGTGGTGGAACTGTGACGGTCGCCGCGCCAGCTCCGCCGCAGCATGGCGCCGCACCTCAGGCGGTGGCACCTGGGTGCGGCGGCCCTATGCGTTTTGGTACAGGTTGTACAGCTCGCTGGCGGCAACACGTACACGTTGTACAAAAGCGCGTAGGGTCCCCACAGGGTGATCGCGTCTTCCCGTCCCCGACGCTCGGCCTGTTGCAGGGCACACAGAGGGGGATGGCACCAGGCTGGCTCGGCGCTCGGTCGTGCGCCGCCGGCCGGCCGCGGCGTTGCCAGGGAGGCCTGTGCGACGGCGCGGGCGCTTAGGGAAGAGGCGAAGATGCCGCGGCCGAGCGCCATGACGCCGGCGATGATGAGCAGCAGCGCACTGCCGGCAGCGATGACCTGGCGGGTGTACTGTCGCTCGGGCTCGGTGGCGCGGCGGACGGCGATCGAGCCGTAGTGGGCCGCGCCGGCGGCGGCGATCATCAGGACGATGTGTCCGATCAGCGCAGGATAGAACGGGCGCAAGAACAGCAGGATCAAACCGAGGAGCACCTGCAGGTCGACCAAGCCGACGAAGACACGCAGCAACCCGCCGGCAGCACGACCGTAGGGCGTCCGGCGCGCGGCGCCGACAGCGGCGTGCAGCGCCACGACCACGCCGATGAGCAGGACCAGGTAGCGGAGCCCGGAATGCGCGGCGAAGATGATTTCCATGTGCTTTGATCGGGCTGGGGCTTGGGCTGAGGGACCAGTAGAGCGGCAGGCGCGAGGCGGGGCAAGGTTCTGCGTATGAAGACGACGGCCGATCCGGTGTGGGGGCGGGTCACGGTGGTGACCGGCGCGACCGGCGGGCTGGGCCCGGCGATCGCGCGGGCGCTGGCGCGACGCGGCGCACGCTTGGTGCTGGTCGCGCTGCCGGACCCGGAGCTGGAGCCGCTCGAGGCGAAGCTGCGCGCAGCCGGCGTGGCTGCACACGCGCTGGCGGTGGACCTGCTGGGGGCGAGTGCACCGGCGCGGGTGGTCGAGTTCGCGCGCGAGCGGCTGGGCCCGGTCGAGGTGCTGGTGAACAATGCCGGCATGGAGCTGACGCTCGACTACCACCGGTTGCCGCTCGACGCGATCGACCGGATCGTCGCGCTGAACCTGTCGGTGCCGCTGCGACTCGCGCGCCTGGTGCTGCCGTCCATGCTGGAGCACGGCTTCGGCAGGATCGTCAATCTCTGCTCGCTCGCGGCGGCGGCCGCGCCGCCGTTTCTTGCACCCTATGCGGCGAGCAAGGCGGGGCTGCTCGCGTTCACGCGCTCGCTGCGCGAGGAGTATCACGGCCGGGGCGTGAGCGCGTCGGCGGTGCTGCCCGGGTTCGTGCGCGACACGGGCATGTTCGAGCGGCTGCGCGCGCGTACGGGCGTGGACTTCCACGGTCTGCTCGGCACCACGACCGCCGAGGCGGTCGCGGCGGCGGTGCTGCGCGCGCTGGACCGCGACCTTGCCGAGATCATCGTGAATCGCGGACCGATGCGGTTGCTGTGGTCGGCGGGCGAGCTGGTGCCGGCGCTGCGCCGGCCGGTCATGCGCGCACTCGGCGCGACGCCGCTGCTGCGGCAGTGGGCGGCGGCGAACCGCGGGGTCGGCGGGGCGACGTCGCCCGACGAGCCGCCGATGGGCCCCGCACGCGACCGGCCGGAGCCATGAGCGCGCGCGTCTGCGTGGTCGGCGCGGGCGCGGCCGGACTGGCCGCAGCTCGCAACCTGCTGGCCGAAGGATTCGACGTGCGGGTGCTCGAACGCGAGCCGGATCTCGGCGGCGTGTGGAACTACGGCCTGCCCGCGGGCCGCGTGTACCGGTCGACGCACATGATCTCGTCGAAGCCGTTCACGCAGTTTCCGGATTTCCCGATGCCGGACGAGTACCCGGACTACCCGAGCCACGCGCAGGTGCTCGCCTACTTGCGCGCCTATGCCGATCATTTCGGCGTACTGCGCACGATCCGCTTCGACACCGAAGTGACGCAGGCCCGGCCGGTCGACCGCGAAACGGACGGAGCGGGGCCACTCGAGCCGCGCTGGCTGGTGCGCACGGCGGACGGCCGCGAGGAGACGTACGCTGCGCTGGTCGTGGCCAATGGCCACAACTGGTCACCCAAATGGCCGCAGTACCCGGGCGAGTTCACGAGCGCGGTCATGCATTCGGCCACGTACCGCACGCCCGACGTGCTGCGGGGCAGGCGCGTGCTGGTGGTCGGCGGCGGCAACTCCGGGTGCGACATTGCGGTCGAGGCCGCGCAGCATGCCGAGGCCGCATTTCACAGCCTGCGACGCGGCTACCACTATCTGCCGAAGTACATCCTCGGCCGGCCGGTCGACCAGATCGGCGACCTGCTGCTGCGGCTGCGGTTGCCGCTGGCAGTGCGGCGCGCGATCGCGCGCGCGGCGATCCGATTGGTGGTCGGCCGGCCCGAGCAGATCGGCCTGCCGCGTCCCGATCACAAGCTGTTCGAGACGCACCCGATCGTGAACTCGCTGCTGCCCTTCTACGTGCGGCATGGCGAGCTGACGCCCAAGCCCGACATCGCAGCCCTCGAGGGCGAGCGCGTGCGTTTCGTCGACGGCAGCGTGGCAACCATCGACCTGATCGTCTACGCCACCGGCTACGAGATCACCATCCCGTTCATGGATCCAGCATTGCTGAACTGGCGCGAGGGTCGGCCGCGTCTCTACAAGCACGTCTTTCATCCAACGCTGGATACGCTGTTCGTGGCCGGCCTGATCCAGTCCGACAGCGGCGTATTCGGCATGGTGCACCAGCAGACGCGGGCGGTCGCGCTGTTCCTGCGCGCGGCCATTGCAGCCGACCCCGCGGCCGAGCTGCTGCGGCAGCGGCGGCAGCAGGTCGACGAGGACCTTGGCGCCGGCATCCGCTACGCCGGCTCGACGCGGCACTACGTCGAGGTCGAGCACTGGAGCTACCTGAAATCGCTGCAGCAGCTGGTGCGCGAGCTCGAGCGCGGCGTCGCAGCGCGGCCGGCGAGCACGGGGCGCGCGGCCTAGCCGCGGTGTCGCTCGGGATTGCAACCCTCGCGGCGCCGGGTGTCGACGATCGATACGATCTGCCATCCCGTCGGCATGCGTACCAGCTGGAATGCATCCACACCGCAGTGGCTGAACTCGCCATCGACGAAGAAATGGTAACCGGTCCACACCGTGGCGAGATCACCGTCCACTCTGACCTCGGTGTCGTGCAACCGCTCATCGAGGTATGCGGTGGCACCTCCGATCGAGCGGATGAACGCATCGATCGGTGTCGCCTGCACGCCGGGCGCGCCGTCGCGCGTGCCTGCCGTCAGCAGCCGGGCATCGGCGTGCAGCGTCGAGCGGATCGCGGCCGTGTCGCGCTGCCGCATGCCGTCGAACAGTCGCTCGACGACCGCGAGCGCGTCGCGTTCGCGGCCTGCCGCCGCAGTCGCGTTGGCGGGGACGCGCGTAGCACCGGCGCAGCCGGTGGTCAGCAGCAGCGCAAGCACGAGGCGGCCGAACGAATCGCTCCTCATACATGCTCCTGGTCCGGATGCGAAGTCGGGCGACGCTGCGTCGTCGCCTCGCGGCCCGAATATGCGCCGCCGCCGTCGCCCGCGCATGCGACCGGCTTCAGGATGTGTGGAACACGGCGAGCCAGTCCGTGGTCAGATATCCGTATCCGGCTATCGACTCCAGCTCTGTCGCAGGGAGGTAACGATGCGCGTCGACGCCTGCATGCTGGCTCTCACCTTTCTGGCGGCAGCGAGCGGGGTCACGCCGGCGGTGGCGCAGCGCGCCGAGCCCGAGGCGCGGCCGCAGCCGTGGCGGATCGGCGTCGCGCTCGTGGGAGCGCAGCCGCGGGGCGACTTCGGCCACGTCCTGGATCGCGCCGCGTGGGGTGGCACGCTGAACGGCTCGTACCGGCTCGACGCCGCCGGGATCTTTGCGCTCCGTGCGGACGCGGGGATCCTCAACTACGGGCGTGAGGAGCGGCGCGTCATGCTGAGTCCGACGGTCGGCGGTCGGATCCAGCTCGACCTGCGCACGACCAACGACGTCGCCTTCTTCCATGTCGGCCCGGAGATCGCGCTGCCGCTCGGACCGGTCCGGCCGTACGCGGCGCTCGGCCTGGGCGTGATCCATCTCGCCACAAATTCCGCGCTGTCCTCGACCGAGAGCTCCGACAGCTTTGCGCGCACGACGCACCTGTCGGACTGGACGCGGTCGCTGGTCGGCGCAGCCGGGCTGCGCGCGCCGGTCTACCGCGGCCGCTCGCAGATCGCCGTCGATGCGGGCGTGCGCTACCAGAACAACGGCGAGGCGCGCTACCTGCGCGAGGGCGACATCACGGACAATCCCGACGGCACGATCTCCTTCACACCGCACCGCACGGACACGGACATGCTCGTCATGCAGCTGGGCGTGTCGATCGTACCCGGCCGCTGATGACGCGTCGGCGCCGGTGGTCGGCGGCCACGCGGTCCGTTGCAGGATGTTGCGGCGCAGCGGCGCTGGCGGCCTGCCTCGACACGTCGGCCGGTCCGCCGCGAGAGCAGACGTTCACGGTCTCATTCGAGGACCCCGCCGCGGGGCTGCAGGGCTGGTCACGCGACACTGCCGATGTCGATGACCCGCCGATCACCTGGTCCATCGAGCGCAGCACGGAGCTCGCGTCGCTGGACTCCAGCTCGGTTCGCCTCGAGCTCGCCAACCTGAACAACGCGGGCAAGATCTGGATCGAGCGGCGCTTCAATGTGCTGCCGGATACGGATTATACGGTGGACATCGCGTTCGACTTCGCGAGCGCCGACTTCGGGACGGTGAACCTGTGGCAGATCATCGCGGGCGCGTCGGCAGACGACCCGGAGGACGCCGCTGATCTCGAGTTCAGCGGCGACACCGGCAACGGCTCCGACACCGATGCGGGCCACGTCTGGGACGAACGTCGCACGAGCGTGGAAGCGCGCTCGAGCGCGGACGGTCGGCTCTACGTCTTCCTGGGTGTCTGGGGCACGTGGGAGGCGACGCGCGTCTACTATATCGACGATATACGAGTCACGTTCATGCCGCACTGAGGTGGTGCGTCTCTTGCGGCCAGCGCGGGCGTGCTCGAAGTGGAATCGCGCTCGAGGGCAGAGGCGTCGCCGCTGCGGCGGCTGCCTGTCGGCGCCGAGGTCGTGACGGGGCGGGGCGTTCACTTCCGCGTGTGGGCGCCCCGCCGCCGCGTCGTGGAGGTCGTCCTCGAAGTGCCGGACGGTGAAGTGCCGGACGGTGCCAACCACGCCACGGCCGCGCGGCCTGCGACGCCGGACGCATCGACGAAGGGCGAGCGAAGCGCGGCGCGACGTCGCACGTATCGACTGGACGCGGAGCGCGGCGGCTACTTCTCGGCGCTCGTCGAGGAGGCCACCGCAGGCACACTGTACCGCTTTCGCGTCGACGAGGGCGAGAGGCTGCTCCCCGACCCTGCCTCGCGCTACCAGCCAACGGGTCCTCACGGCGCGTCGCAGGTCATCGACCCGCGCTCCTACCGCTGGCGGGACGCGGCCTGGCGTGGATCGGCGCTGGCCGGGCAGATCATCTACGAGCTGCACATCGGCACGTTCACGCCCGAGGGAACCTGGGGCGCAGCGGCGGAGCGGCTGCCGCTGCTCGCCGAGGTCGGCATCAGCCTCATCGAGCTGCTGCCGGTCGCAGACTTTCCGGGCCGCTTCGGCTGGGGATACGACGGTGTGAACCTGTTCGCGCCGACCCGTCTGTACGGCACGCCGGACGCGATGCGCGACTTCATCGACGCGGTCCACGCTGCGGGAATCGGCGTGGTGCTGGACGTCGTGTACAACCACCTGGGTCCGGACGGCAATTACCTGGGCGAGTTCGCACGGGAGTACTTCAGCGATCGCTACACGACTGACTGGGGCGACGCGCTGAACTTCGATGGTCCGGGCTGCGCCGCGGTGCGCGAGTACTGCGCGGCGAACGTGCGCTACTGGATCGAGGAGCTGCACGTCGACGGCTTCCGCTTCGATGCGACGCAGAACATCTATGACGCGTCGCGCCCGCACATCCTGACCGAGCTGGCGCGGACCGCGCGCGAGGCGGCCGGGCGCCGCGGCGTGCTGCTGCTCGGCGAGAACGAGCCGCAGCAGACCCGGATCGTGCGCCCGGCTGCGCACGGCGGTCACGGATTCGATGCGGTCTGGAACGACGATTTCCATCACTCGGCGGTCGTCGCGCTGACCGGCCGCAAGGAGGCGTACTACACGGACCACCTGGGCGCCGCGCAGGAGTTCGTGTCTGCCGCGAAGCGTGGCTTCCTCTATCAGGGCCAGTATTACGGCTGGCAGCAGCAGCGTCGCGGCTCGCCGGCGCTCGACCTCGCTCCGGCCGTCTTCGTGCACTTCCTGGAGAACCACGACCAGATCGCCAACTCAGAGCGCGGCGCGCGGCTGCACAGCCAATCGAGCCCCGGCGCGTACCGCGCCCTGACAGCGCTGCTGCTGCTGGGCCCGCAGACGCCGATGCTCTTCCAGGGCCAGGAATGGGGCTCCAACCGGCCGTTCCTCTATTTCGCGGATCAGCGGCCGGAGCTCGCCAAGTCCGTGCGCCGCGGCCGCGCGGAGTTCCTGGCGCAGTTCCGCAGCATCGGCCTGAGCGAGGTGCGCTCGCTGCTGCCGGATCCGTGCGACATCGAAACATTCCGGCGGTGCACGCTCGACTGGGCGGAGCGGACGGCGAACGCCGAGGTCTGCGCGCTGCACCGCGACCTCTGCCGGCTGCGCCGCCGCGACCCGGTGTTCGCCGCGCAGCGCCAGGGCGGCGTCGATGGCGCGGTGCTGAGCCCGGAGGCCTTCGTGCTGCGCTACTTCGGCGAGGGTGGCGACGATCGGCTGCTGGTGATCAATCTGGGCCGCGACATGCGGCTGCTGCCGGCGCCAGAGCCGCTGCTCGCGCCGCCGGCGGAACGGCGCTGGCGCACGCTCTGGTCGAGCGAGGATGCGCGCTACGGCGGGCGGGGCACGGCGCCGCTCGAGGCGGAGGATGGCTGGCGACTGCCCGGCCAGTGCGCGGTGGCGCTGGAACCCGTTCCATTGGATCCCACGACGTGAGCCCATGAACTCATCGACGACGACGGTACGGCAGCGCTGGCGCGGGCAGAAGCCGCAGCGCGACTCGGACCAGGTGCTGACGCGGGCGGATCTGTTCAGGCGCATGCCCTGGGAGGGTCCGGACGCACCGGACTGGGCGCCTCTGGTGGATCGCGAGTGGCTGGTCACGAACGGGCTGGGCGGCTATGCGTCCGGCACGGTATCGGGAGCCGCGACGCGCCGGTATCACGGGCTGCTGATCGCCGCGTTTCCGCCGCCGCTGGGGCGGATGCTGATGCTGGCGGACGTGGCGGAGCTGTTGAAGGTCGGGGATGCGGAGCCGGTACGGCTGGGTGGCGAGCAGCGGCCGGACGCACTGGAGCTGCACGGCGCGCGCTATCTGACCGAGTTTCGGCTGGAGGCCGGGCTGCCGGTATGGACCTACGACCTGGGCGGCGCGCGCATCGAGAAGCGGATCATCCTGCCCTACCGCCAGAACACGGCAGTGCTGACCTATCAGGTGCTGGACGCGGCCGCGCCGATCGAGCTGCGGCTGCGCCCGATCGTGCACATCCGCTCGCACGACGCGCCGGTCGACGAGCCGCTCGCGTCGACCTACGCCATTCGTCAGCAGGAGCGCGGCTACGAGCTGCGGGCGGGCGACGACCTGCCGGCGTTGCGGCTGGACTTCGGCGGCGACTCCGCCGGTTTCACCGATGATGCACGGGTGGTGAAGCAGATCCTGTACAGCGTCGAGGCGAGCCGGGGCTACGCCTCGGTCGGCGACCGCTGGTCG
This sequence comes from Longimicrobiales bacterium, assembly GCA_050732635.1. GTDB lineage: Bacteria > Gemmatimonadota > Gemmatimonadetes > Longimicrobiales > RSA9 > JBOHRE01. The sequence continues at coordinate 4,925 of JBOHRE010000075.1, read as the reverse complement.
CCCGGCGAGTTCGGCTGCGTGCTCGGGCCGGACGCGCCGGCGTGCCTGGTGGCGAGCACGGAGCCGTGGGACGCGCTGTCGGTGCCGGCTGATGGCAGCGTGCTGGCCAATGAGTTACGGCGTCGCGCAGGACTGGTCGAGCGGGCCGAGCCCGCAGCGCAGGAGGGCGCGGGCACGGAGCTCGTGCTCGCGGCCGATGGCTTCATCATCACGCCGCCGCGCCTGGGCGACGCGGCCGAGGCGCACGCCGCAGGCGAGGAGGCGTGCACGATCATCGCCGGCTATCACTGGTTCACCGACTGGGGCCGCGACACGATGATCAGCCTCGAGGGCCTGACGCTCATGACCGGGCGGCGCCGCGAAGCCGGCCAGATCCTGCGCACGTTCGGGCGGCACGTCCGCGACGGTCTGATCCCGAACATGTTCCCCGAGGGCGAGAACGAGGGGCTGTACCACACGGCCGACGCGTCGCTCTGGTTCTTCCACGCCATTGACCGCTACCTGGCCGCGACCGGCGACCGGGCCACACTGCGCGTGCTGCTGCCCCGCCTGCGCGAGATCGTCGGTCACCACCTGCGCGGTACCCGCTTCGGTATCGGCGTCGATCCGGACGACGGCCTGCTCCGGCAGGGCGCCGAGGGATTCCAGCTGACCTGGATGGACGCGAAGGTCGATGGTTGGGTCGTCACGCCCCGGCGCGGCAAAGCCGTCGAGATCAACGCGCTCTGGTACAATGCGCTGCGCCTGCTCGAGCGCTGGGAGCGGGAGGACGGCGACCGCCGCGCGGCCGGCATGATCGCCGCGCATGCCGCACGCGCCCGGGAATCGTTCAATCGACGGTTCTGGAGCGATCAGGCACAGCACCTCTACGATGTCGTCGACGGCGAGAACGGCGACGATGCGTCACTGCGTCCGAACCAGATCTTCGCGGTGTCGCTGCCGTACGCGGTGCTGGAGCGGCAGCACTGGCGGCCGGTGGTCGAGTGCGTGCGCGACGCCCTGCTAACACCGGTCGGGCTGCGCTCGCTCGCGCCGTCCGAGCCCGACTACGAGCGGGTCTACTTCGGTGACCTGCGCGCCCGCGACGCCGCCTACCACCAGGGCACTGTCTGGGGCTGGCTGATCGGGCCCTTCATCGATGCCTGGCTGCGCGTGCATCCGGGCGACCACGCCCGCGCCCGCGCATTCCTGTCAGGCCTGCTCGAGCATCTGGGCGAGGCCTGCATCGGTTCACTGTCGGAGATCTTCGATGCCGAGGAGCCGCATATGCCGCGCGGCTGCGTCGCGCAGGCCTGGTCGGTGGCCGAGGTGCTGCGCTGCTGGGTGAAGACGGCCTGAGAAGGGCGGCGCCGCTCCGGTTTCCGTTGCGACCGCCGTCAGCGCGCGGCGCGCGCCCACGGCGGGTCGAGCTTCAGCACCTTCGGGTAGATCGGGCAGCGCTCCGCGTGCGCGCCCGGCAGGTAGCCAGTGCTGACCAGGAACTCACGCACGATCTCGCCTCCGGTGAAGCGAAACGTCCGCTTGAAGAGCCGCAGCCATGCCGGCAGGTCGAGCGGATGGTGCGTGTCCAACCAGCCTGCGAAGGAGCCGTGCTCGCGCCGTAGCTCGACCAGCCGTTGCGCGTTGTGGATCGCGGCGTCGACCTTCAGCCGGTTACGCACAATGCCCGCGTCGCCGAGCAGCCGGTTGCGTTCGCGCGCGCCGTAGCCGGCAACGCGGTCGATGTCGAAGCCGTCATACGCACGGCGGAAGGCCGCGCGCTTCCTCAGGATCGTCAGCCAGGACAGGCCGGCCTGGTTGATCTCGAGGACCAGCCGCTCGAACAGCCCGGCGTCGTCGCGCAGCGGAAACCCGTATTCGCGGTCGTGGTAGGGCCCGTGGAACGGGTGCCCCGGCGCCGCCTCGCAGTAGCTGGACACGTGCTCGTGTTACGGGTGATTCGGTCACTGCGCCGCCGCGCGTCGCCCGGCTGCGCGTGCCAACTTCGCACCGCTCCCGGCAGCGCGCCACCGAGCCTCGCAGCCCCGCGTGCGCCGTCCCCACCTCGCTCGGCCGGCCCCGGCGCCGGTGCGACTCGGGCGCTGGCGTAAGGATTTCGCCGCCTCAGACGTTCCTCCCGTAGATGGCTCGGCGCTGAGATAAGCATTGCAGGCCCAGGGGGCGGACCATGGCGAACGTCGAAGGGCGCGTCGCAGAGCGGGAGAACCGGATCGCGATTCGCGAGAGGGATGGGTTCCGTTTGTTACGCGTCGGTGAGATCGACTGGGTGGAGTCGGCGGACAACTACGTCCGGCTGCACGCCGGCAGCCGTTCGTATTTGGAGCGGATGACCTTGACGGCGGCGGAGGCGGCGCTGGACGGCCGTTTCGCGCGCGTCCACCGCCGTCTGATCGTCAACCTGGACCGTGTCGAACGAGTGCGGCCGACGCGCGGCGGCGACCACGAGCTGGAGCTCGAGAATGGCACGCGGCTGCGGATGAGCCGCACCTACCGCGACAGTGTGCTGCGGCGGCTGCACCGACTCGGCCGGGAGACGGCCGAGGCGAGCATGCACGGCCACTGATTCGCGCTTGTCCCGGCCGCAAGCGTGTTGTGGCGACGCCGTCGAGTGGGGGCCTCGCGGAGTGCGCCGCGGGCCGCCGTGACCGGTCCCCTTCAGGTCTGAATCTCGTCAATGCGTTTGAAGACCCGGTAGCGGTCGACGGGCATGAGGAAGCGGTAGCCGGCCATGAGCTCGCGAAATCGGCCGTCCTGGCCGAAGTACTCGAGGTAGTCGAACCCGTTGAGCACGTACCCCGGCGGCCGGGTGTCGACGATCAGCAGCGTGGGCCGGCTGTGCTGCAGATCGGTGATCACGGCCTCGAAGAAGGCGCGCTCGATCGGCGCCATATCAGCTGGTGCGCGGTACGCGAACCCGCGTTGCGCGGGTGGCGTCGGCGCGTACAGACCGGGCAGGTGCCACAACGAGTTGAGGCGCGCGCCCCAGTCCACACCGGTCAGATTCACCAGGGGAAAGCCAGCCTGCATGTTGGTCGAGAACGCGAAGATCGGCCCCTCCTCGCCGTGGGTCTCGACCAGGTCGATCATGGCAGTGAGATAATAGGCACTCCGCCCGGCCATGCGGCTCCAGTGATCCCGGCTCGATCGCAGGATCGTGGCGGTCGCGAGAACGAGGAACAACGCGAGGACCAGCTCGGGGACGCGGGTCTGTACCAGGGCGCGGCTGACGCGGCCGGTGCCGCGGCGTCGGTCGCCGAGCAGCTCGCTCGCAGCGAGCACCGACAACGCGAGCAGCAGATACGAGAGAGCGATGACCGGGAGCCAGTGATAGGCCCAGCCCTTGTTCTGCGCGAAGACCGCGGCAAGGTAGGTCAGCAGCGAGATGCCGGTCAGCCAGCGCAGCTCGCGCAGTGCCGAGCGCTTCACGATGACGCCGGCGAGCGCAGAGCCGGTCAGCGCGGCGAGCGCCCAGCGCAGCCCCGGCTGGGACGCGATCCAACGCGGGCTCGCCGAGTTGTACGCATCGTAAACCTCGAGCGCCCAGCGCGCGACCACGACATAGTCGGGCGTGAACAGCAGCACGAGGAGCCCATAGAACACGAGGGCACCGACCAGCGCGGCGTGCTCCCCGCGCAGCCAGCTGCGGGGGCCGCATCGCAGGCCTACGTAGACCTCCGTGCCGAGCCAGACGGGCAGGAAATACGGCTTCAGCGCGATGCCGGCACCGGCGAGCAGGCCGAGGAAGATCGCGGTCGAGCGCGCGATCATGAGGCCGCGAGCCCGGCCGGCGGCCGCGATCAGATACGGCATGGTCAGTATCAAGACGAGATGCTCGCGTTGGCCGAACTCCATACCGGCAAAGGGCACGAGCAGGAATGCGAGCAGCAGCAGCAGCAGGCCGCGCGCGCGCGGCCAGTGCGGCAGCAGCACGCCCAGCAGCTTCCAGCAGAGGGCTAGCGAGGTCAGCGCCAGCACGAGCACCGCGCCCTTCCACGCTGTCACGTTCCAGACGCCGAGCGCGCGCGCGAGCGTGTCCACTACGGCGCTGAAGTAGACGATCAGCGGTGGATTCACCTCGACGATGTCGATGCCGAACCGGCCACCGTCGAGCAGCTTGCCCGCGGCATAGAGCATCCAGGCGACATCGTGATGTGCCGGGAACGCGAAGATGGTGTAGGCACCGAAGCACACCAGGGCGACGGTCAGGCCGACCGTGATGCGATCGGGCCGGTTTCGGTGCTCACCGCCAGCGTCGGCTCCGGACTCGACGATCGGTGTTGCGATCGACGAGCTCAACTCAGAAATCCGTGAGGTCCGCACCCTCGAGCGCGCGCTCGAGGTCCCGCTTCACGCCGCGGATCTCGCGGTCGGCCGGGTTGTCCCTGACCAGCTGCGCGACGTGCTCGATCAGCCGCTGCGCATCGTCGAGTCGGCCCAGCTCGACGTAGGCGGTCTGCAGCCAGCGCAGCGAGTGGAAATCGCGCTTGTTGTCGGCGAGCCCCTCGCGCTCGACCCAGGCGACGGACGCCTCGTAAGCGGACGCGCAGGCGTTCGCGACCTCCTCCCACATGCCGAGCTGGCGGTAGATGTGCGCGGGCATGTGGCGCGCATGGTATGCGGCCGGCGCAATGTCATCGTAGCGGCGGGCGGCCGCGAGGCCGCGGCGCGCGAGGTCCGGGTCATCGTACGCATGGATCAGGTAGTGCGCGACGCCGGGATGATCGGGATTGCGCGCGAAGATACGCTCCAACCGTGCGGCCGCCCCGAGGATGCGCTCGCGGCCCGCGCCGCGGTGCGAGCTGACCGCGAGCACGGCCAGCGCGTGGAAGGCCGCGGCCTCGTCGTCGTCCGGGTACGCGGCGGTGAGCTCGGCGAGCGAGCGCGCCCAGGCGCGGCGCTTGTCGCGCATCGCGCCGGGGCCGTAC
>JBOHRE010000074.1:0-16802 GCA_050732635.1 Longimicrobiales bacterium | reverse complement strand
GTCCCAGCCCACACGACCGCGGACTCGCCGAAGGACGGTCCCCTGCCTCCTGACTCCCTATACCGTCGGTCGCAACGAAACGTTGAAGGTCGGGCCCGGTGGCGTCACGTCACAGCACGAGGAGCGGCAACATGTACGCAGCGACGAAGCCCAACGCGTACAGTCCGGTGGAGCCCCAGAATACGCCGCGCAGGGTTCGTCCGAGAGGATGCGAGGAGTGGCAGACGCCGCCCGGTCGGCACGCCTCGCCCGAGCGGTAGAGTGCCCACCAGTTCATGAGGAGTAGCAACGCGGCGCCCGCGAACATCCAGTGCTTCTGCCGGGACAGCGTGACGAGCCACGGCATGGATGAAACCAGTGAGGCGAACGTGGCGCCGGCGCCGAGCGCAACGAGCGCGATCGGCAGCGCGCAGCAGATCAGCGTGCCGAAGATCGCGACGGGCGTAACGCTCGTGAGCGCCTCGCGCCACCGCATCACCGCGTCTCAACCTCCTGAATGATCAGCCACGGCGGTGCCGACACGCCGCGAGGCGTTTCCGGAACGCGGCCCGCGATCACGACGCGTGCACCGAGCGGCGGCAGGACCGGAGGTGCGGCGCCGGCCGCGCGGTAGAGCAGATATGGCTCCTTGCGGCCCGGGAGCCGAAGCGCGGCCTGTCCGTCTCGTTCGGACACGGAGCCGGCGATCCGCACGACCGCCTCCTTCGGCGTGAAGCCGTTCGAGCGGATGATCTCGCGCACCTGTTCGATGCTGATGCGATGTTCCGCCGCGAACCGGACGGAGGCGACGCCCTCGTTCAAGCTGACAGCCACCGTATCGACACCCGGCAGCTTCTGGACGGCCACGCGCACGGCGTGGGCGCACACGGCTCAATCCATGCCGAAGATGGTCTGCCGCATCTCCAGCAACTGCGCTCGCAGCGGTGCGGGCGCGAGCAACACCAGCGCCAGGCACGTCCTCACTATCGTGTTCATGTTCGCCTCTCAGAACCAGAAGGTGGTATTCACGGCGAGCCGCACACGATCGCTGGCGGGCGGCTCCGTCTGCTCGCGGTGGATCCGAAACATCGGGCCCCCGGAAATGCCCCACGCGCCGAACAGCCCGAGCACGGTCGGCCCGAGGAAGACCTCGTGGCTGCCCGAACCCGGCTGTTCCGTACCCGCGATCGTGTTCGGCCGTGCCGTCTCGCCGACGACCTCTAAGAAGATGCGCCAGTCCGCGTGCGGCAGCTCCTTGCGGAACCTCGCGGGGCGGTAGCCGAGCGCCAGGCTATACATGGCGACGTCGCCGATCCGATCCCCACCGGCGGCACCGTACCTCCGTGCCAATGCGCCGATCCATGCGTACGTGCTGCGCGATGCGTAGCCGGTCACCAGGGCAGCAGTCATGCCCGGCGCGGTCGCCGTACCCGCCCGCCGCTCGTCCAGCGGGTAATCGACACCGGCATACGCCGTCGATTCGACGCGTGAGCCGACGCCAATCGCACGCCGGTGGAAGCGCCAGGCGCCGAGCGCCTCCACGTCGCGGGTGGCCGGCATGCGCGTCGCCATACGCGCCGGCCGCGACCCGGCCGCGCGCGTCAGTGGCGCCGGCACCGAGACGGAAAGCTGCACGTCTTCGGTGATGCCGTAGCTGAACATCGGCCGGACCATGGAGTTGGTGCCGGCCTCGCTCCAGCGCGCCATGAGCGCGATGTCGAGACTCCAGCCGCCGGCACCCAGCGTCGGCGTCGACAGCGCGTACGCGGGGCCGTGCCCCTGCGCCGCTACATCCGCGCCGAGACACAGCAGCGCAGCGAGCGTCGCGCATCGAGTCCAGTTCATCTCTGACTCTACAACCCTGTACCGTGGTACGCGCAACTCCGATTGTGCTTCAACACGGCATCGCAGTCGCGCTCAGCGGGTGCACAAGTTGTAACCCGGCCGGATCGCGAAGGCCGTCGCACCTAGAGGTTCACCTTTCGATTCGACGGGCTGGCATCCCCGCTCGACGAGACTTTGTTCTACCGCCTCTTGGATCGAGCCGTGCAGACCGAAGATACACCCACCCCAGCCCGGAAGACGGCGGGCTATCGACGAGCGTTGTGGATCGTCGTGGTCCTCAACGTGGGTTACGGCATCGTGGAGATGGTCGGTGGCATTGTAGCGGGATCGCAGGCCTTGAAGGCTGATGCCCTCGACTTTCTGGGCGATGGCCTCATAACCATGCTCGGGCTACTCGCGATTGGCTGGAGCATCGCATGGCGTGCCCGCGCTGCATTGATCCAAGGCCTATTCCTCGGAGCGCTCGGTTCGGCTGTGCTCGTCAACACCGTGTACCGAATTCTGGCACAGCGCCAGCCCGAGGCGGAGCTGATGGGCATGCTCGGCGTGATAGCGCTGGTGGTCAACGTCTCGGCTGCCGCTGTGCTGATCCCGCATCGCATCGGCGACGCCAACGTCAGGGCGGTTTGGCTCTTCTCACGCAACGATGCGATCGGCAACCTGGCCGTCGTCGTTGCCGCCGGATTCGTGGCGTGGACCGGCACGCCGTGGCCCGATATTGGTGTGGCGCTGGTGATCGCCGGGCTGTTTTTGCAGTCCTCGTGGTCTATCGTGCGTGACGCCCGGAGTGAACTACTACAGGCAGCAACATGACACTGACGTGGCGCCGGCGAACCACTGCGCGGACGTCGGTTGTCAGAACTTCGTGCGTCGCAGCAACTGAGCATTCAGCGCCACGATCACGGTGCTCGCCGACATGAGCACGGCGCCGACCGCCGGGTGCAGCAGGATGCCCCAGCGGTAGAGCACGCCTGCAGCCAGCGGAATCGCCACGACATTGTAGCCGGCGGCCCACCACAGGTTCTGCACCATCTTGCGGTAGCTGGCGCGGCTCAGCGTGATGATGCGCGGCACATCGCGCGGATCGCTGCGCACCAGGATCACATCGCCGGCCTCGACGGCCACGTCCGTGCCGGCGCCGATCGCGATGCCGACGTCGGCGGTGACGAGCGCGGGCGCGTCGTTGACACCGTCGCCCACCATGGCCACGCGCTTGCCCTGCTGCTGCAGCTCACGGATGCGCTCGGCCTTCTGGTCCGGCAGCACCTGGGCGAGAACGGTGTCGATGCCGAGGTCGTCAGCCACCGCGTCGGCCACCGCCTGCGCGTCGCCCGTCAGCATGGCGACCTCGATGCCCGCCTGGTGCAGCCGCTCCACCGCCTCGCGCGCCTCGGGTCGCACCGCGTCCGCGACGGCGAGTGCCGCCACGGCCTGCCCTTCGTCGATCAGGAAAACGACAGCCTCCCCGCGTTCGGCCGCGCGCTGCTCGGCCGCGCGCAGCGCGGGCGCCGGCTCGAGGTTCAGCTCGAGCAACAACGCCGGGCCGCCGATGTGCAGCTCGCGCCCGTCGACCCGTGCGCTCGCGCCGTGGCCCGGAATCGCGCGGAACCCCTCCGCCGGCGGGATGTCGAGCCCGCGTTCCTCGGCGCTGCGCACGATGCCGCGCGCGATGCTGTGCTCCGAGTCGCGCTCGACCGCGGCTGCAAGTGCGAGGGCGCGGTCCTCGGCGATCCCGGCGGTGGCGATGTCGACGACGCGGAACTCGCCCAGCGTCAGCGTGCCCGTCTTGTCGAAGACGACGGTGTCGAGCAGCCGCGCGTCTTCGAGACCTCGGCGATCGCGCACCAGCAGCCCGCCTCGCGCGCCGAGCGTCGTCGAGATCGCGACCACCAGCGGAATCGCGAGGCCGAGCGCGTGCGGGCAGGCGATGACCAATACGGTCACGACGCGCTCGACCGCGAATGCGCCGCTCGCATCGGCGATCAGCCAGGCGACCAGCGTCAGCACGGCTGCCACGATCGCCACGATGGTCAGGAAGAACGCGGCGCGGTCGGCCAGCGCCTGCGCTCGCGAGCGCGAGCTCTGCGCCTGCTCGACCAGGCGCATGATGCCGGCGAGGGCGGTCTTCTCGCCGGTCCCGGTGACGGCCACGCGCAGCGAGCCTGCGCCGTTGACGCTGCCGGCGATCACCCGCTCGCCCGCCCGCTTCTCGACCGGCCGCGACTCGCCGGTCAGCAGCGACTCGTCGACGTCGCTCTCGCCTTCCTGCACCTCGCCGTCGACGGGGACCGCTTCGCCGGGTCGCACGAGCACGACGTCGCCCTCGCCCAGTGCATCGATCGGCACCTCCTCGGCGCCACCGTCCTCACGCACTCGCGATGCCGTCTGCGGCAGCAGCTTGGCCAGCTCCTGAAGTGCGCCTTGCGCCTGCGAGATCGAGCGCATCTCGATCCAGTGGCCGAGCAGCATGACCGTGACCAGCGTGGCGAGTTCCCACCACAGCGGCATGCCCGGCGCGCCCAGCGTCACGGCCGCGCTGAACACGAATGCGACGCTGATCGCCAGCGCAATCAGCGTCATCATGCCGGGCAGGCGGTCGCGCAGCTCGCGGTACGCGCCCTGGATGAAGACCCAGCCGCCGTAGACGAAGACGGCCGTGCCGAAGAGTGGCGCGACCCAGTCAGAGCCGGTGAACGACGGTGCGCTATAGCCGAGCCACTCCTGAAGCTGCTCGCTCCAGACCAGCGTCGGCACGGTGAGCGCGAGGGAAACGAAGAACTTGCGGCGGAACATCGGCACGCTGTGTCCCGCGTGCTTGTCGTGCGCGGCCGCGTCGTGCGGTCCGCTCGCTTCGACGTGCGCCGCGTGCCCGGCCGCGTCCGCCGTGGCGGGCTCGTGTTTTACGGGCGTGCTGGTTCGGTGGTGCTCGTGATTCATGTACCCGAGGGTCTACCCACGGTCCGCTGAAAGCTCATGCGCAGCAGGAGAGCTGTGCGACGTCCTTGGTAAACGTCTGCGCCGCCAGTTTGAGTCCTTCGCCCCAGGTGAGATACGGGTGCAGACTCGAAACCACCTCCTGGACGCGTACGCCGAAGCGTATCGCGATGGTCGCTTCGCCGATCACGTCTCCGGCGTTCGCAGACACGATGTGCGCTCCGAGGAGTCGGTCCGTTGCAGTGTCGGCCACCAGCTTGATCAGCCCGCTGCGGCGGTAGGAAACCGTTGCGCGTGGCAGATGCGCCACCGCCAGCGAGGCCACGTTGGTCGCGAATCCCGCCTCCTTCGCCTCGGCTTCAACCACGCCAACAGCCGCGACCTGCGGATCCGTGAACGTGATGCGCGGAGTGGCCGTCAGATCGATCGCGATCGGCTGCTCGCCGCTCAGCTCCGCCAAGGCAGCCTGCGCGGCGATTCCGCCCGACAATGCAGCCACGTAGACGAACCCGGCCAGACCCGCCACCTCGCCGGCTGCGAACACATCCGGGTTCGACGTGCGCATGAACTCGTCCACTTCGACGAATCCGGCGCGGTTGGTCTCCACGCCGGCGGCATCCAGTCCGAGCGTCTCGGTGTTCGGCCGCCGTCCGGTGGCGACCAGAAGCTGCTCCGCCTCGAGCTCGCGGCTGCTCTCGCCATTTTGTAGGCGTATGGTGTAGCCCCCGCTGTCGCGAGCGACTCTGCTCACTGTCACGCCGGTGTGAATCTTGATCCCCTCTGCCCGCAGCGCCTCCGTGAGTGCCTCCGAAATGTCGGCGTCTTCGGTGGGCAGGATGCTTGCCATGGCCTCTAGAACTGTGACATGCACGCCGAATCGGCTGAACGCCTGACCGAGCTCGAGGCCGACTGCCCCACCGCCGATCACGATCAGCGATTTCGGGAGCCGCTCGAGCTCCATGGCGCTCGTGCTGTCGAGGGCACCGGCCTCCTGGAGGCCCGGAATCGGCGGGAACGCCGGCCGCGTGCCGGTGGCGAGGACGATCTTCCGTGCTTTCACCTCCCGATCGCCTACCCGGATCCTGCCACCGCCTAGAAGCTCGGCACGGCCGCGCAACAGACTCACGCCTTCATAGGAGTCGATGACGTCTAGGTATTTCTCCTGGCGCAGCCGTCCGATCATCTCGGCCTTGCCCGCCTGCACCTCTTGCCACGCCAGTTCCGGGTCGCACTCAGAGATGCCGGGAAAGCCCGTGCGTGCGGCATGATAGTGGGCCGCGACCTCGATCAGATTCTTGCTCGGAATGCACCCGACGTTCACACAGGTCCCGCCCACCACGTTCGCACCCTCGACGACGGCGGCCGTTCTATTCAGCTCCGCCGTGCGGATCGCGGCCGCCATGCCAGCAGCACCACTGCCGACGATGAGCAGATCGTAATCGTAATCCATGTCCGATTTCATCCGCTCGTCACCCCTCGACCAGAGTGGGTTCATAGCCAAGGGCTTGGATGGCCGCAGCCAGTTTCTCCGGCGTGACCTTCGCCGGGTCGTAAACGGCCCATGCGCTCCCGACGCCGTTCGCGTCATCGTAATCCGCGCCAGCATCTGCCACGCCCGGTAGCTTCCTCAGCGCCGCCCGCGCGGCGAGGGCGCACCCACCGCAGTCCATCCCGTTCACCGCGAACTTTGCTGTGGCGTACCCGGCCGGCACGTCCCGCGCTGGGACGGCAGATTCGCGCGTCTGCTCACCATCCATCGTCGTCAGACGCTCCGCGTCATCGCCGCCGCACGCGGCTACCGCTACTGCCAGCGCGATCACCAAGGCTATTACGCCTCGCATGATTCCATTCGACATCTCTGCCTCCTCAGATGAGCCATCTGGACCACGTAGGAAAGCTCCACAAAACCAGCGCGAGGATCGTGGCCGTCCAAAGGATCACCTCATCGCGTTTGCGTTTGCCGCCATCGAAGCAGGCCTGGTCACGCGCGCAGGCGGCACCCCTTTGCCCACGTCCGCTCGCCCTGTTGCCGTACGTCGCGTAGAAGCCGAAGGCCAGCGCCGCCACCATCAGAACGCCAAATGCCGGACGCAGCGGCTCGAAGGTGCTCGCGAGTCCCGCACCCACGCCGAAGGTCACGAACAGCAGCGGTCCGATGCAGCAGAGCGCACCGAGGAACGCCGCGCCAAGCGCGCCGAGCGAGGCGAGAACGCCGCGCCGCGCCGCAATCGCCGCCTCCTGTTCTCCTCGAGACGGATCGTGCCCCGACTCAGCCATGCTTCAGCACGCGACTGAGCGCGCCTTTCAGACTCTCGAGCGCTGCCTTGCCCTCGCCTGCCTCCACCCGCTCCAGTACGCAGCTTTCCATGTGTGCCTGCAGAAGCTCGACCGCCACGCCGTTCACCGCCTGCTTCAGCGCCGCCACCTGCACGAGCATGTCGTCGCAGCTCTCGTGGTTCTCGAGCATGCGCTTGATCCCACGCACCTGTCCCTCGAGCCGCGACAGTCGGTTCTGCAGCTTTCGCTCGGCGCCACTTTCGAGGTACAGCTTCTCGGTCGGGTACATGACGTTCAGTCGCATGCGTTCGGCCCATTCCGGTGGCGCTTGGGTCCTAAATACCCCATGGGGTATTCTGGGGCAGCCATTCATTCGGCGCAAGGCGTGCGCAGCCCGTCACCGCCCGGGATCTACTACGGAGGCACGATCGACCCAGAAGTGGTCGAAGGCGGAGAGCAGTTGGGGGGGTAGTTGAACGCGCGCTAGCGCACCTCGAACGTGAGCGTTGCCCACGTCGATTCGTAGTCCAGATCTTCTGTCCTCGCCGGCGCCATGTGGATGAACTTGATGTACCAGCGGCCCGGCTGGTCGAGCGTGAAGCGCGCGGTACCCTGTGGATCGGTGCGGACGGACTGCTCTGTAATCGGCTCGCCGGCTGCCGTTTCGCCGCCCGCGAGGAGGAGTTGATTGGCGACGGGCTCGCCCTTCACTAGCGCCCGCACGCGCAACACGCCCCCGAGCGACAGGGCGTAGGGGTTTTCGAGCGGAACCAGCTCGGCCGGGTAGCCGAGGACGGCGCCGAAGGAGTCGCTGCGGTCATTACCCACCTGAAGCAGCGCCTTGACGTGCTTCGAGTAGCGTTCGCGTGCTGGCTGGCCGAGCTGCTTCTTGGCGGCGCGTTCGATCAGCAGGTCCGGGATGCCATCGAGAGCGAGGTACTGGTTGAAGTCGTCCGCCGCGAGATCGATGCGGCGAGGCAGTGTCGAGAGACCGATCACGTAGGTGCCCGGCTCGCCGGTGCGCAGCGCCAGAACGCTGGTATCGCCGGGCGTGAGCGCTGCGGTATCCAGGCGGACTCGACCGGCGGGCGAAAGCAGCGTGAGGTGGGCAATGCGATCGCGCGCAACCGGACCTTCGCTCTGCGAGAACGTGCCGTTGAGCACGAGGACGGCCACAGAACTGTGCGGCGGCACGTGATAGCTGCCTAATTTGAGGAACAGGTCGTGTGCGAACACGCCTGTTACCGCAACTGCCGCCAACGCCGCACTAAGTGCAAGGATTCGTGTCATGCGCTTTTGTGCTCCTTAGAGTGCAGGGTGTCCGACGGGCTTCGGTGTGACCGAGCCGCGGCCGTCGCCGTCGTCCAGAGCTCGAGAGCGGCAGCGAGCACCAGCGTGCCGATGCCGCCGAAGGCAAGTGTGAACCAGACGCGGCTATCGAGCGCGGTGCGCCAGGTGAAGCCCACCAGAATTGCGGCCGCGAACAGCAGCAAGAACGGGTAAGCTCGGCGGTGCCGCGGATAGCCCAGCGCGAAGCCCATGCTCGCCGTTCCGATCGAGCCGTAGATGACCGGCATCGCGACCGCGTTACGCACGAGCGGGTACAGCGGACCGGACTGCACGAGCGAGGCTACGGCCGTGAAGGGTCCGCAATGCAGCGTCGCGAGCGCGGCGAATACGGCGACGGAGGTGCCACCCACCACCAACCCCACCCGCGCCGGCGCCAAGGCGTGCGCGAGTCGGGTCAGCCGGCGCCCTGTTCGGATCATTCGCGCGAGTGCAGCAGGTGGCACAGCGTATGGCTGAGGTTTCCGCGGGCGCCGACCTCGGCACACAGCGGGCAGTGGAGCTGGGCCACGTCGTGCGGCGGGGCCTGGGCCGCCCGGGCGGGCGCCGAAGCGAACGCGCCCCATAGCACCACGAGCGCGGCAAGGCTGACCACCGCCTGACGCAGGTGCCAGGGCGGCGTCGGGACCGGCTCGCCCAGCAGGCGACGGACGCGGCGTTCGATCGGGCGCGTGCCGCGGGCCCCGGGCGCGAGCGCCAACTCGCGTCCAGCCTGGCGGGCTACGCGCACCAGCGCGCCAGCGACGTCCATCGGGTCCTCGGCCTCGGCCGCGAAGTCGTCGGCCATCAACTCGGCTTCCTCGATCAGGTCATCGGCCAGAGCGCCCACGATCGGCAGCCACACGAGGAAGCGCGCGCCGAAGCGCAACAGCGTGAAGCGGAGCGGATCGCGGCGGCGCACGTGCCACAGCTCGTGCCGGAAGAGTGCGCGCAGTTGGTGGCCATCCAACGTCGCCTGTAAGGTCGCCGCCACGTACAGCCGCGGCCGCAGCAGGCCGGCGGCGAACGCGGGATTCGGCGCGGACCCCTCGATGATGCGCACCTGACGGAGCGCGTCGTGCTCGACGGCCAAAGTGTGGATCGGCTCGCCGGCCCTGGGCGGTCGCGTGCGATGCCGGCGTACGACGCGCCGCACGCGACGCTGCTGGCGCGCGAAATCGGCGACGGCGTACACCAGTCCACCGGCGAGCAAGCCGGCCGCCAGCCACTCGAGCGGATTCAAACGCAGCAGCGCCTGCAGGCATTGCCGCACGATGGCCTCACACTGCGCGAGCAGCGCCGCGCTGCTTCCTTCGTGGAGGAGCACCGGCACCATCGCTGCCGCCGCCACGACGGCGATGCCGGCCTTCAGCAGCAGCCGGCGCCGTGCTTCAGCCGTTCGGTTCATCCTCGGCCTCGAGTCTGCGGCTCGCGCGCTTCAGCTCGATCATCTTCTCGAGCATCTCGAGCGAGCCGGGATCGCGGGAATCGAGCAGGTCCACGAACGATGCGACCGCCGCCGTGGGCGCGAGCTCGAGCATGCCGCTCAGCAGATCCCGGGCCACTCGCTTCATGAACTCCTCGCGGGTCAGGCTCGCGACGTAGTGCCATACTCCGCCGTTGACCTTGTCCCGGTGGAGCAGCCCTTTCCGGCACAGGCGTACCATCACCGTTGTGATCGTGTGATAGTCCCGCTCCGGCGTGACACCCTGCTGCACTTCGGCAACCGTCGCCGGCCTGTCCAGGTTCCACACCGCTTCCATGATCGTCCGCTCCAGCGTGCCCAGCACCTGCTCGAGCCCACGGCGCGATGCGTTGAACTTCGGCTTGAACGACATTCTGTATTCCTTTCCAGAGAACTTCACGCCGGCCGAAAGGCCGGTCAATGCGTGCCTTCGATCAGGAACCGGCGCCGACCGGCGCCAACGCCGGCTCGACCTCGCGCACCGGTTCCGGTGTGGCCGGCGTCGGCTCCCACGTCCGCCGCAACTGCCACTCGCGCCAGAGCGCGTACAGCGCCGGCACGACCAGCAGCGTCAGGAGCGTCGCGCTGATCATCCCGCCGACCATGGGCGCGGCGATCCGCTTCATGACCGTTGCGCCGGTGCCGCCGCCCCACAGGATCGGCAGCAGTCCGCCGATCACCGCCGTGGCGGTCATGAGCACGGGGCGCACGCGCTCACCCGCACCCTCGCGCACCGCCTGGAAGAGCTCACTCCGGTTCCGCAGGCGCCCCTCGCGCTCGTGCCGGTGGTATGCCTCGTCCAGGTACACCAGCAGCACGACCGCGATCTCGGCGGCCACGCCCGCGAGCGCGATCAGTCCCACCCAGACCGCCACGGATAGGTTGTAACCCAGCGCCCAGAGCAACCACACGCTGCCGACCAGCGCGAACGGCACCGATAGCATCACGATCAGACTCTCCGGCACGCTCCGGAAGTTGATGAAGAGGAGCAGAAAGATGATGGCGAGCGTGATCGGCACGACGATGCGCATGGTCCGGTTCGAGCGCTGCATGGCCTCGAATTGACCCGACCACTCGAGGCGGTACCCGGGCGGGAGATCCAGCCGCTCGTTCAGCAGCCGGCGCCCATCGTCCACGTAGCTGCCGATGTCCCGGCCTCGGATATCGATGTAGACCAGGCTGTTCAGCAGCGCGTTCTCGCTCTTGATCATCGGCGGTCCGCCGACGAAGCGGATGTCCGCAAGCTGCGCTAACGGGACCTGCGCTCCGGTGGGCGCGGCCACCAGGATGCGGCCGATCGCCTCCGGGTCGTCCCTCAGCTCGCGCGCGTAGCGCACGTTCACGGTGTAGCGCTCCCGGCCCTCCACCGTCTGCGTGACGTTCATCCCGCCGACGGCGCTCATGACCGTATGCTGCACGTCCGCCATGCTGAGCCCGTAGCGCGCGGCGGCCTCACGGTTCACATCGACCTCGAGGTACTTGCCGCCGATCGCCCGCTCCGCGAACACCGAGCTGGTGCCCTCGACCAGCGGCAGCAGCCCCTCGATCTCCTTGCCGATCCGTTCGAGCGTGGCGAGGTCCGGACCGAAGATCTTGATGCCGACCGGCGTCTTGATGCCCGTGGCCAGCATGTCGAGGCGGTTCTTGATCGGCATGGACCACATGTTGGCAACGCCCGGCGTCTGCACGGCCGCGTCGATTTCCGCCACCAGAGAGTCGTAGTCGACGCCGGGGCGCCACTCTTCCTCCGGCTTCAGGATCGCCACCGACTCGAACATCGACATGGGCGCCGCGTCCGTGGCGGTGCGCGCCCGTCCCGCCTTGCCCAGAACCAGCTCGACTTCGGGAACGCCGGCCATGGCGCGGTCGCGCTGCTGCAGTACCCGCTTCACCTGGCCGGTGCCGACGCCGGGGAAGACGGACGGCATGTCCATGACCGACCCCTCGATCAGCGGCGGCATGAACTCGCTGCCGAGTCGCCCAAACGGTATCAGCGTGACCAGGAAGAGGACCACCGCGCCGCCGAGCAGCCACGCCCGGCGTCGCAGCACGAAGTCGATGGTGGGCCGGTACGCCCGCAGCGCCACCCGATTGATCGGGTTCGCCTCCTCCGGTTTGATCTTCCCGCGGATGAACGCACCCATGGCCACCGGCACGAGCGTGATCGCGAGCAGCGCCGACGCCGCCATCGCCAGCGTCTTGGTGAGCGCCAGCGGCTTGAAGAGCCGGCCCTCCTGCGCACCCAGCGCGAAGATGGGCAGGAACGAGAGCGTGATGATCAGCAGCGAGAAGAACAGCGCGGGCCCGACCTCCTTCGCCGCGTCGACCGCGAGCTGCCACTGCGATCGCGGCCGCCTCTCGCGCTCGTTGCGCTCCATGTGCTTGTGCATGTTCTCGATCATCACGATGGCCGCATCCACCATCGCGCCGAGCGCGATCGCGATGCCGCCCAAGCTCATGATGTTCGCGTTCACGCCCAGCCAGCGCATGACCAGGAACGACATCAGCACGCCGATCGGCAGCGTGATGATCGCCACCAGCGCGCTGCGCGCGTGCATGAGAAACAGGATCGCCACCAGCGCGACGATCAGGCTCTCCTCGAGCAACTTCTCCCGCAGCGTTTCGATCGCGCGGTGGATGAGATCGCTGCGGTCGTAGCCGGCGACGATCTCGACGCCCTCCGGCAGCGCCCGCTGAATCTCCGCCATGCGCTCCTTCACTCGCTCGATCACTTCGAGCGGATTCTCGCCGAAGCGCATCACGACGAAGCCCGAGGTCACCTCCCCCTGCCGGATCTCGCCGCTCTCCGTCCGATAGGCGAGGTCGGCGATGCCGCGGCGGATCTCCGGGCCGAGGTGCACGCGCGCGACGTCGCCCACCCGGACCGGCGTGCCGCCGGGTCCGACGCCCACGGCGACCGCCTCGATGTCTTCGACCGACCCCAGGTAGCCGAGCCCGCGCACCATGTACTCGCTGCCGCCGAGCTCGAGCACCCGCCCGCCCACGTCCAGGTTGGACTCCCGGATCGCCTTCAGCACGCGAGACACCGGGATGCCGTAGGCGAGCAGCCGCTCCGGCTCGAGCTCGACCTGGTACTGCTTCTCGAAACCGCCCAGCGTCGCGATCTCGCTGACGCCCGGCACGGCCGTGAGCTGATAGCGGATGTACCAGTCCTGCAGACTGCGCAGCTCGGCGTTGTTGTACGCACCGCTTCGATCGATCAGCACGTACTGCATGACCCAGCCGACGCCCGTCGCGTCCGGTCCCAGTTGTGGCTGCACATCCTCCGGCAGCTTGTCCTGGATCCCGTTCAGGTACTCGAGCACGCGCGAGCGCGCCCAGTACATGTCGACGTCGTCCTCGAACACGATGTAGACGAACGAGAGGCCGAATTGGCTGATCCCGCGCACGTACTTCGTGCGCGGCACCTTCAGCATCTCCGTCGAGAGCGGGTAGGTGACCTGATCCTCGATGACCTGCGGCGCCTGACCCTTCCACTCCGTCTGGACGATGACCTGCACGTCGGAGAGATCGGGAATGGCGTCCACCGGGGTAGTCACCATCGCCCAGCCGCCGAACCCCACCACGGCGACCGTGGCGAGGACGACGAAGAACTTGTTGTTGATGGACCACTCGATGACGCGCCGGAGCATGGCTCAGTTCTCCTTCTTCACCGGCGGCATCTGCATGCCCGGCATCGATCCCCCCGAGCCGGACATGTCCATCCCCTCCATTCCCTCCATCGCCCCCATGTCGGACATGTTCATTTGCGACATCATCGCCTTCATGACCTCGGCGAGGTTCGACTCGGAGTCGAGCAGGAACTGCGCGGAGGTGACGACGCGCTGTCCGGGCTCGAGGCCTTCGATCACCTGCACGTATTCCTGGCCTCTCAGTCCGGGCGTGATCTCGTGCGGCATGAGCGAGCCACCGCCCATGTCCACGAACACGACCGCCCGTTCGCCCGAGTACAGCACGGCAGCGGCGGGCACGATGAGCGTCGGCCCCACATCAGCAGAGAATGTGACGGTGGCGTACATGCCGGGCTTGATCGTGCCGCCGGGATTGGGGAGCGCTATGCGCGCGCGCATCGAGCGCGTCTTCTCCTGCAGCGTCGGGTAGACGTACTGCACGTGGCCGGTGAGGGTGCGGCCCGGCAGCGCGGCGATCGAGATCTCCGCAGGCATGCCCTCGCGCAGCAGCGCGGCGTCCGTCTCGAAGACCTCCGCATTGATCCAGACCTCGGATAGATCGGCGATCATGTACAGGTTCTGCCCTGGGCGGAACGCCTGGCCCGCGAAGACCTCCTTCTGCATCACAATGCCCGACACCGGCGCGTAAATGGTGAGCGTCTTGGTCACCTCGCCGGTCTCGACGATGCGTCGGACCTGCCCGTCGGAAATGTCCCAGTAGCGCAGCCGCCGGCGGGCGGACTCGAGCAGCTCCTCCGCGCCGCTCGCGACGCCCTCGACGCGGCTCCTGCCGACCGACTCGGCCATACGCACGGCCAGGATCAGCTCCTCCTGTGCGCTCACCAGCTCGGGCGAGTACACGTCCAGCAGCGGCTGCCCCTTGCGGACCGGCTTGCCGGTGAAATCCACGTACAGCCTCTCGACCCAGCCGCCGAACTTCGGCGCGACGAAGGCCATGCGCGTCTCATCGAACTCGACGGCGCCCACGGTCCGGATGGTCCGCACCAGCGGGCGCACCTCGGCGGTGCCGAAGGTCACGCCGAATGTGGACAGCTCACGTGCGGAGAGCCGGATGCTCCCGTCCATCGCCATGCCGCCCATGTCCATGCCGGGCATGTCTCGCATACCGGCCATGCGGTCGCTCCCGGCCGGCGCGTCGCTGGCGCTCCCGTCGCCGCGGCTTACGGCGTACAGGGCGCCCGCAAGCAGGATCACGGCCGCGCCCGCGGCCGCCACGATCACCTTCTTCCGTCTAGTCATGGCAGGATCTCCTTGCCCACGAGGCGCTCGAGCGCGGCCAGATTCGTCGCGAAATCGCTGAGCAGCCGGTGATAGTCGAGTTCGTGCTGATACAGCTTCACCTGCGAGTCCAGGAGCGCGAGGAAGTCCACACGGCCCACCTGATACGCGGCCGTCGCGGACGCGAGCGACGCCCGCGCCTGCGGCAGAATGCCCTCGTTCAGGAGCACGAGCTGGCTGCGCGCTCGGTGCAGCTCCGCCACGCGCGAGGCAATGTCCGCGTTGACCTCGTTCACCATGGCGTGGTGTCGCGCCTCATGCTCTGACAACGTCGCGCTCGCCTCGAGCACGGCCTGATCCTGCTTCCGCCCCGAAAATACGGGCAGCGGCACCATGACCATTGCCTGGAAGAAGTCGCCGAAGTCCGGACGTCGGCTGTAGCCGACGGATACGTTGAAATCGGGTAGCATGGCCTTCTCGGCCAGCGAGACCGCTCGCTGCTGCGCCGCAATGCGACGCACGTGCGCCTGAATCATGGGGTTGTTCTGCAGCGCTACCTGCTGCAGCTCGGCAATGCTGGGAAGGCCCGGCGCCACGCCAGCGGCGCCACCAGCCACCATCTCGTCGAGCGCCGCCGATACGAACGCCATTTCAGGGTCGCCCACCTCGAGCGCGGCGATGCGCACAGCCTCTGGCAGCTCCGTATGCGGAAGCGGCGTATCCGTCGGGCGTGACACCAGCGCATTCAGCCGTGCGACGGCGCTCGACCGCTGCTGGCGCAAGGCGACGAGCTGATCCTCCAGCCGCGTGCGCTCGACCTGCGCCTTCAGCACGTCCGGCTGCGCCGCCGTCCCCACCCCGTACTTCGCCGACGTCAGCCGTGCAAAATCACCGACCAGCGCCTCGTTCCGATCTGTCACTTCCAGCGCACGGTCCACGAAGTAGATGCGGTAGTATGCCGCCTTCACTTCTGCCACCACCCGCTGCCGGACGCGCTCGGCCTCCCAGCTCGCGCCTTCCGCAGAGAAGGCGGCCATACGCTCGCGCAGCTCCAGCTTGCCCGGGAACGGGAACTGCTCGCCGAGCTGCACGGTGGTCATCGTCATCATGTCGCGGCTCACACTCAGATCCGCGACCGGCAGATTCATGACGCCCACGCCCAGCATCGGGTCCGGCAGCGCACCCGCCTGCCGCACGCGCGCGACCGCGGCCTCCGCCGCCTTGCGCGCCGCGACCAGCTCCGGATTGCGCGCCTCCGCATCGGCGATCAGCGCCGCCAGATCCTCGCCTTGGGTCTGCTGCCCCACCACCGGGCCCGCGTACAACGCCAGCAGCGCGGCCGCGAGCCAGCGCACGCGTAACACTCCCATTGTTTACCGCTCGTAAGATAAAGGACGACGACCGCCGCGCCGGTCGCGCGGCGGTCGGTGGCGGATCATAGTCTACACTGTGTAGTCCGTCAAGGCACGACGCCGACCCTCGTGCCGGGAGGCGCGAGTCGGCCGGCGCTCGCCGCGCGACGGTTGCTGCTGAGGCGCCGGCTCACCGCACGCGCGGGAACCGCTCCTCCCGACTGTCGAGCCACTGCTGCCGCCGCTGCTCGGCCGTCCAGAGCGTTTTCAGGTATGTGATCACGGCGACGATCTCCTCGCGCGAGAGGACCGCCTCGAACGGCGGCATGGTCAGCCGTTCCGTGCGGTTGAAGGGGTCGCGCCATCCCTCGGCGACCATGCGGTACAGCATCGCGTCGGAATGGCGCCAGGTGTGGCCAGTGCTGTCGTGCGGCGGCGGAGGGAGCTCGCCCTGGGCATTCGGTTCCTGCCAGTTCTCGGCAACCTCGCCGCGCGGCCCGTGGCAGACGGCACACTGCTCGGCATAGATGCGCGCGCCGCGGGCGACGAGGTCCGGATCGGGCGCCGGAGCGCGCGGGGCCTCGTCGCCGCCGCAGGCGAAGGTGAGCAGAGCCGGCAGGAGCCAGGGAGCGCGGCGGGCGCGCTCAGCCGGCGACACGCTCCCAGCTCGCGGCTCCGTCCGCGCTGCGGTAC
>JBOHRE010000073.1:0-16865 GCA_050732635.1 Longimicrobiales bacterium | reverse complement strand
GCTGATGATCGTCGGGGGCGCGCTGCTGATCGCCGGCCTCGTGATCGGCGATGATGCCGGCACGGTGGTCGCGATCACGGGTGCGGCGATCGGCGCGTACGGGCTGTACCGCTACCTGCTCTGAGGCGGGGCGGGCGGTGTGCGGCGGGCGTGTGACGGCCCTCGCCGCCATCCTCGCCATGCTCTGGTCGGCCGGCTGCGGTGAGGGCGGTGGCGCGGCTCGCGTCAGCGGCGCGGCGTGTCGTCGTGCCGTGGCGCTCGGGGCGACGTCGCCCGGCACCATGCACTGGCGGCTGCCGGCGGACTCCGCGCCACGCGCCGGGCTCGACGCCTACTGCGCGGCTGTGGGGCCGGCGCTCGTGTTCCGGCCGGCCGCCGATCCGACCAGGGCCGCCGAGCCCGCCGATACGCTGGTGGTGATCGCCTGGAACGCGGGACTGGGCGCCGGCGACCTGCCGGCACTGCTCGACGATCTGGGTAGCGGGCGTCTGACGAGCGGTCCGACGCCCGCGCACTTCATCCTGCTGTTGCAGGAGGTCCACCGGTCCGGCGCCGCGGTCCCCGCCCTGCATGATCTGCCGGCGGGCGCGCAGGTCAGCGGCTGGGACCGAATCGGACCCGCGCCGCCGATCGATGCACTCGCCCGCAGCCGCGGGCTACACCTCCTCTACGTTCCATCGGTGCGGAACGGACTCGAGCTGGACGCGCGCGAGGATCACGGCAACGCAGTCCTCAGCACACTACCGCTCACCGAGCCGGCCGCGCACGAGCTGCCGCTCGGCATTCGCCGGCGCGTGGCGGCAGCCGCGACGGTGACCGGCGTCACGCGCAGCGGCACCCGCTGGCAACTTCGAGTCGCGAGCGCGCACCTCGACAACTTCTCGTTCCGGCACCTGATAGGCAGCTTCGGCAGCATCCGGGCGAGGCAGGCGCGAGCGCTGGCGGCTGCCTTGCCCGATACGGGCGCCGTGCTGCTGGGCGCGGACCTCAACACCTGGCTGCGCGGCCCGGCCGAGGCGGCCTTCGGCATCCTGCACGGTACTCTGCCCCGCCCGGGAGCGCCGCAGCCGCAGGGGACGGCGCGTCGGCTGGGGCTGTTGCGACGGCTGGACTACGTGCTGCTGCGCGCGCCGGCGAGCTGGGCCCTGCAGACGGCGCGGCTCGACTCGAGTTACGGATCGGACCACCATCCTGTGCAGGCGCGCATTGTCATCGGCAGGTAACGGCCCGACCGTGCCGTTACCGACTTGTTGCGCGACCAGGGCGCCGCGGATGATAGTGCAGGCTAGCTTCCCAACCTCGTGAGTCTGGAGATCGTGGCGCGCCCCACTGCCGGGTCGCAGGAAACCATGACGCCGGCGGGCGTGCTGCCGCTGCGCGTTGGCGCCATCGACATCGGCTCGAACGCGATCCGACTGATGGCAGCCGAGTTCCGACCGTCGGGTGAACGCGTGGAGCTGGACTACGTACGCGAGCCCGTGCGGCTCGGCGCCGACGCGTTCGCGCGGCGCGAGCTGTCGGACGCGACGCTGGACCGCGCCGTCGCGACGCTGGTCGGCTTTCGTCGCCGTCTCGACGAGATCGGCGTCGAGCACACGCGTGCGGTTGCCACCAGCGCGGCCCGCGAGAGCCGCAATGGCGCCGAGCTGGTTCGGCGTGCCCGGGAGCAGGCGGGCCTGCGCGTCGAGCTGATCACCGGTGCCGAGGAAGCACGGCTGATCTGGCTCGCCGTGCGGGAGCGCATGCAGCTCGGACGACGCAAATGGATTCTGATGGACCTGGGCGGCGGCAGCGTCGAAATCTCGTTGGTCACCAGTTCCGCCATCGCCTGGAGTGTCTCGCACTCGGTCGGCACGGTGCGGTTGCTCGAGGAGCTCGGTGATCGCTCCGCCTCGCCTGCGCGCTTTCGCCGACTGCTCGAGGAATACGTGGCGACGCTGCAACTCGAGCTGCCTCGCGGGCGCCGCCGCGTTCGTCCGGCCGGCGTCATCGCGACCGGCGGCAACATCGAAGCGCTCGTCCGGCTCAGCGATCCGGCCTCGGTCGGCGACGGCGTCGTGCAGCTGCCACTGGCCGAGCTGCGCGCCTCGATCCGAACGCTGTCCGGCCTGTCCGTCGAGGAACGAATGCGTGAGCTGGACCTGCGTGAGGACCGCGCCGACGTGATCCTGCCGGCCGCGGTGATCTACGAGCGGATCGCCGCAGCATACGGCGCCGAGGTGATCCTGGTGCCCCAGGTCGGGCTCAAGGATGGCGTGCTCGTCGATCTCGTGGACGATCTGCTGGCCCACGCGCAGCATGCGAGCCGCCACGATCAGGACGTCTACGCGGGCGCGCTCGAGCTGGGGCGGCGCTTCGACTTCGACGAAGCGCATGCGGTGCACGTCGCGCAGCTCGCGGCCTCGTTGTACGACCAGCTCGCGGCACTGCATGCGCTGCCGGCGCGCGATCGCCGCATCCTGGTTGCCGCTGCGCTGCTGCACGACATCGGCCAGTTCGTCTCCTACCGCGCGCACCACAAGCACGCCTATTACCTGATCTCGCACTCGGAGCTGCCGGGGTTCAGCCCCGAGCAGATCGGCCTGGTCTCGCTGGTCGCACGCTATCACCGCAAGGCCGAGCCGAAGGAGGAGCACGAGGGCTACGCCGAGTTGAACGGCGATGACCGCGAGCGGGTCGTGAAGCTGGCCGCCCTGCTGCGGGTCGCCGACGCGCTGGATCGCGAGCACGTGCAGCGTGTACGTGAGGTGAAGGCGAGCATCGCGAATGGCGAGCTGCGGCTCCGGATCATCGCGGCTGGCGATCAGCTCCTGGAGCGCTGGGCCATCGACAAGAAGGGCAAGCTCCTGGAGCGCACCTTCGGCGTGACCATGAGGCTGGAGCAGGAGAATGGCGACGACTGAGGCGCGACCAGCCCGGCCACGGCGGCGACAAGCCGCGGCCGGCCGGCCGGCCGCGCAGCCCGCGGTCGCGCCGATCACCGGAAAACTGATCGCGGTCGAAGGGCTCGACGGCTCGGGCAAGAGCACGCAGATCCGACTCGTGCACCGTTGGCTGGGCGGCCTCGGCCTGCGCGTCTTCTTCAGCGAGTGGAACTCGAGCGCACTCGTGCGCGACGCCACGCGCAAGGGCAAGCGTCGCCAGCTGCTGTCGCCGACCACCTTCAGCCTGATCCACGCGACCGATTTCGCCGACCGCTACGAGCGCCAGATCCTACCCATGCTGAAGGCCGGCTACATCGTCCTGTGTGATCGCTACGTCTTTACGGCCTACGCCCGCGATGCGGTCCGCGGCTGCAACCCGGAATGGCTGCGCGAGATCTACCACTACGCGGTGATACCCGACCTCGCGTTCTATTTCAAGGTGCCGCTGGAGACCGCACTCGGCCGGATCCTGCACGGCCGGCCGCAGCTCAAATGGTTCGAGGCCGGCATGGACCTGGACCTGTCGCCCGACATCCACGAGAGCTTCCGACTGTTCCAGGGGCGCATCAAGGACGAGTACGACAAGATGACGGCGGAGTTCGATTTCACCGTGATCGACGCGACACGCAACGTGCACGAGCAGCAGGAGGCGGTGCGCGAGATCATCGCCGGCGCGATCGACCTCGATCGCTACCATTCGCACATTGAAGAATGGCCGTGAGACGGTGCTACGGCAGCCCGCCGCCCGGCCTGCTCATGGACGAGCTGGCCGGCGTGCTCATCGTGATCGAAGGCCCGGATGCGTCGGGGCGCTCGACGCATGTGCGCATGCTGACTGCCTGGCTCGAGGAGCAGGGCTACCCGGTCGCGCACACGGGACTCAGCCGCTCGCGCCTGGTCCGTCATGAGCTCGAGCGCGCCAAGCTCGGCAATGTGCTGAGTCCGCGCACCATGTCGCTCTTCTACGCCACCGACTTCTACGACCAGCTCGAAAACGTGATCGTACCGGCGCTACGGGCCGGCTCGGTCGTGCTCGCGGACCGCTACATCTTCACGCTCATGGCGCGCGACATGATCCGCGGCGCGAATCGCCGTTGGGTCGAGTCGCTCTACTCCATGGCGCTCGTTCCGGATGTCGTCTTCTACTTCGCGGTATCGGTGAACACGCTGGTCGAACGCACCCTCTACTCCCGCGGTAATCTGGACTACTGGGAGTCGGGCATGGATCTCGGCATCTCGCGCGACTGGCACAGCAGCTTCCTGACCTACCAGCGCCGCATGCGCGCCGAGTTCCGGCGCCTCCGCAAGCACCACGACTTCCAGGAGATCAACGCCGACCGCCGGTTGGTCACCATCCAACACGATCTGCGCGCCCGCATCGATCGGGTGCTCAGCCAAAGCGAGGCGGCGCTGCAGGCGGGCGTCTGACGCGCGCCGTGGCCCGGCCCTTGCGCGAACGCGGGCCGAAACCATGGGGAGCGAGGGAATGCCCGAACGGAACGGGCCGACCGCGCCCGGGGCGGAGCCGTCCGACGGGCTGAGCGACCGCCGCGGTACGGATCAGGCCGCTGAGGGCGACGCCGGCCGCCGCGCCACGGCTGTGCCCGGCGGTCGCATCCGACCCTTGCGCCGCGCGCGTGCGATCCCGGTGCTGCGGCTGCTGATCTATTACGGTTTGCTGATCGGCATTGCGGCCGCGCTGATGTGGGCGTTCCCACCGGTACGCGACGCGCTGATGGCGCCGTTGTCCGTGCCGGCCTTCGACGAGGCCGAAAGCCTCGTCACCGGAGCGCCGCCGCCCAGCGTGGATCAGCCCGACTGGCGGGCGCCGTTCGGCCGGGCGCTGACCACGGCCATCCTGCTGCTGGGCGCGCTGCTGCTGGTGTTGCCGGTTGCCTGGATCTACATCTACACGCGCCGGCTCCGCTACGACCCGTCGCTGGTCCAATCCATCATCATCCTGCCGCTCGTCGTCGCCGCGGTCGTGGTGGTCGTTCGCAACAGCCTTGCCCTGGCCTTCAGCCTGGCCGGGATCGTGGCCGCCGTTCGGTTCCGCAACACGCTCAAGGACCCGAAGGACGCGGCCTACATCTTTCTCGCGATCGGCATCGGCCTGTCGTCAGGCGTGCAGGCGCTCGACATCGCGCTGGTCATGTCGGGGGCGTTCAATCTGGTCATCCTGGTCCTGTGGAAGTACGACCTGGGCGCGATCTACTCGGCCAGCGACCGTGGCTCGCTGCTCGCGCTGGGCGACGCCCGGCTGCTGACAACGCGCCGCGCACGCGACCGGAAGCGCGTCCGCGACCGCGTCAAGGAGCTGGCGGACGGCATTGAACCCGATGGCGTGCTGATCGTCCACGCGGCCGACGCCGATGCGGCGCGCCGCGGCGTCGAGATCACGCTGGGGCGACTCGCCAAGGAATGGCGCGTCGGGGATCCCTATCGACGCACCGCGGGGGTATCGACGTTCGAGGCCGTATTCGAGTTCAACAAAAAACGCGACGCGCTCGACCTCCTGGTCGATCTCGAAGAACGCTGGTCGGCGCACATCGCGGCGGCCGAGTACATCCCCTACGAGGGCGGTTCGGAGGAATGAGCAGGAGCTTCGTCAGCGGCGCCCTGGTTGCCGCCGCGGTGCTGTGGAGTGCCGCAGCGGCGCGCGCACAGGACTCGGTCACTGTCGCGCCGGGCGCCGAGTACCGGGCGAGCGCGTTCAAGCGCCTCTTCCTCGGCAGCAACTGGCGCGACCTGTGGACCACGCCCGTACGCGTCCAGGTCCTGGACCTCGATCGCTTCGCTGGCGGACTCGAGCCCGTGCGCGAAGGCGGCGGCATGCAGAGTCGCACGCTCCACTTCCTCGGCGCCGACGGACGCCGCTACATCTTCCGCAGCATCAACAAGTACGCGCTGCGCGGGCTGCCCGGCGACGTGCAGCGCACGCCCGCCGGCGCGCTGGTCCAGGACCAGGTGAGTGCGCTGCACCCCTTCAACGCCGCACCGGTGCCGCGCATGCTCGAGGCGCTCGGGATCCTGCACGTCGCGCCCGTGCTGCGGGTCATGCCGGACGATCCGCGGCTCGGCGAGCTGCGCGACTTCGCCGGCATGCTCGGCTGGATCGAGCCGCAGCCGGATGAAGGACCGGACGACGAGCCCTTGTTCTTCGGCTCCGAGAAGATCAAGGGAACCGACAACTTCTACGATGACCTGAACGACGAACACGGCCACCGCCTGGACGCGCGCGAGTTCCTGCGTGCGCGCCTGTTCGATTTCGTGATCGGCGACACCGACCGCGGCAGCGATCAATGGAAGTTCGCGCGGTACGGTCAGGAAGGCGCTTACAGCTGGCGACCGATCCCGCGCGATCGCGACTGGGCATTCATGCGCCCGGACAGTTGGCTGATCGGGATGGCCGTGGCGGCGTACGAGAAGTTCGTGCCCTGGACGCCGGCGTATCCGTCGATCGAGGCGCAGACCTACAGCTCGCACCTGCTGGATCGGCGGCTGCTGGCGTCGCTGACGCGCGAGGACTTCATGGCCGAGGCGGACATCGTCCGCGAGCGTCTGACCGACGAGGTCATCGCCGCAGCGGTGCGCGACCTGCCGCCCGAGCTGGTGCCGGGCAACGCGGAGCGCCTGGCGGCGACGTTGCGCGTGCGGCGCAACAACATCGGTGGCCCCGCACTCGCATTCTATGACTGGCTGGCGTCGGCTGTCGATGTCCGCGGCACGGACGAGCGCGACCGCGTCGAGGTAACGCGCCGCGACGACGGCACCGTTCACGTGGCGTTGTACGCGATCGCTGCACCCGTAGCCACCAACAGCGGCAACGGCGATCCGTATTACGAGCGCCTGTTCCGACCCGAGGAGACGCGCGAGATCCGCGTCTACCTCCATGATGACGACGACGTCGGGATCGTGAGGGGATCGGGTCCGAGCCGGATCATGATTCGCATCATCGGCGGCGGCGGCGCTGACCAGTTGCTCGACCGAACCAGCGGGCACCACGTGCGCTTCTACGATGATGAGGGCGTGAACGACATCGAGCTCGCGCCGCAGACCACATTCAGCGCAGATGCCTATCGGCCGCCCGCCCCCACGGAGGGCTTGCGCGCCGGCAGCGGCTGGGCGCCCGACTACGGCAGGGACTCCGGCTGG
Organism: Longimicrobiales bacterium; assembly: GCA_050732635.1. GTDB lineage: Bacteria > Gemmatimonadota > Gemmatimonadetes > Longimicrobiales > RSA9 > JBOHRE01. The sequence goes on along the minus strand of JBOHRE010000073.1, from coordinate 9,786 downwards.
TCGCCGGCCTTCGATTATCGCGAGGGTGCGGGCGTCATTATCGGCTATGGACCCGGCCGGCTCCAGTACGGGTTCCGACGGCTGCCGTACAAGTTCGACATCGGCGCCCGAGCGCTCTACGGAACCCGGTCCGGCGGCTTCGGTGTGGACGCGCTGGCGGACTACCGGTTCGAGAACTCTGCCAATGCGCTGCGGCTGCACGCGCGCGCCACGCAGTTCGAGAGCACCCGCTTCTTCGGCTACGGCAACGACACACCCGACAGTGCTGCTGCGACGCTCGTGCTGCGTGATGAGATCGTGGTGCATCCCGCGTTCGTGCACCACTTCGGCTGGCGCACCGAATTTCGTCCCGCCGACGATGACAACAGCGACCCGGGCGACAAGGTGCCCGAGCAGCTCGAGGACGACGAGGAGGAGGAGGAGGAGGAAGAACCCGAGGCGGCCGCCGCGCCGGCCGCGGGCGAGGACAGGTCCCGGTTGCGGCCGCTGGACGGTGAGCTGTCGTTCGGACCGGTGCTGCGCTGGACCGATCCGCGGCCGGCCCCGACCAGCCCGCTCGCCGCGACACCGGTCGCCGGAGCGCGCGGCACGTTCGAGCTGGGCGCGCAGGCCGCCCTGTCTCTGTGGCGAACCGATCGCCCGGCCGCGCCGCGCCGCGGCTTCAGCGTCAACAGCAACGTGGCGTGGTACCCGTTCGCCCAGGACCTCGGAGCGGAGCCGGCCACGGCGCCGGAGCTGCCGCCCGGCGCGCCGGCGACGACCGGCAGCTTCACGGCCCTGCGCAGCGACGTTGCGGCGTACGTGCCGTTGCTCGGCGAGGGGCCGCACCTGGCACTGCGTGTCGGGGGCGCCCGCATCTTCGGCGATTTCCCCGTCCACCACGCCGCCTTCCTCGGCGGCAAGGCGACGCTGCGCGGGTACGAGTACCAGCGCTTCGCCGGCGACGCCGCGGTTCATGGCAGTGCCGAGTTGCGCGTGCCCGTGGACTCGGTGAAGATCCTGTCGCGCGGCGAGCTGGGCGTCTTCGGCCTGGCCGACGTCGGCCGCGTGTACCTCGACGGCCGCGCCCCGGGCGGGTGGCAATCCGGCTTTGGCGGTGGTATCTGGTTCGCTACGCTCGGGCGTGCGGCGAGCCTGGCGTACGCGCGAGGCGAGGGAAACCACATCTATGTGAAGCTGGGGCTGCCTTTCTGATGCGATCCACAGCCGGCCGATGAAGCCGCAGCGTATCCTCCGTTACGATGTCCCGGATCGCGATACGCTCGAGCGCGTAGCGGCCGATCCGCTGACGGGACTGATCGAGGTCGACTCCGAGCTCGACTTCTTCCGCGACATCTTTTTCGACACCGACGCGGGCGACCTGCGTGAGAAGTCGGCGACGGCGCGGCTGCGCGTCCTGAAGGATGGCGGCCATCTGCTGCTCGTCGATGTGCTCGAGCGACGCACTTCGAGCGGCGAGATTCTGCGGCGTCGTGCAGAGGCGCCGGTCGAAGGCGACGACCATGACATCCTTGCCGGCGATGTCGAACCGGCGCGGCTGCTGCGCGCGCTGATCGACCCGCGCCGCCTGCGCCGCGTGTTCGAGGTCGAGACCATGCGGCGCTTGCGCACGGCGGGTCTCGACGCACCAACGCAGGATGGTGCCCGCCTGCAGATCGAGTGCGACGCCGTGACGCTACGGCGTGGCGAGTTCGCCGGTGAGCTGTACGAGCTCGAGCTGCGGCTGGCACCGACACCCTCGGCCGCCTTGGAGCGGGCCGCCCGTGCCATCGCCGAACGGCACGACCTCAGGCCGACTCTCGCGGACACCGCCAGCCGGGTGCGCGCGATTCTCGAGGAGTCGGAGTTGAATGCGCTCGAGCAGCAGCTTCGCTCGGCGCGCGAAGTCGCGGTCGTCGCCTACAGTCGCGGCGGCATCGCGCTGCTGCGCAGCGGTCGAAGCCTGCGTGTGCCGGTGGCGGCCGGTTCGGGCGCCGAGGCATGCCGCCGCGCGCTACGCCAGGCCTTCGGCCGGGCGCGCGGACGGATCCGGCTGCTGGGCACGAGCGCCGGGCTGGCCGGTCGGCCCGCGCTGCAGGTGTGGATCGCCGAGGACGTGGCCGATGCGCCCGCGCAGGACCAGGTCGTCTGGATGCGCCTCGATGACGCGCTCACCCGCGCCGGTGGTCCCGGCCTGCGTGAGGCGCGTACGCTGGCTGCGCTCCACGTCGTCGCACGTTCCGGGCTGGCGGCGTGGACGCCCGCCGTGCCGGCCGCGACCCGCAACGGTGAGTTCGTGGACGGCACACCGCTCGAGCCACTCGAGCTCGTGTTGCAGCGGCTGGAGGCGGCCGATGGCACGGCTGAGCCGTCACCGAAGGAAGTACCGCCCGAGATGCTGCTCAACATGGAGCTCTCGCGCCTCGCGTTCGACGAGCGGATCCTCGTCATGGCCGAGGACCCGCAGACCCCGCTGCTCGAGCGCGTGCGCTTCCTCTCGATGTTCGCCTCCCGCCGTGATGACTTCTTCATGACTCGCGTCGCGCGCTTCAAGCTGCAGGTCGCGCGCGGTGAGACCTCGCGCACGCTGGACGGCTTGAGGCCGGCGGAGCAGCTCGACCTGATCGCGATCCGTGCGCGCCAGATGACGGGACGCGCCTACCGCCTGCTGACCGACCAGCTGCTGCCGGATCTCGAGGCGCAGGGCATCGAGCTGTTGCGCTGGTCGCGATTGACCGACGATGAACGCGACCTGCTGCGCGAGACCTACAGCGAGCGGCTGGAAGCCGTCCTGACGCCGTTCATAGCCGACCCCTCGCACCCCTTCCCCCACGTCCGCAACCTGCGACCGTCGGTGGCCGCGACCGTGCGTCTCGGTGACGGCGAGGAGGAGCAGCTGGTCGCCATCGAGCTGCCGGGTGAGCTGCCACGTTACGTGCCGCTGCCCGGCGGGCGCCGCTTCGTGCCGCTCGAGGAGCTGATCCGCGCCACGCTGCCCGAGCTCTATCCGGGCCTCAGCATTGTGCGCACCCACGCATTTCGCGTCACGCGCAGCGCCCAGATCGATCTCGACGATGACAGCGGCGTGGACATTCTGCACGAGGTCGCCGAAAAGGTGGCGCGGCGTCCATTCCAGCAGGTGATCCGGCTGGAAGTCGACAAGTCGATGCCACCCGAGATGCGGCTGCAGCTCCTGCGCGAGTTCCAGTTCGAGGCGGAGGAGCAGGTCAGCACACTGGGCGAGCAGGACATCTACGTGGTGGATTGGCTGGTCGACCTGGCATCACTCGCGGAGATCGCGGCGATCGATCTGCCCGCGCTGAAGTGGCCACCCCTGGAACGACGCGACCCGCTCGAGCCCGACCGCTCGGTCTTCGACCAGGTGCGCGAGCGCGATCGCTTCATCCACTTTCCCTACGACGCCTTCGAGCTTTCGGTCGAACGGTTCCTGCGCGAGGCGGCCGAGGATCCGGCAACGCTGGCGGTCAAGATCACGCTCTACCGTACGAGCAAGCAGTCGGCCACGCTCGAGGCGCTACGTCAGGCTCGCGCCAATGGCAAGGACGCCACGGTCATGGTCGAGCTCAAGGCCAGCTTCGATGAGCGGCGCAACATCGAGTGGGCGCGCGGGCTCGAGGAATCCGGCATCCGCGTCGTCTTCAGTCCGACCCGTCTGAAGGTCCACGCGAAGGTCGCGCTCGTCGTACGCAAAGAGGGCGATGGCATCCGTGGCTACGCCTACATCGGCACTGGCAACCTGAACGCGACGACCGCGTCGGCATACGTCGACGTTGGCATCCTCACTGCAGTGCCGGAGCTGACGCAGGAGGTCAACAGTGTGTTCAACCTGTTGACCGGCTATGCCTCCGGTGTCGAATGCGAGGCGCTGCTGGTCGCGCCGCTCAACATGCGCCGTCGCTTCCTGCAGCTCATCGAGCGTGAGATCGCGCATGCGCGCCACGGCCGGGAGGCGTTTATTCAAGCGCAGCTCAATGGCCTGGCCGACCGCCGCCTGGTCGGCGCGCTGTACCGCGCCTCGCGCGCGGGCGTTCGAATCCAGATGATGGTGCGCGAGATCTGCACGCTACGACCCGGCGTGCCCGGCACCTCGGACAACATCCAGATCGTGTCGCTGCTCGGACGCTTTCTGCAGCACGCCCGGATCTTCCGGTTCCACAACGATGGCGACGACGAATACTTCATCGGCTCGGCCGATTGGCGGCCACGTAATCTGCGGGAGCGGATCGAGCTGGTTACGCCCGTACGCGATCCGGAGCACCGTGAGGCGCTCGGCCGGGTTCTGCACGAGACGCTGAATCATCCCGATGCCTGGCAGCTCCGCTCCGACGGCACTTACGTCCGCCGCGATGACGTGATCGGCGTCAGCTAGCCATGGCGGCACGGCTGCCCGAGCAGACGCTGGTCCATTTTTATCGTGCAGTGGTCGCACACATGGACGTCTGGCGGCAGCGGATGGACGCCACCACCAACTGGGCCGCCGCGACGGCCGCCGGTATGATCACGTTCGCCTTCGGCACGCCCGCATCGCCGCACTTCGTGCTGCTGCTCGCGCTCGCGTTCCAGGCGGTGTTCCTGATCATGGAATCGCGCCGCTACCAGATGTACGACCTCTGGCGCCGCCGCTTCCGCACGCTCAACCACTACCTGGTCGCGCCGGCACTGCTCGCCTCTGATCCGGCGGACGCCGGCGCCACGCACCTCGCCCAGGTCGCGAGCGACCTCGGCCGTACGGTGCCGCATTTGCGGCTGCTCGATGCGATCGGCTACCGTATCCGCCGGAACTACATCTATCTGTTCCTGGTCACGCTCGCCGCATGGTTGTTGCGGCTGGAAACGCATCCGTACACGGCGACCTCGTTCGCTGAGCTGGTCGGGCGCGCGAATATCGGCGGCGCACCAGGCATGCTGGTGCTCGGCTTCGGCGGCGCCTTCGCGCTCACCGCGTTGCTGCTGGCCTTGCGCGCGCCGTCGGAGCAGATGCTCAACTGGACCGAGGTGCCGGCGCCCTTGGCGCGCTGGACGCGCCTGCCCTGGCGCAGCAAGCCGGGCGACCCGCCCGCCGGAGGTAGCGATGCCGCAACGTCGTAGGATCCTGCTCGCCGTGCGCATCGGCGAAGCGTCGGCCGGCCCGGCGCAGACAGCGGCCTGGCTCGCGGCGGAGCTGGACGCCGAGCTGGCGGTGGTGTACGTCGCGACCGAACTGGACACTGCGGGCGAGGTGGCGTCGACCATGGGCATGGACGACCACGCCGCCCGCGAGCAGCTACTCGAGCAGGCCCGCGAGCGGGCGGACCTGGTGGCACGCGAGCAGCTAGGCGGCCGGCCGTTCGAGCTGGTGATCGAGGCGGGCGACGTCGCCGAGCGCGTCGCGGCGGTGGCCGCCTCGCTCGCTGCGGACCTCATCGTCGCCGGTTCCCATGCACACGGCGCGCTGCGCGGCGCCATCCTGGGCGACACGACCGCCGACATCCTGCGACGCGCGCCCTGCGCCGTCGTGGTCGTGCCGCCGAAAGCCGCGCGCACCTGAGGCGTCGCGCGCGTGCCCGGTGAGGCTGCGCTGGCGCTGGCGATCGCCGCGCTGGCGCTCGGGCTGTTCATCTGGAACCGGCTGCGACCCGATGTCGTCGCACTCCTGGTGGCCACGCTGCTCGTCATCACCGGGCTGGTCACGCCGGCCGAGGGGGTGAGCGGCTTCTCGAACGAGGCGACCATCACGGTCGCACTCATGCTGGTGCTCTCGGCTGGGCTGCTGCGGACCGGCGCGATCGACATCGTGGCTGCACGCGCCGTGCGGCTGGCCGGATCGAGTGAATGGCGCCTGCTGCTGCTCGTGATCATCGTGGTCGTGCCGCTCAGCGCCGTGATCAACAATACTGCAGCAGTCGCCATTCTGCTGCCCGCGCTGCTCGGCGCCGCACGGCAGGTCGGCGCCACACCCTCGCGGCTGCTGATGCCGCTGTCCTTCGCGAGTCAGCTCGGCGGCACGCTGACGCTGATCGGCACCAGCACGAATCTGTTGGTGGCCGGACTCATCCTGGATCTCGGGCTCGAGCGCATCGGCATCTTCGACATCACGCCGCCCGCATTGATCGCGGCATCTGTCGGTGTCTTCTACCTCCTGACCGTCGGCCGCTGGCTCACGCCCATCCGTCCCGAATCGAAGGACCTGATCGAGAGCTACGAGCTGCACGATTATCTGACGGGCCTGCGCGTGCGGCCCGATTCGCCGCTGGTCGGTCGCAGCATTGGCGAGTCACGGCTGGGCCGCGCCCAGGGCTTGCAGGTGGTGCGCATCGAGCGGGAGGACGGTGAGGGCGTGCACGCGCCGGGCGGCGGCACCGTCATCCGCGAGGGTGATCTGCTGCTCGTCGAAGGCAAGATTCTCGACATCGCGTCGATTCGCTCGCAGGTCGGCGTGGACATTCAGGGCGCCGATCCACAGCTGCCCGAGCCGGGCCACGAGAGCGACGGGGACGACGCCGATCGGGTCCGCTTCGCGGAGGTGTTCTTGCCGCCGCGTTCGCGCGCGGTCGGCCGCAGCCTGACGGCGCACGCGCTGCGCACGCGCTTCGGGGTCAGCGCGCTCGCGCTGCGCCGGCACGGTGAGCCGGTACGTGAGCCGCTCGGCACGCTCACACTACAGCCGGGCGATATCCTGCTCGTGCAGGGCGCATCATCGGCCCTGCGCCGCCTCCACGAGGTGGGCGACTTCTCGCTGATCGGCGCGCTCGAGCTGCCCAGCAAGCGTCGCCACAAGATCCGCTTGGCGGTGCCCATCGTGCTCGGCGTGGTCGTGCTCGCCGCCTTCGAGGTCGTGCCGATCATGGTCGCGGCCATGATGGGGGGCGTGGCCATGCTGCTGACGCGCTCGCTCTCGGCCGATGAGGCCTATGGCGCGATGGACTGGATGGTCATCGTTCTGCTCGGCGGCATTCTGCCACTCGGCATCGCGCTGCAGACGAGCGGCGCCGCCGATGTGCTCGCCGAACAGCTGCTTCGCATCGGTCGGCCGCTCGGCCCCTATGGCAGCCTGGCGGCCGTTTACGTCCTGACCAGCCTGCTCACCAACCTGATCTCGAACGTCGCGGCCGCCACGCTGGCCGTGCCGATCGGGGTCGCCGTCGCCACATCGCTCGGCGTCTCGCCCATGCCCTTCGTCGTGGCCGTGATGTTCGCCGCCTCCAACGCCTTCGTCACGCCGATCGCGTACCAGACGAACCTCTTCGTCTACGGCCCGGGCGGCTACCGGTTCTCCGACTTCATCCGCGTGGGCGCGCCGCTCGCCGTGCTGACCGGCGTCGCCGCGATCCTCGCGATCCCGCACTTCTTCCCGTTCTGACGCGCCCCGGCCCCCGGGGACTGTTGCGACGCGGCGTCTGCCCTAGATTGCAGCAGGCGCCCTCTCGGGCGTCGGCTTCCCTCCGCACAAAGCCGGATCATGGACTCGAACGTCCGACGACTCGCAGCGGTCTGGTTTGCGGATATCGTCGGCTACACGCGCCTGTCGGCGACGGACGAGACCACGGCGCTGCGGCTCGTCGGTCTCTTCCAGCACGCCGCACGCACGGCTGCTACCGCCCACGGCGGCCGGCTCGTCCGTTTCATGGGCGATGCCGCGCTGGCCGATTTCGGCAGCACCGACGCGGCGGTCAAGGCGGCGGTCCAGCTGCAGCAGGAATTCGCGGCCGCGACGGCCGCCACTGGCAGCGCCGGTTTACTCCGCATCGGGGTTCACGTCGGAGACGTGGTGCAAACGTCTGACGGCGACGTCTTCGGCGACGGCGTGAACACAGCCGCCCGGCTGCAGGAGGCCGCGCGGCCGGGTCAGATCCTGGTCACGCAGGACGTCTGGCGACATCTGCGGCCCCGTGGCGAGTTCAGCTGCGATTCACTGGGTGAGCGGCAGTTCGAAGGGATCACCGGTCGGGTCTGGGTCTTTGCGGTGCGGGAGGCCGACGAAGCCGCCGCCGAGTCGACGAAGCGGCCGCCGCTGCCTCGTGCCGGCGTCGGCCGCTGGGCTCGCGCGCTTCAGCCCGTGGCGCTGTACCTCGTCGCGGCGATCGCGCTCTTCGAGCTGACGCTGTTGCTGCGTGACCGGCTCAAGCTGCCGGCACTGGTGACACCGCTGGCCGTGGTCCTCCTGGCGCTCGGCCTGCTCGTGATCGGGCTGACCGCGTGGGTGCAGTCGCGACCGACCTGGGAGCGGCCCGTCGCGCAACGACCGGCCTGGGACCTGGACCTCGGTGAGGCGGTGGAGGCGCTGCGGCGCCGGCGGCTGCCGGAGCTCACCTGGGCACGCGCGCTGGTCGGCGGTCTCCTCGCCTTCGCCGTCCTGTTCGCGCTGACCGGCGGCTACCAGTACCTGCGCAACCGACCGGGCATGCTGGCGCCACGGCGTGCGCTGGCGGAGGCCGGGCCGATGCTGGCAATCCTGCCTTTCGAGGTGCAAGGTGAGGGGGCCGAGGTGTGGCGCGAAGGCATGCCGGACCTGCTGGGCATGAGTCTCGCCGGCGGTGTGCGCGTCATCGACCCGCTCGCCGTGCTGAGCCGCTGGAGCCAGGACGCCGGCGGGTCTTCGCCCGAGGCGGGCGTGAGGATCGGGCGTGACCTGGACGCCCGCTTCGTCCTCGCCGGCACCGCACGGGCGTCGGCGGATCGGCTCGAGTTCACGGCCAGCCTCTACGACGTGCGGGACGGCCGGCTGCTCGACGTCGTGGCCGTACAGGGCTCGGCCGACAGCGTGCCGGCCTTGGCCGACACGCTGGCTGCACGGCTGCTGCGCGCCGGGCTGCTACCCGAGGGCGCCGAAGTCGCGCCCCTGAACCTGGGGCGGCTCGCGACCGCGTCGCTGCCCGCGTTGCGCGCCTTTCTCGAGGGCGAGCAACAGTTCCGCCGGTCGCGTATGAGCGAGGCCCGGGCCGCATTCGCCGAGGCGGTCAGTGCGGACCCACGCTTCGCCTTCGCGCTGTACCGCCTTTCCCTGACCACGGCCTGGTCGTCGATGCCCCACGTGCCGCGCCTCGACGCGCACGCCGAGACAGCCGTGCGCCACGCTGAAGGGCTGCCCGAGCGCCAGGCGATGCTGATCCGCGCACACTCGCAGCTCGCCCGCAATTCGACCGCGGCGATCGCGACACTGCGCCAGCTCACGGCCGATTACCCCGACGACGTGGAGGGCTGGTTCCTGCTGGGCGACGCCTACTACCACCTCGGTGAGCGCGCGGGCGTGCCGGCGGACTCCTTTCGCAACGCACTGCGCCGCGGCATCGCGCTCGATCCGCCGTTCGGGCCCGCCTACCTGCACCTGATCGAGGACGCCGTCGCCCATGATGACACCGTGGCGGCCAAGGAGCTGATCGCGGCGTATCGCCAGGTCGACCCGGGCAGCCCACTGCTCTCGGCCTTCGACTTCGCCTACGCACTGGTTCGCCGCGCCAGCGATTCGGTCAGCGCGGGAGGACCGCCACAGCAGCAGGCGACGGCCGGGAACGGCGCGAGTGCAGCAGACCGGTCCGGTTACGATGCCGCTTTGAGGGCCGCAGACGCCGCACGCCGCGATGCCCTCGGGGCGGGGGCCACGTCCGGCACCCAGCTCACCGCTGCCACGACGCTCTACGGGCGCGGTCTGGACGCCGCGCGGCGCGGCCGCTTCGCGGAAGCCGAGGACCTGCTTCGTCGCGCTCGTGTGCAGTACGAAGAAGCCCGCGCCGTTGCGATCTGGAGCGCGCGCCTCGATTCGGCGAGCGCCGTGCTGGAGCCGCTGCGCCGCGCCGCCCGCGGCTCGCC
>JBOHRE010000072.1:0-16888 GCA_050732635.1 Longimicrobiales bacterium | reverse complement strand
GACCTGTGCCGCCAGCTCGGCCGCGGGGCGGAGGCACGCGTCGCGTACCAGCGGGCGCTCGCCCTGACGCGGCAGCAGCCCGAGCGCCGGCTGTTGCTGCGGAGGCTGGCGGAGGTGCAGGACGGATAGCCGGCAGCGCGACCGGCACGTCCGCGCGAAGTCACTCCACTCGCAGCACCGTCTGCGGATCCGTGCGCGTCCTGGTCGCGGACTTGCAGCGCACAGGCGCCCGCGCAAACGCCCGCTCGAATGGAGAATTCAGGTGATGAAGGGACTCGCGATCGGCGACCGCTTCCCCCATATCGAGGCCGGGGCGGTCGACGGCAGCACGTTCATGCTGCCGGACGAGCTGGAAGGGCTGTTCGTCGCGGTGCTGTTCTACCGCGGCCACTGGTGAGGCCACTGTCGTCGGCAGTTGGCCGACTTCCAGCGGCGCCTCGGGCGACTGGAGGCGCTCGACATGCAGGTGATCGCCGCGTCGTCGGACGGCCTCGAGGACGCGCGCGGCACCGTCGAGGCGCTCGGCCTCGAGTACACCGTGCTCTACGGCCTCGACGCCGAGGAGACGTCGCGCAAGATCGGCTGCTACACGGGTGAGCGGCGCGGCCGGCCGCACATCCAGCCCGCGGCGTTCGTGCTGCAGCGCGGCGGCCTCATCGCGCACGCGGTCTACTCCAGCGGCAAGGTCGGCCGGCTGACCGCGCGCGACGCGCTCACGATCGTCGAGGGGCTGCGCGAGGCGTGAGGCGCGAGACGAGCGCGGCGACGCCGGCCGCGTTGACATAAGTATGTCAAAGTCGTATGCTTCGCTGCATGCGCACCACCGTCCGGCTCGACCCGCACCTGCTCGCGGACGCCAAGCGCCTGGCGCTCGAGACCGGCCGGACGCTGACGCGCGTCATCGAGGACGCGTTGCGCGAGGCGCTGGCGCGCCGCGCCCAGCCTCGCGCGCGCGAGCCGGTCGAGCTGCCCACGTTCCGCGGCGCCGGGCTGCAGCCCGGCGTCGACCTCGACGACTCGAGCGGACTGCTGGATCTGATGGAGGGCGGCTGATGCTGCTCTTCGATGTGAACGTGCTGGTCTACGCGCACCGCGAGGACGCGCCCGAGCACGAGCGCTACCGCGCCTTCGTCGAGGAGGTCGTCGGCGGCGTCGCAGCGTACGGGGTCGCAGACCTGGTGTTGAGCGGGTTCGTGCGCGTCACGACGCACCCGCGCGTGTTCGCGCCGCCGACGCCGCTGCCGCTGGCCCTCGAGTTCGCCGAGCGGCTACGCGCGCGGCCCAACGCGGTGGTGGTCGCCCCCGGCCCCCGCCACTGGCAGATCTTCTCGAGCGTGTGCACCGAGGCGGGCGTGAAGGGCAATTTGGTCGCGGATGCGTTTCTGGCCGCGCTCGCGATCGAGTCGGGAAGCGAGTGGATCACCACCGATCGGGATTTCGCGCGCTTTCCACGGCTGCGTTGGCGGCACCCGCTCGGGAGCTGAGATCTTCCGCCCTCGGCTACCCTGCCGCGGTGGTCGGCGTCTCGCCCTCCGACCCCGCGACGCTCGCGGCCGTCGCCCTCGCGCTGGCTGGCGTCGCGTTCACTGCCTGCTAGCTGCCCGCGCGGCGCGTGGTGAGCATCGATCCGGGGAGGTCGTTGCGGCAGGAATGAGCTGAGTCGGCGGCGAGGAAGCGCATGCCGCGCGGCGCGTCGTCCGCAGGCGCCGGGTTGCGCCATCAGCTGCGGCGCCCCTCGACGTTTTGGTACAACGTGTACAGCGGTCCGCCGGCCGCGGCCCGGATGGGACACCGCGCCCACTTTCCCCCCAGGAAGTTGCTGAGGTCGGTGGGCGGAGCAGATGAGGCCACTATCGATCGAATACCTGGAGGAAGATTACACGGGAGGTCTGACACGGCGGCGCGATCCGCGCGGATTCCTACGCCGCTGGGCGGCCGCGTAGCCACCGCTCGACCACTTCCGCCGCCCTGGACTTCACCTCCCCGCGATCCATGCCTCTCTGCACGCAGGCTTGCTCGAGAGCGTCCGCCAGGCCCGCGGCGATCCGGCCCGCCTGGGACCAGATCCCGGAAAGGCGCTCGGCAAGCGCGGCCGCGAGCTGCGGCGACTCGACATCCTCGAGCTCCTTGAAGCTGCGGTGTACGAGCCAGTTCCGCTCGCGCAGCAGATCGAGGAGCGATGCCCGCAGCTCGGCGGTCGCACCCGGCACCGCTGCGTAGTGGCTCCAGAAGGATTCGAGCGCTGCGCCCGTCGTGTCCTCGAGCATGGTGGACACCCGGCCACCGGCCATAGGCAACGCTTCGTTCAACGCGATGGACCTATAGGCGACGAGTTGCGATTCGACCTTCTGCAGCTCGACCAGTGTTCGCACCACCCACCCATGCGCATCTGCCGCCGCGAGTCCCGGCACCCACGCCTCCGCGGATTCCGCTAATCGACGGTACCTGTCTCGCTCCGCGCCGGTGAAATCGTACTCCGGCAGCATTTCGTCCTCGCGCCTATTCGCCTCGCTCATAACGCTTCCGCTCGCGCGGGGTGGCTAGCCTGGCACTGATGATCCGAATCCTGTCCTCACGCTCCGCATGCACGATAGTCGATCCGGCCAGGCCGGTAGCTGTTCCGCACGAGCAAACGTTGCAACTCGGGAGTGGCCCGGGTTGCATGACCCATGCGGTGATGCGCAGGTACGGGAGCTGACGTCAACGTACAGTGGCCTTGGTCTCAGGCTTACCACGTAGAGTATATCGCGGAACGCCGAGGCCAGCCCCTCAACGGGGGAGCACGCCGTCGGCCAGCCGCAGGAAGCGGAGGTTGCGCGCGCGGCCGCCGGTGAGGCGGAAGCCGTCGACCTGGTCGGCGGCGTCACGCGTGAACAGGAGCCGGCGCACGGGCCAGCGCTCACCCGCGAACTCGTCCTCCTCGTCACCGGGGCGGAGGGCAATGTCGCCGAGCCGCTGGTGGCGCACGACGAGCCTGCCGTCGCGGCCCGCGATGTGGTACAGCGCGTCCAGCTCCGGGCTGTAGTACGTGCCCGCGTACGCGGCCAGCTCCGCGGTGGTGACAGTGCGCGGAACCGGAGCCTCGCGCTGCGCCTCGGAAGCGCGCTCTGCCTCATCCTCGGCCGGGGCGACGTCGCCCAGCCAGACGTCCGCCACGCGCTGCGCCATGCCGCCGGGGTCGAACGGCGCGACGTTCGACAGCACGACGACGCCCAGCCGCTCTTCCGGAATGTGCAGGACCATCGCGCGGAAGCCCGCGTCGGCGCCGCCGTGGCCCCACGTCTCGCGGCCGCGGTACTCGCCCCGGCCGATGGCGAACGCGTAGTCGATCGTGTCGCCCGAGGTGAGCACACCTCGCTGCTTCATCTGCGCGATCGCGTCGGCACCGCCCACCTCGGCCGTCTCGTAGTTGCGCAGCCAGCGGGCGAGGTCGCCGGCGGTCGTGAACAGGCTGGTCGCGCCCGCATTCGCGTAGCTGAGCACGGCGTTGCGCCACTCGTCCTCGGGACCGCCGCGGTACGAGTACGCGCGGCCCGGCACGATGTGCTCGTGGTCGTCGTGCATGTGCGTGCGCGTCATGCCGAGCGGACGGAACACGTGCTCCGCCAGGAACTCCGGGAACGGCATGCCGCCCACCCGCTCGACGACCTCCGCGAGCAGCGTATAGCCCATGTTCGAGTACGAGTACTCCGAGCCCGGCGGGAAATTCAGCTCGCGCTGGCGCCGCATCAGCGCGAGGACGTGCTCCTTGGTGATGACGTCGTCGAGGCGCCAGCCCGCCATGCCCAGCAGCTCCCACTGGTCCCGCACGCCCGACGTGTGGTGGATCAGGTGGCGCAGCGTGACTCGCGCGCCGAGGTCCGGCAGCTCCGGCAGGTGCGTCCGCACGTCGTCGTCCAGCGAGAGCTCACCCCGCTGCGCGAGCAGCGCGATCGCGAACGCCGTGAACTGCTTGGACACCGACGCCACGTGGAAGACTGTCGCCGGCGTGATCGGCACCTCGTGCTCGAGCTGCGCCAGCCCGTAGCCGCGCTCCAGCACGATCTCGCCATCCTTCAGCACGGCCACCGCCGCGCCCGGCGAGCCGGGAGCCGTCCACTCGGCGAACAGCGAGTCGACCCGTGCGGCGCGCGCGGCATCGGCGGCCGCCGCGGCAGCGTGCGTCCGCAATGCGGCGGACGTCCGGGGCGCAGCGGAGCTGTCTGGGGCGGCGGAGCTCTGCGGCGCGGCAGGCGCGGCGTGGAGCAGCGCAACCAGGGCGACCGCGGCCGTCATCACATGGGATCGCATGCGCAGGTTCCTCTCCGGATCGGAGCGGCGGGAGATCGCGGGACTTACCGGAATCTAATTCGATCCGCGTTGCCCGATCAGCATGACCTCGATCATGCAGCGCCGCGGCGCGTGACTGAGAGCGCGAATAGGGTAGAGCTCCCCGTGACGTGCCGCGGCACCCGGCGCAGCGCTGTCGGCGCCTACATGATCGGCTCGGTCGTCGGCACCATCACGTGAACGTACGGCGTGCCCTTCCACATGACGTACGGCCCGCCGTTGTGCGCATCCGTCGGCAGCCCTTCGAGCAGGCTGGCGTCTGGCACGAGCAGCATGATGTGCGGCCCATTCTTGTGCCACTCGTTGTCGGCCGTCTCGGCGGTGGCGAACGGGTCCGTGTTGCTGCCCTCGGCGCTGCTCGTCAGCATGTACGAGATGCCCAGCCCCTCGACGCTCGGCTCGGTCTTCGACATGTAGGCCTGGCCCCAGGCCAGCCATGGACCGTCCAGGCACATCGCGTCGTTGCCCGCGATGGCCGGATTGTCCGGCATGCAGGTCCAGCCGTTCGTGCCCGCGCGCAGCTCCGTCGGCTCGCCGCCTTCCGTCGCCGGCCAGTCCATTACCGTGGCGTCGTCGGAAATCGAGGCCGGCGCCGCGGCGGTCGCGTTCTCGATCTTCGACTCCGGCGTGCCCGGCTGTTCCTCCGTCGCCTGGGCCTCCGCGTCCGCTTCCGCCTGCGGCTGACACGCGACCACGACAGCCAGCATGAGCGGCGCGAGCCACCTGTGCATTCTACGCATGGTTCCCCCTCGGAGTGGTGGATGGAAGATCAGCGGCGCCTTGCCGCGTTCGACTCGTGCTCAGATTCGTGGAGGCGCCGTCACCATAGGCTTCGCCGGGCGCCGTGGCAAGCACGGCATGCCGCGCGGCGCGTCGTCCGCCGGCGCCGGGTTGCCCAGCACCTGCGGCGGCCCTCGACGTTTTGGTACAACGTGTACAGCGCTCCGCCGGCCGCGGCCCGGATGGGACGCCGAGCCCACGGCACTGGCCGCGCACCGCTGCTACCTACCCGCGCGGCGCGTGGCGCGCATCGAGCATTGCCGTACAAGCTATGTCTGATTATCGTACACATACCAGACGCGTGTCCAAGGAGGAGTATGGCAGATCTCGCGGCACGGCTCCGCGAGGCCCGGGACGCGGCCGGCCTGACGCAGCAGCAGGTGGCTGAGTCGCTGGGCGTGCGCCGCCCGGCCATCGCCGAGATCGAGGCGGGGGCCCGGGCGGTCAAGAGCGACGAGCTGGTGCAGCTCGCGGCGCTGTACGGTCGCAGCATCCCGTGGCTGCTGCAGGGCGAAATCCAGGAGGAGGATCAGCTCGCCTCCGTGCTCTACCGTGCGACGGTCGTGGATCCCCGCATGAGGCGCGAAGTGGCTCGACTGGCCAGGCGGTGCAGGATCATCGTGCAACTGGAGGACCGCCTCGACAGCCCACTTCCAATGCCGTCTGCGCCGCAGTATTCGAATCCGGATGCCGTATCCGACCAGGGAGCGGCCATGCACGATGGCCACCGCGTGGCGTACCTCGAGCGAGCGCGGCTTGGCATTGGCCCTAATGCGCCACTGCGCGACCCGTGGGGAATCGTGGAGGATGCCGGGCTGCACGTATTTTCGTTGGAGCTCGGTCCAGATCACGAGACCGACGGCATCTTCGCGCGCACGTCGCGTGGCGCCGCCTGCGTCGGCGTGAATACCGACAAGTGGGTGTTCCGCCAGGTATTCACGGTCGTGCACGAGTACGGGCACGCGCTGATGGATAGCGACATCGCCGCCGAGAACTGCGCCACACAGTATGCGTGGAAGACCACCGGGGCACCGCACATCGCGGCGAACCGGGAGCTGCGCGCGAACCAGTTCGCCGCTGTGTTTCTCGTGCCGAGGGAGGCCCTGCTCGGCTTCTTCGCCGCGCGTGGCAAACTCGCGCCCGGGAGAATTCCGCGTGCGCGGGAACTCACGGCCCTGGAAATCGTCCGCGGCCAGGACCATTTCGGCGTGAGCGGTGAAATGCTGCTGTGGCGGCTGCGGAACGAGGATCTGATCAGCGGCACCACGCGCCGCGAGCTCGCCGACGAGCTGCGCCGCCGAGGAACGCAGACGCTAGCGCGAACGCTCGGATACGATTGGCGCCGATTTGCCCAGCCGTTCGGCCGCAGCCGGGAACTGGCACTTCGCGCCTACGCAGCGGGCGAGGCCTCCCTGGGGACCGTCGCCGAACTTTTCGGGCGGACCAAGGAGGACATGCTCGAGGCACTCCGCGGCTGGGGCGTCCATCCCGAATTCTCGCAGGACGACGCGCTCATCGGCGGAGCCAACTGACAGCGGGCGTGGCGACGCCGTGCACACTGGATGCATCCTTCATCCTCACCCTCGCGGATGCGGCCGCCCTCGATCTGGTCTGGGCCAATACCCGGTACGAGTGGAAGATCACGCCGGTCGTGCGCGGGGAGATCCTGAGCCGCGCCGCGCGCGCGGCGTTGCAACACGCCCTGTTGGCTGGGCGTCTGTCAGCCACCGAGCCGGACCTCGCCTCGTCCGAGGCGGCAGCGCTGGCCGACTGGGTGAAACGAGTGGACCCGGGCGAAGCCGAGGCGATCGCCGTCGCTCTATCCCGCGGTTGGCTGGTGGCGCTGGAGGATCTGCACGCGCAGCGGCAGGTCGATCGCCAGGCCGGCCGCGGTCATTGGATCAACTCGGGGAATGTGCTCCTCGACGCGGTCGACGACGGCCGCGTCACGCTCGGCGAGGCCGATGCGACCTTTCGCAACCTCAACTGTTACCGAGGCTACGCGAGGCGAGGGATCCGTTCGTTGGCTGACCTGCCGCACTCGAAGCGGTAGGAGCCCAGCTCCCCGAACCGGCACAACCCGTTCGCCAGCCGCATCTGCTCGGGCGTGCGCCACTCGGGAGCGAAGCGCCGGGCTCGCCACCACCACTGCCACGCACCTCGCTCGCCCGCGCCCGCGGGTGGGGGACCGTGCTCTTCGCGCCGCGCTTGAGATCGATCGTGCCTGTTGCGTCGTCGACAGCCCACACCGCGGCTGGCGAGCCTTCGGTCGCCGCGTCTCGCACGTCCCCGCAACGATTCGCGAGGGCACCTTGGACCGTGGTCTGTTTGACAACTCTACTTGTCGCTGGCCACCTGCAAAAATCTACCTGTGTTCGAGATGCGGAGATTCTGAGTCTCAGACTGTGATTAACATCGCATTTCCCGCTTCGACGCGTGAGCTTGGCCGGGAGCCTTCACGATACAGGAGCGAGCGACAGCGCTGGAGTAGTCTGATTCTCTCGCACTTGTCCCGGCCGTTTGCCGGCTATCTCGCCCGCGCGGGCTGCGCCTCGGGCACTTACGGGTCTCAACTGCCTTTCCCGGTCGCGTTGCTTATAACCAGGGTGAGAGCGAGTACTGCAATGCCGGCGACAATAGCGATGAACCCTATGCTCTCTCTCGCTAAATCCGTGCCTTGGAGAAAGCTCACACCGCCGTACATAATGGGCAGTGGGGCAATTATTACGCCCACAATCCGGACAAACTTCCTGTCGAACAAGTGTTCTACCTTTTCTAAGACATGCTGCTTCGCTTGTTCCACTTTATCAGATAACGTGCGCGTCTCTCCATCGATCTTAGTGGAAAGAAAACTTATCCGGGACTCAAATTCATCCTTCATCAACCGCACATCAGCTGAAACCAGTTCAAATTTCCCATGTAAATTCGTCAGTTCGGTCCCGATATGGTCAAATGGATATCCAGCCTCACGCAGTTGCTTCTTTGGGTCTAACCTGTCGAAACTTGACGCGATCAACCTTCCCGCGGGAATATCGGCAGGTATGCGGCGCTTAGAGCGTACAACGCCATCGGCGTCCTGATAGTGGTCGTCAGGGCGCCCACCGTAAGGAATCTCCGGCGCCTCATCAGCCTCAAGAGTTAAAACAGTCAGCTTAAAAAGGGGCTCGCCGTACTGAATAATCAGATCCTTGGTCGAATTGTTGCGGAGGCCCCAGTTGAGGGTGCCGTGAAACCCGGCATCGATTTTCGTAGCTACTTGTGAAATGCCCTCGCGCATCATCGTAGTGGTTGGAGTGATGAGGCCCATGAGCATCTTGCCCGGCAGAATCGGCTCAACGCTACCGGGAGTGAAATCAATGGTCTCTATACTTGTAATGATAACACTCTCGCCCGGATGAACCTTCAGAAACGTCCCTGGCTCAAGTACCTTCTCTTCACCAGTGGAGTGAAAAAGGATCTCTCCGCCCAATCGGAGCTCAATTCCGTTCGGGTTCACGAGTTTCAGATCAGCATCGCGAATCACGGTGCCGAGTAGCTTCCTGATATCGCGGTCAGCTAGAATCTTAGCCATTCGATCTGTGCTTTCGAAGACCTCAGGTGCCGCCGGTTCGCATCCCAGCACATTCTTACCTACCAGTGGCGCCGTGTTTCTGCACCGGCTGCTACGTCCTGGGCAACTTGGCTAGGGATGGCATTCGTCCTCCGCCTCGACTCAAGCTTCGACGGGGAAACAGTCCCCGGCCGCCTCGCGGTCACACATCGGACGAACATTGAAACGTTCAGCCAGACGCGAGGTGAGTGTGCGCCGGCCGAGCTCGAGCGGCCTGAGCAGCCTTCGCGTAACCGGCCACCCGACTCGCTGCGAACTGCTCTGCATACCGCGGTCCTGCAACTGACAGGCTCGCCGCGCATTGGACCGATGGTAGGTGCCTGTCTGACCCGAAATCCTATGACCGGCGGTGCGGAGTCGCAAGTGTTTCTGTCCTGCCGTCCGCCGGATCCTTGCCCGATGATGCCACGCTCTAAGGCTGACTCCGGCCACTCACTTCCCGAGCCGGCACGGCCTCGGCGTCGCCGCGCGTAACGAACGCTGCGCACGCCGCGGCCAAACGCAGGTGCACCATGCGGCCGACATCCTCAGCTCCCGGACCAGGACACCTTCACGCACCACCCGGTATCTGCCCGGCGACGGATCGGCCGCGTCGCCGCGTGTATTCCGGCCGCCGCACAGGTAGCAGCCGCCGCGACGAATGACCGCGGCGAGGACGGGAACGGCGCCGTCGCAAGCATGTCTTGCGGCGCGCGAGCACCGGGCGGCACATAGAGCGTGTCACCCCTCCCGTCGCTCACGAGCAATGGACCTCGATTTCGATCTGCGGCTGCGGCTCGCCGTCTTCGAGCACATCGACCGCCTGCGTCGGGACGGGGGCGGCGTGGTCGCGGCCGCGCGGCTGAACGAGGGGATCATCTTCGAGGGCGAGCGCGTCCCGATCTGGAACCAGCAGAAGGGGATCTTCCGGCCGGCGGTGCTGCGCCGGACCGGCGCTGCGCTGAGCGTGCAGACGTCGTTCGACAGCCCGTATGACGACGACGTCGACCCGGCCGATGACCGCTTCGTCTACAGGTACCGCGGCACGGATCCGGAGCACCCGGACAATCGGGCGCTGCGCCGCGCGCTGGAGCTCGCGCGGCCGCTGCTGTACCTCGTCGCCATACAACCGGGCATCTATCAGCCGATCTTCCCGTGCTACGTGGTGGGCGACATCCCGGAGCGGCTGTCGTTCCTCATGATCGCCGACGCCTCGCTCTCGGTTCAGCCCGGCGCCGGCGAGCCGAGCGACGCCGACTGGCCGCTCAAAGCTTACGTCACTCGCGAGGTGAAGCAGCGGCTGCATCAGCAGCGGTTCCGCTATCTGGTCGTGCGCGCGTACGCCGAGCAGTGCGCAATGTGCAGGCTGCGCCAGCTACCGCTGCTCGACGCCGCGCACATCCTGCCGGATCGCGAGGCGCGCGGCCGGCCGGAAGTGCCGAACGGGCTGTCGCTGTGCCGGATCCATCACGGCGCGTTCGACGTCGCCATCGTGGGCGTCGACCCCGACTACCGGATGCACGTACGCGAGGACGTGCTCGAGGCGATCGACGGGCCGATGCTGCGGCACGGGCTGCAGGAGCTCGAGTCGCGCCGGATCCAGCTGCCCCGTCGCGCCGAGCACCGGCCGAATCGCGAGTACCTGGCCGAGCGGTTCGCGCGGTTCCGGGCGGCGTGAGAGCGCCGCTGGGGGCGCAGGTCGCGTACCGCGGGCCGCATTGATCCTCGATCAGCTCGATGGCGCCGCCGAGCACGCGCGCAGCGTCTCAACCTCGTGGTGATCGCCAGGAGCCCGCTGCCCAGATCCTCAGCTTCGCCGAGGAGCGCGGGTGGCGGCGGCTGCCGCTGCTGTCCTCGGCCACCAACACCTACAACCGCGATTATCACGGCGAGACGGCGGACGGGTCCCAGATGCCGATGCTGAACGTCTTCCAGCGCGACGGCGACACGATCCGCCACTTCTGGGGCTCGGAGCTGCTGCACGCGACCGCCGACCCGGGGCAGGATCCCCGCCACGTCGGGACCTCGAGCCGCTCTGGAACCTGTTCGACCTCACGCCCGCGGGACGCCCGACCGATTGGCAGGAGCAGCTGGCGAATTCGTGACCGGGGGAAGCGCGGCAACCGAGCGCGCGCTTCCGCGGAAACGTGGCGGCTCGACAAGCGGACGCGCGTTGCCGCGGAAACGCCACGGCCGGTCGCAGTCCACCGATCCGGCTATGGTACCGCCTGGGGCCCGCTCACAACGTACGGCTGGACCGTCACTGTGAACGTCCGGGCTGCCGCCGAAGGAGCGGTGGATCCGTAACTGGACAAGCTGCGGGCTTCGTGACTATAATGGTCATGAGCCTCGAGGAGGGCGTATGCGTACGACGTCCATTGCCGAGCTGAAGGCGCGGCTGAGCCATTATCTGCGGCTGGTCCGGCGGGGTGAGGAGATCGTGGTCACGGACCGCGGGCGGCCGGTTGCGCGTCTGGGTCCGATCGCCGCCGGCACCGGACTCGACGAGCGGGTGCGGCGACTGGTGGCCGAGGGTTTGGCGCGGCCGCCGAGTGGCGAGCTGCCGCGCGATTTCTGGAAGCGGCCGCGGCCGCTTGACCCGCAGGGCCGAAGTCTGACAGCGCTGCTCGAGGAGCGAGCGGACGAACGGTGAGGTTCTGGGATTCCTCGGCGGTGGTTCCGTTGTTCCTGGAGCAAGACGCCACCGCGCACGTCGACGCCTTGCTGGCGTCGGATCCGGCCGTGGCCTATTGGTGGAGCACGCCGGTTGAATGCTGGAGCGCCTTTGGCCGTTCACGCCGGGAGGGTGTGATCACCCCCGGCGAGGAATTGACGGCGCGGAAGCGGCTGGACCACGCGCGGGCCACCTGGCTCGAGCTCCTGCCGTCCGACCCGCTGCGCTCGCGGGCCGGCGAACTGCTCCGATTCCACCCGCTGCGGGCGGCCGACGCGCTGCAACTCGCGGCGGGATTGAGCTGGGCCGGGGAACCCGCTGCCGCCGACTTCGTCACTCTCGACGAGCGGCTCGCCAGCGTGGCTCACGCCCAGGGCTTCAAGGTGCTCCCGGAGCGGTTCTGACACGTCAACTCGCGCGTTGTCTGAGCGGCGGGTCGTCGCCGCACGCACACCGAAGACGCCGGCGTCGCGCGGCGTGCGCGTTTCCGCGGAAACGTCACGGCGCCGCGGCGGTCCCGCACGCAATTCGCCGGCCTATCTCCATCCCGCGCTCGTGCGGACGTCCAGTGCCCCGAGTGGGTGGCCGGGACCGTACAGCGCGCTGGCTTTCCATGCCGTGAGGAAGCGGATCTGGGACACCGACAGCGCGGGTATGCGCTCCAGCTCTTCCACGCCACCGACGCGGATTCCGTCCAAGTAGACCACCAGCCGGTGCAGCTCGTCCTCGGGGCCGCGCGTCCAGCGCAGGAACTGCGGCCGCAGCGCTGTCACGGCCTGGTAGGCCGTTGCCACGTGTGCGGCGGCGATCTCGTCGGCCGCGAGCACTCTGACACCCAGCTCTGCGGAAGCGGATTGCGACCGAGGCGCGCTGGTGCACGCGCTCAGCACCGTACCTGCCAATAGCAGAGCAGCCCAAAGGGAACGCATGGACTCACCTCCTGCGAAGCGGACGTGCCGCCAGACTGCGCCCCGAGGCACATGCACTCCGTTGTGCGAGGCCCGATGGCGCGCCTAGATTCATCAGGACAAACCTGATGCGCCTGCGTGATCCGGTGGTGATCCGCAGGTGATCCAGCGCGGCCCGGTGCGGCCGCCCCGCAGAGGTCGAGTTGATTCAGCTCCGCACGCTGGGCCCACTCGAGTTGCGCGACACGCAGGGCGAGACCCTGGATCCCGTGCTCGCGCAGCCCAAACGGCTCGCCCTGCTGGCCTACCTCGCTCTGGCGCGCCCCCGCGGATTCCAGCGCAGGGATGTGCTCCTGGCGCTCTTCTGGCCGGAATCCGACACCGCGCACGCGCGGGAAGCACTGAATCAGGCGATCCGGTTCCTGCGCCGCCGTTTGGGCAGTGACGTGCTGTGCAGCCGTGGCCAGGACGAGATCGGCGTCGATTCCTCGCGCGTGTGGTGCGACGTGGTCGCGTACGAGGAGCGGATCGCCGCCGGAGCCGACCGCGAGGCTCTCGCGCTGTATCAGGGCGAGCTGCTGGAGGGTCTCTTCCTCTCGGAGGCGCCGCTCTTCGAGCGCTGGCTGGACGCGGAGCGGAGCAGGTTGCAGGAGCTGGCCCGCGGCGCTGCGTGGCGACTCGCGGCGGGCTGCGAAGCAGACGGGGACCTCGGCGGCGCCGTGCATTGGGCTCGTCGCGCGCTCGCTTCGGCACCCTACGACGAGGCTGCGTTCCGCCGCCTGCTCGAGCTGCTCGACCGCTCGGGAGACCGGGCGAGCGCAGTGCGCGAGTACGAGGTGTTCGCGACGCGGCTGCGCGACGAGCTCGAGGTCGAGCCGTCGCCCGAAACGCAGTCCGCTGTGGAGGGGATTCGCGCCCGGGCCACGCCGAACGAGCTGCCGCGACTCGCACCGGCGGCGCGCCCGGTCGCGGCCGTGCCGATCGACGTCGTTTCGGAGGGCGACGTCGCCCCGACGCCGCACCGGCGTCGCCGGGTTCCCGGCATTGGCAGCCTCGCGGCGGCGGGCGCGCTGCTGCTGCTCGCCGGCGGCGCAGTCGCCATCGCCGCAGCACGGGGCGACGATCTCGAGCCGCGTCGCATCCTCGTGATCCCGTTCGAGAACCAGACTAGGGACACGTCGCTCGAGCCGGTCGGCAAGATCGCCGCCGACTGGATCGTGCAGGGCCTCGCCCGGACCGACGTGGTGGAGGTCGTTCCCAGCCTGCAGGCGCTACAGCTTCTTCGGGACCTCCCGGAGGAGGCGCGCTCGCAAAGCGCCGCGGACCGGACGCGGGCTCTCGCGCAGGAGGTAGGGGCGAGTATCGCGGTGGTGGGAAGCTATTATCCGCGGGGGTCCGACCTCGAGTTCCAGGCACAGGTCATCGACGTGCGCCGCGGCCGTCTGCTGCATGCGGTCGACGGAGTACGCGCTCCGCAGAGCGATCCCATGCCGGCCATCGATGAGCTGCGTCGCAGGACGGTGGGCGCCGTCGCCTTCCAGTTCGACGCGCGACTTCCAGGGATGCAGACCGCCCTTCGTGCGCCCAGCTACGAGGCGTACCAGGCGTTCGCCGCCGGATTGGATGAGCGCGGCCGCATGCGCTGGCAGCAGTCGCTGGACTACTTCCTCCAGGCATTCGCGCTCGACACGTCGTTCACGCCCGCGCTGTTCATGGCTGCGCTCGAGAGTCTGAATCTGCGCGCGCACGCGCAGGCGGACTCCCTCATCCGCCTGCTGGCCGCCTCGCGCGAGCGCCTGCCCGCGCTCGAGCGGCTGCTGCTGCAGTGGGCCGAAGCGGAGGTCCGCGGCGATCGTGTGGGCGCGCTCGAAGCCGCGCGGGCGCTGGACCGGTTCTCCGAGGGCTTTGACGCGCAGGTCGTGCTCAACGCGTTGAGCGCCAACCGCCCGCACGAGACCATCGAGGCGAGCGACGCGATCGACATCGACGCGCAACGCCATCCGATGTGGCAGCTCGCTTCCCGCCGACGCCTGACGGACGCGCTCCACCGCATCGAGAGCCACGCGCGTGAGCTGGCCGAAGCGAAGCGGGCGAGGCAACGACACCCCGATGTGGTGGAGCCGGTGCTGTGGGAGATGCGGGCACTGATCGCGCTCGGCCGCGTGCAGCACGCGAGGGAGCGACTCGACGAGGCGCTAGACATGGCACCCGACACCAACTGGTCGGGGGGTGAGATCATGCTCCGCGCGGCCGACGAGCTGCGGGCGCACGGCCAGGAACGCGAGGCTTGCGAGGTGCTGCTGCGGGCACTCGCGTGGTACCGCGTCCTGCCGGACAGTCAGGCCACGCTGCTACGCCATCGCAGGTATCACGCGGCGACGCTGCTCCGGGCCGACAGCCTCCACGCGGCCGAGGCGGCGTTCCGCGCGCTCGCTGCCGAACTCCCGGACGACCCCTACTACAGCGCGTCCGTGGCCGTGGCGCTGGCGCGGCGCGGCGACCACCGAGCGGCAACCGCCATCGCGGACAGCGTGCTGAACACCAACCGGCCCTACGACTACGGGCATCACGTGTACGAGCGGGCGCGCATCGCGGCGCAGCTCGGCAACGCGGATCGAGCGATCGAGCTGCTCAGACGCGCGTTCGCCGACGGCTTCGATTTCGCCTTCGTCGGCGGGTCACGTGTCGCGACCGCCGCCAAATCCCCGGACGGAAGCCCACACCTAGACCCCGCCTTCGATGCGCTCCGTGCGCACCCGGGATTTCAGGAGCTGGCTCGCGGCAGGAACTGATCAGAGCCGCGGTTCACCGCCCGCGTGTCGCGTCCGAGGAAAGCCCCAGCAATACATCGGTCGGAATGCCGAGGAACCTGTGCAGTGCCTCGATCTGGGACTTGGAGAGGTCACGACTCTCACGTCAATCCGCGCGCCACGTCCCGCCACGGGCGACGTGCGCGTTTCCGCGGAAACGTCGCGGCGGATGAGTCGGGCCGCACGCCTCGCACTCACGCCGAGGACCCCCACGCGGCCGCGCTCGATCGTGATCCGGAGGCTCGTGGCCTCCGTGCCGGGGCTGCGCGGCTGCCACACCCAAGCGCGCTCGCTGGACGAGCTGATCGCGCGCATCCGCGAGGCGATCGCGCTCTGCCTCGAGGAGCGCGGCGAGCCCGCGTAGCCGCTGGAGTTCGTGGGGGTGCGGCGTGTGATCGTCGGCTGGCGCCCCGCCTGCCGCGACCGAGCGGCACCGAGCTCCTGCGGGCGCTCGGCAAGGTCGGATTCCGCGTGCTCCGCGTCAAAGGTAGCCACCACTTCCGGCGCGGGAGACAAGTGTTGGCCGGGCGGTCGCCTGGCGGCCCGCGCGGCGGTAACGCCGCGCCGTTCGACTCTCCCGTCACAACGCGCGGGGCTGGCCGGTTCCTCCCGGTGGAGGACGAACCGGCTCAGCGAGCGCCGGCCGACAAACGCTCGCCTCGCCCGGGAGGAACCCGTGCGCTTCCTTCACCACATCCGCTCCGCGGCCCCGCTCATGACGCTGCTCCTGGTTGCGTCAGGTTGCGACGATCAGGCGTCGTCGCCGCTCGAGGCGCAAACCGACCGTCTCGGCCACACGGCCGGTCTCCAGGAGGCCGAGGCCTGGGAGACCCAGATGGGGCCGGCCCCGCGCGTTGAATTCGCCGATCTCGAGATCTTTCTCGAGTTCAACTCCACCGACGACGATCTCGGCGTGCAGGTCTTCCTCGATGCGGAGGACTGGGACCGCGTCCGCGCGAAGGACCCGGCGGGACGGCGGGTTCTGGATTTTCGGGCGCACGACTCCTTCGGCGACCTCGGGTTGACGGAGCTTCGCTTCGAGAGCGCCGAGCCTTCGCCCGGCGAGGTACTCGCCGCGATCCCCGCGGGCGAGTACAGCTTCACCGGCCGAACGGTGGAGCGCGGCCTACTCGTCGGCACCGCCGAGCTCTCGCACGACCTGCCGCCCGCGCCGGACTTCACGCCGGACGACGGCGACGTCGTGGATGCCGACAACACCGTCATCGAGTGGAGGCGGATCGCAGGAGTACAAGGCTACGAGGTGATCGTCGAGAACCAGGAGAGCGAGCTCACGCTCAGCGCGCTGCTGGGACCGGACGCCACGCGCCTGACGGTTCCGGCCGAGTTCATGGAGCGGGACACGGAGTACAAGGCCGAGGTCCTGGCGATCGCCGAGAACGGCAACAAGACGATCACCGAGCACGTGTTCCGGACGCGCTGAGCGCCTATGCCCCGGCCGATTCGAGCGGGATGACATAGCGCCCGTCGGGTCGGGGCCGCGCGGCGGCCGAGATCACGCCACTCTCGAGGCGGAAGATGGCTCGGCCGCGCGCGCGCACCTCCACGCGTCGGGCCGAGCTCGGGACGCGCAGCTCGAAGGTGTCGGGCGCGAGCATCTCGACGACCAGCCGGTCGGGCTCGGACGCGAAGCGCGCCGCGTCCGCCCCCACGCGCGCGACGATGTCGCCGCCCTGTATCAGCTCGATGCGCAGGTGTCCGCGCAGCGGCGGCGCGAACTCGAGCACCAGCGGCTCGGCGGGGTCGAACGCCATGCCCGCCGCGGCGCGCGCTCCCGGCC
>JBOHRE010000071.1:0-16951 GCA_050732635.1 Longimicrobiales bacterium | reverse complement strand
GGCCCGCAACGCGGGCCAACAGCGATGCCGCCAGCACGTTCGCGTTGTGCACGCACCGCGCATCGATGGGCGTGTAGCTGAAGCACAGCGCGCTGCCGCCGGTGTGCAGCCGGTTCAGCCCTTCGTCAATGAAGCGAGCCGCATCGGCCGCGAGCGAGCGGGCGCGGTCGCTGTCGAATGCCCGCGCCGCGTCCAGCAGCCCATGCCCGATGAACGCCGTCGCGACCGCTGATGGTGTGCCGGCAGGCGCGTGGAAGTGCCGGTTCGCCCAGGGAAACGGGTAGCCCCACGCCACACCCTCGCCGCCGCGATCGGCTACGCGGTCCAGCCAGTCGATCTGCTCGAGCGCCTGGCGCTCCAGCGCAGCCGCCTGCTTCGGCAGCGCCACCGCGAGCCTCGCCTGCGCGGACAGCAGCAGGCCGATCGTCTTCGCGTTGCGGGCCGGGGCGATCCCCAGCGCGCCACGCGCATCGACCGACGCCCGCTTGCCGAGCTGCGTCAACGCCACGCCCGCCCAGCGACTCGCCGACGCGGCCCGCCGCGTGAGCGGGCTGGCCAGCAGGTCGAAGGGGTCGATGCCGGCGTAGTCGCGCTCGCGCATCCATGCATCCAGCTCGAGCGCCGCCGCGGCCCAGCGGTTCACGGCCTCGGCGAGCCACGGGCCCGCTCCACCGCCAGCCGCGGCACCAGCCGCTCACGCGCCACGGACCACACGACCCACGTGTTCGTCACCAGGTAGCGGCGCCACAGCCGCCGCGGGTCCTGCGCCAACCGGTACAGCCACTCGAGTCCGTTGCCTCTCGCCCACTCCGGCGCATCCCGCCGCACACCGGCCAGTACATCGAAGCTGCCGCCCACGCCCATCGCAACGCCGGCCGCCGCGGCCGGCAGCCTGCCGATGACCCGCTCCTGCAGTGGACTGCCCATGCCGACGAAGAGCAGGTCCGGCGCCACCCGCTCCAGTTCTGCCACGACTCGCGCCCACTCGGCGCCCTCGAATCCCGCGCCCCCGCCCCTGCGCCCGCCCCAATACCCATCGCGCGCGCCGACCACGCGCAGCCCTGGGTGCGTGTGGCCAAGCCGGCCCAGCATTGCGCCCAGCACCGCCTGGCGCGCGCCCAGAAAGTACACGCTCCAGCCTCGCGCCTCGGCCTCGCGCAACAGCCGCACGAGCAGCCGGATCCCGCCGATGTTGCGAACGCCGTCCAGCCCCAACCGCCGCGCCGCCCACGCGGTCGCGTACTCCGACACGAGCAGCTCGGCCCGCTCGAGCACGCGCCGCAGCTCTGCGTCGCGCCTCGCCTGCCACGCCTTGTTCGCGTTCACCACGCAGACCCGCGCCATGCGCCGCTGCTCCGCGCACCCCGCCCGCTCCTGGATCACCGCGGCGATGCGCTCGACTGCCTCGTCCATGCATACCCTGTCCACCGGCACGCCCAGGACATCGACGCGCCGTGCGGCACAGTCACCGTTGTCGGAAATCGATCCCGCTATGGCTGGAGTGTCAGGTGAAGGAAACTGCGTTGGTCACCACGAACCCGATTTAGGCGACGCGCGTAGCCCCGCCGGCATCAATACGCGCCGATCCCGCGGATCACTGCCGGGATCGTGCGCGCCAGAATCTTGCAATCCACCCACAGGTTCCACTCGCGGATGTACTGCAGATCGAGCTGCACCCACTCGTCGAAATCGCAGATCCGGGAGCGCCCGTTCACCTGCCAGTGGCAGGTCAGACCGGGTGTTACGCTCAGCTTCTGGCGCTGTGCCGGTGCGAACGCTGCGAATTCGTGCGGCTCCGGCGGTCGCGGACCAACCAGGCTCATGTCGCCCTTCAGCACGCTCCAGAGCTGCGGCAGCTCGTCGATGCTGGATCTGCGAAGGAAGCGGCCGAAGGCCGTCACGCGAGGATCCTTGCGCATCTTGAAGACCGGTCCGCGCATCTCGTTCTGTTCGTGGAGCTGCGGCTTGAGCTGGTTCGCATTCGCCACCATCGTGCGGAACTTGTAGCTGGTCATCAGCCGCCCGTTGCGGCCAACGACGCGCCACTGGTACAGCGCGGGCCCGGGCGAGGTCAACCGCACGAGTGCGGCGACGGTCAGCAGCAGCGGTGAGAGCACGACCAGCCCTGCGGCGGAGAGCACCACGTCCAGCCCCCGCTTCACCCGCTGCTGTACCCGCCAGCTCCAGCCACTCGCTCGCTCGGGCAGCGGCCCCGCCCAGTCCACTTCCGCCGCTGCGGCCAGTGCGGCTGCCTCGACGGTCGCCTCGTCCGCCGCACCCAGATAGAACCGCGGCCACTGCGGCGCCCGCTCGACCGTCACCAGCCGCAGCTCGCGGCGGCCGTTCACCGGCGCCGGTACCGCATGCCCGTTCCCGCGGCTGTGCACCGCGTGCCCGTTGCCCCGCACCGCCGGATCGATGGCGCGAGGCTTCAGCGCCGCCTCCCCATCCCGCCCTGGCTGTACCCGCTCCGCCCGAGGCAACGACTCGAGCGAGAGTCCTTCCTCCATTCTCTTCCTCCGCTGACGCCCCCGGATCTCGCCGCTCAATTCCACGGACCTCGTATCGGCTCGAGTACGCGACCATCCATATCGACCTCGAGGCCCTGCCCGATCGTCGACAGGCCGACCAGGAATCGCGTGCGACTCCGCCGCTCTGCGATCACGCCTTTCACGCCCTCCAGTGGCCCCTCCCTCACGCGGACCCACTGGCCTTCGGCAAGAAACGGACGCGAATCCGCGACCACCCCCGAGGCCGGCAGCGCCTGCACGAACCGCCGGATGTTCTCCACCTCCTCGTCCGCGATCGGCGTCGGGTAACCCCGAACCCGCACCACCGTGCTCACGCCCGGGGTCCGGATCACCTCGTGCAGCTCCGTCAGCCGGAACCGCAGGAAGACGTAGCTCGGGAACGCGGGGAACTCCACGACCTTGCGCCGGTCCTGCCACTGCCGCTCGCGCGCCACCAACGGCAGGTACGCCTCGAACCCGCGCCGCGCCAGCACCTCGGCCGTCTTCTTCTCCGCCCGCGCCCGCGTGTAGCACGCGTACCAGCGCGGCTCGCGATACAGCGCCGCCGGGATCGACCGCTCCGCCTTTGCCAGCACCCCACCTCCTCCGCCATGGTCGGTTCAGCGCCGCCAGCGTTGCTGCGTGGCCAGCGCCCGCATTCTGCGCACACCAGTGGCCTGTCAGTTACAGGCATGCCTGACGAAGCCCGCTGAACCACTCGCACCTGTACCCGACCGCCATGGGCGGCCGCGTCCTGCTAGTTCGAGACCCGCTCGACGGCGATCAGCAGCGTCGCGATCGTCGCCAGCCTCGCCAGGAAACTGTCCCAGTCGAAGCCGCGCTCATCCTCGGGCTTGGCCGGCACGAAGATCGTCGAGCCCGGCCGGACAGCCGGCTCGCGCCGCAGGCCGAGTATGCTCTGCACGGCGTGGCGCTCGCCGTCCTGATGGGCCACGCTGAGCCGGCCGCGATCGGCGGCCTCGGCGAAGCCGCCAGCGCGGTTCACGTAGTAGCTCACGGATCGGCCGGGCTCGTAGAGCACGGCGGTCTCGAAGCCGACGGCGCCCGTCACCATCACGCGCGGGTCGTACTGCGGCACGTACAGGCTGTCGCCGGCCTCGAGCACGATGTTGAAGCGGCTGTCCGGGTCGCGGAACGCGCGCTCCAGGTCGGTGGCCAGGAGCCGACCCTCGCGGAACAGCCGCAGGCCGGGCAGATACGCTTCCGGCGTGGGGCCGCCCGCACGCTGGAGCAGGTCGGTCAGGCGCTCTTCGCGTGTAGCCAGCACGAAGGTGCCGGGTGTGCCGACCTCGCCGTTCAGTATGACCAGCTTGAGCTCCTCGTAGCCCGGCGCCTTGCGCACGTAGACGCGGTCGCCGTGGCGCAGGCGGAAGTCGTTCGCATCGGGCGTCCATACCGGGACCTCGCCGTTGCCGGCGTCGTCGAGGGCGCCGGCCCCGGCGCGGTCGTCGGTCAGTGCGACGCGGTGCACGATCGCGGTGGTGTCGGAGCGAACCAGCGGCGAGGGCTGGCGCGCGACTTCGGCCTCCAGCACGTAGGCGCCGTGGAGAAAGCCGCCGGCCGCCAGGATCAGATCCTCGAGCGACATGCCCTCGGCGAAGGTGTATGTGCCCGGTTCTTTGACGAAGCCGTCGATGTTGACGAATTGCTCGTTGCGCAGCTCGCGGCGGCTGTACACGACGATCGAGTCCAGGTCGGCCAGCTCGACATCGACAGCGGGTCGGCCAGCCGCGTCGGTCAACAGCGGCGTCTGGATGAGGCGCCGCGTGTCGTCATGCGGATCGAGGCGGAAGATGTGGGCGCGGGCTGTATAGGCGCTTTCGTCGAGACCTTCGGCGCGGTCGATGACGTCCCACAGCGTCGTGCCGGCGCTCCACTCGTAGAGACCCGGCCGGCGCACCTCGCCGGTGACGACCAGCCGGTGCCGGCGTTCCTCGCTGACCGGGAACACGTGCACCTGGTCGCCATCGAAGAGCGCGACCGGCTCGCCATCGGCGATGAGCTGCTCGATGGGCACGTCGACGAGCACGCGGTCGATGCCACGGGTCCGGCGGTCGGGCGGCACGACGCGGTCGATCTGGATTCGGCGGACCACGGCATCCGCCTGGAGACCGCCTGCGAAGCGGAGCAGGTCGGGGAGTCCTTCGTCGCCCTTCAGCTCGTAGATTGCCGCGCGCCGCACCGCGCCCTGCGCCGCGACGCGAGGGCCGGCCAGGGGCACGAAGACCCGATCGCCGTGCTCGAGCCGGATATCGGAGCGGCTGTCGCCGCGCACCAGGTAGTCGTACAGGTCGATGGCCGCGACCACCTGACCATCACGGTGCACCTCGATGTGGCGGAAGCTGCCGCTCTCGTTCGGGCCTCTGGCGCGGTACAGCGCCGTGAAGGCAGTGGCGACGGCGCTCAGCTGGTAGGCGCCGGGCCGCTCCACCTCCCCGTGCACGAAGACCTCGTTCGCGCGCAGCCGCCCGAGCGAGGCCTGGAAGTGCGTTGTCGCCTCGGGACCGCGCCGCACCCCCGAGTAGACCTGACCCAGTCGCTGATAGAGCCGGTCCTCGAGCTGCGCCAGCGTCAGACCATTGACGAAGACCTGGCCCACGTCCGGGATCACGATCGAGCCTTCGCGCGTGACCGTCAGCGTGTACGCCAGCTCGACGTCGCCGGTCAGGATCAGGACGACCTCGTCGCCCGGGCCGAGCTGGTAGTTCGGGCCGACCGGCCCGACCATGACCGGCTCGAACTCGGTCGAGAAGCGCCGGAACAGCGAGCGCCCGAAGATCGGCAGCTCGCCGGGTGCCAGGCTGTCGACCGCCAGGGTATCGACGAGGAGCGAGTCGAGCTGCACGCTGTCCAGCGGGAACCGCGCGCCCGGCAGACCGGTCGTGGTGATGCCGATCTGCTCGAGCACGCCCAGGAACTCCGAGGACACCGTGCCGCGCGGCGGCTCGCCGCCCCGCTCCAGCGCATCGAAGTAGGGATCGGCCAGCCCGGGGTCGTAGCCGAGCTGCTGCAGCCGCGATCTGACCTGCGACCGGGTCATCCCCGACTGGCGCAGCCGCTCGATGATCTGGGCTTGCGAGACATCCTGACCGAGCTGCTGCGATGCACGCCGGCGCAGCTCCGCCGTGTCCTGCGGAATCTGGGCAGATGCCGAGCCCGCACCGGCCGTGATACCGACAACCAGCGCGAGCGCCGCCCGGTAGGCGGTAAGACGGGACATATGTGCGACTACTGCTCCAGTTCGAACGAAGAACCCTTCAAACACGACTCCCGCTGACGGAAGACAGGCCGCGGCACAAACCGCGGCCGCTACACAACCGGTTCACTCGATCAGAACCGCCTCCACCGCCGCACGCTTCGCCGCGGCCTCGGCCGGGTCCGCGCCGACGCGCGCCGGACCGCTCAGCGTGACCAGGTTCGGCCCGCTCAGGCCGCGCGTCGCATTGCGCGTATCGACCACCAGCCGCGCATTGTCGACCAGCCAGGCGTAGTCGACCCCGGAATGGTCGGTCGAGATCACGACGCAATCCGCGCGCCGGACTTCCTCCGCCGTCAGCGCCACCCCCTCCCGCTCGCTGTGCCCATCCTCCCGGAGCACCGGCACATAAGGGTCGTGGTAGACCACCTCGGCGCCGCGGTCCTCGAGCATCCGCATGAGGTCCAGCGCCGGACTCTCGCGCACGTCGTCGATGTCCTTCTTGTACGAGACCCCCAGCACCAGCACCCGGCTCCCCATCACGGCCTTGCGGTGCCAGTTCAGCGCGTCCTGCACCTTGTTCACGACGAAGTGCGGCATCTCGGCGTTGATCTCGCTGGCCAGCTCGATCATGCGTGTCTTGAACGCCAGCGTCTTCATCTTCCACGCCAGATAGTGCGGGTCGAGCGGGATGCAGTGCCCGCCGATCCCGGGTCCCGGCATGAAGCGCATGTAGCCGAACGGCTTCGTCCCTGCCGCCTCGATGACCTCCCACACATCCACCCCGAGCCGGTCCGACACCTGCGCCATCTCGTTGACCAGCGCGATGTTCACCGAACGGAACGTGTTCTCCAGCAGCTTCGTCAGCTCCGCCGCCTCGGTCGAGGATACCGGCACCAGCGAGTCCATCACCAGCGAGTAGAGCGCCACCCCGACCGCCAGGCAATCCTCCGCCACGCCACCGATCACCTTCGGCGTGTTCGCCACCTTCCACACCGGATTGCCGGGGTCCACCCGCTCCGGGCTGAAGCACAGGAAGAAATCCTTGCCCGCCTCGAGCCCCGTCGACTCCAGCGCCGGCAGCACCACCTCGCGCGTCGTGCCCGGGTACGTCGTCGACTCCAGCACGACCAGCTGGCCGCGCCGCAGCGTGGCTCGCACCGTCTCCGTCGCCGCCACGATGTAGGAGACGTCCGGGTCGCGCGTCTTCGACAGCGGCGTCGGCACGCAGATCGAGATCGCGTCACACGCCGCAAGCTGCCCGAAGTCCAGCGTCGCCTCGATCCGGCCCGCCCCCGTGAAGCCCGCCAGCTCCGTCTCATCGACGTCCTTCACATGCGAGTGGCCGGCATTGATTCCGTCGACGACGCGTGCCGATACATCGAAGCCGACCACGCGGAATCCCGCCCGCGCGAACGCCACCGCCAGCGGCAGGCCGACGTAGCCCAGACCGATGATACCGACGAGCGCCTCACGGCTCTCGAACTGTCTGATCAGAGCGTTCTTGGTGGACACGACGTGAAGCCTGGAGTGTGAGGGCACCGCTCGGTGCGGGCGCCGGCGCCGGCGCCATGACTGCGCGCGCCCGCCGCCTGCAGCTCCGGGGGTTTCCCCGATTCGGGAGCCTTCGAGTCGTCTCAAAGTTCGGCGAATTCGGCGATTAATCAAGCCGGCGGCAGCCGGCGCCGGCCGGCCGAGCGCCATCAGTTTCGCGCTCCCGGGCCGCCGCTGTCAAATCGGGCCGGGTCAGTCGGCCACGCCGGCGCCGCGGAACCAGGCGGCGAGCGCGCGCACGAGGCCGGGCACGGTGTGCTCGGCGGCGGTCACGTCGACGCGCAACCCGAGCTGGTCGGCGGTTTCTCTGGTGACGGGTCCGATGACGGCGACCGCAGCCGGTCCGATGTCGGGCCCGACGGCCTCGACGAAGCTCCGCACGGTGGAGGAGGCGGTGAACGTGAGGGCGTCGATCTCTCCGGCCTGGAGCCGGCGACGGACAGCGTCAGCGCCCACGGTGTCGGGGACCATGCGGTAGGCCTCGACGTCATCGACCAGTGCGCCGCGGCGTGTGAGCTCTTCGGGCAGCAGCTCGCGGGAGCCGTGCGCGCGAGGCAGCAGGATGCGCGCGCCCTGGAGGTCGGCGGCCTGCTCGAGCGCCTCGATCATGGCTTCGGCGACATAGGGGTGGGGCATGACCTCGGGTCGGACGCCGTGCATCTCGAGTGCGGCCGCGGTCGCCGGCCCGATGCAGGCCACCTGAACGCCGCCGAGGGCACGGGCGTCGTAACCCACGGCCTCGAGCACGTGCCAGAAGCGCTCGACGCCGTTCACCGATGTGAAGATGACCCAGTCGTAAAATGCGATGTCCTGCGCGGCGGCGTGGATCGGCTCGGGATCGGCGGGGGGCGCAATGCGGATGGTCGGAAACTGCACGGCCTCGGCGCCCAGCGACTCGAGACTGTCGACGAGGTCCGCCGCCTGCGCGCGCGCGCGCGTGACCAGAACGCGTCGCCCGAAGAGCGGCCGCGTCTCGAGCCAGGCCAGACGATCACGGAGTGCGACGACGTCGCCGGCGATCACGACGCAGGGCTTGCCGATCCCGGCCTGCTCAGCCTTCGCCGCCAGCTCGCCCAGCGGCGCCGCGACGACGCGCTGCCGCGGCCAGGTGGCCCATTCGACGACGGCCGCCGGCGTCCCGGCGCTGGCCGCCCCATCCCGCAGCAGTCCCTCGACCACCTCCGCGATGCGCCCATCCGCCATGTACGCCAGCGTGGTGACGGCGCTGCCCGGTGACGCACCCCCAGCCCCAGCCCCAGCCCCAGCACCAGCCCCAACCAGCCGTACCTCGCGGGTGCCAACGTACGTGACCGGCACGCCCGCGTACGTCGCCGCGGCCAGGCCCGCGCTCACGCCGGGTACCACCTCGAACGGAATCAGCGCATCACGCAGCGCGACGGCCTCCTCGCCACCGCGGCCGAAGACGAACGGATCGCCTTCCTTCAGCCGTACGATGACCTCGTGCTCGCGCGCGCCGTCCGCCAGACAGCGGTGGATCTCCTCCTGTGAAACGCAACGCGCGATGCCGTCGCCGCTGCGGCCGCCGCCCACGCATACCCGCTCGGCATCGGGCCGGGCCAGCTCGAGGATCCGCTCGCTCGTACGCGCGTCATACACGAGCATGTCGGCGCGTCGGATCAACTCGGCCGCGCGCAGTGTCAGCAGGCCGGGATCGCCGGGGCCCGCGCCCACCAGGTAGACAGTGCCCATTGCCGTTCCTTTGCAGCCCGCCAGATGGTGGTCGAGGCCGCGCTCTCACCAGCGCGATCGTGGTGGCGGGCGTTGATGGTTGATGGTTGATGGTCGATGGTGCTGCGCGGTGTCCGAAAGGCGCCGGCTAGCTGGCCCAGCCCCTGACCACCATCGACCATCAACCATCAACCATCAACCATCAACCATCAACCATCAACGCGCGCGCACCGCGCGCGCTACCCGCTACGCCTCCGTCGTGATCTCCGCGACGCTGCCGGGCGCCATGCCGATCGGCACGCCGACCGGCGGAAACAGCGCCTTCAGCAGCGGCGGCGCCATGAATGTCGTGACCATGACCATCAGCGTCAGGGCGCTGAAGAGGCCGACATCGAGCACGCCCGATGTCAGTCCCATCTGGGCGAAGATCAAGCCCACCTCGCCGCGCGGCACCATGCCGACGCCGATCACGCTCTTCTTCACGGGCACCCAGAACGGCGCATAGCCGGCGGCCATCTTGCCAATGATCGCGACGACGATCAGCGCACCGCCCACGGTCATCACCTGCGGGTCGAGGAACGTGCGCACGTCGACCGCCGCGCCGACGGCGACGAAGAAGATCGGCACGAAGAAGCGCGCAATGCCTCTGATGCCATCCTCGATGACATGCACGTGCTCCGTCGGCGCGAGCACGAGGCCCGCAGCGAACGCGCCCACGATCAGCGCGGAGCCCACGGCGTCGGCCAGGTAGGCGATCACGAACGCGAACGCCAGTCCCATGATCGCGATCGTGTCCGGCTTGCCGATCATCGCCAGGAAGCGGAACAGTGGCGGCACGACGAACGCGCCGACGACGAGCACACCCGCGACGAACCCGAACGCGACCAGCGTAATCAAGGCGATGCCGCCGGGGGTCACGTCGCCGCCGGCAACGATCTGCGCCACCACGGCAAGGATGACCAGGCCGACGATGTCGTCGATCACGGCCGCGCCCAGCACGATCTGACTCTCCTGCTCCTGCAGCCGGCCAAGATCCGACAGCACCCGTGCCGTGATGCCGACCGATGTCGCCGTCAGTGCCGCGCCCGACACGATCGCCGGCAACAGGCCGAGCCCCAACACATCGGCGACCAGGTACCCCCCCGCGAAGGGCAGCACGACTCCCACGACAGCCACCGTGCTCGACGCTGCGCCCACCTGCAGCAGCTTCTTCAGATCGGTCTCCAGCCCGATCTGGAACAGGAGCAGGACGACGCCGACCTCCGCCAGCAGGTGTACGACCTCGACCTGCGGATCAACAATGCCGAACACCGACACGCCGAGCAGCACACCCGCCAGCAGCTCGCCCAGCACCGCCGGTTGACCGATCCGCTCCGCCAGCTCACCCAGCACCTTCGCGCCGACCAGAATCGCGATGAGCAGGAACAGGAACTCCGGTACGCCGAGTCCGTGTTCGACGGGCGCTTCCTGTAGCACGGCAAGAAGGGGCAAGCGCGGCTCCGCTGCTGACGGCGGCGATGAAGGCCCGGCGATTATAGAGAGCCACCCGGGGGCCCGCAAACCGCGGAGGGCGCGGAGAACTGCTAGGGGGTGAACCGCGGAGAGCGCGGAGAATTGCTAGGGGGTGAACCGCGGAGAACGCGGAGACCTGCTACGGGGTGAGGAGGCGCGGAAGCTGGAGCAGCGCAGCGGCGAGCTCAGCGATTTGCGGTGTTCTCCGCGTCCTCGGCGAACTCTGCGGTTGATCTACGCCGAGCGCTCCGCCGCACCGGCGGCACCCGCCGTGCCAGCCCCCGCCTTGCGGATCTTGTTCGCCGAGATACAGCGCGTACACACACGCACGTGCCTGCGCGCGCCGTCCTCATCGATGATGTGGACGCGCTTCAGATTGGGGTACCAGGCCCGCCGCGTCTTGTTGTTCGCGTGGCTGACGTTGTTCCCGAACCGGGTCTGCTTGCCGCAGACGTGACAGATGCGAGCCATTACCCTGCTTGTCCCCTGTTCCCTGTTCTCTCCAGCGATCCCCCGCGCCCGCCCCTGCCCCCGCGCCCGCCCCTCAACCCCCGGCCGGCCGCACGGTCGACGCTTCGAGGAACGTCGTCGCGAACGACGCCTCGTCGCGCTGCGTGCCCTCGAGCGCGCCGGCCTCGGTCCAGGCGTCCAGCACCGAATCGGTCATCAGGTGCACGGTCCCGGTGACCGTGACATCACCGCCGCTCTGGATGCCGGCCGCGCTGCCCGCCGCAGTCTCGCCGAGCCTGACCAGAAACGGCACGGAGTTCGGCAGCAATGTCCAGAACGCCTGCGTGCCGAGGCGGTTGGCCACCTGGATGTCCTCGATGCGTACGCGCTGGCCGACGTACTGTTCGGCGGTCACGAGGTCGGCCAGCGTGACCGGTGTCGCCGGCGGCCCCGTGTCCTCGACCTCCTCGTCGTCGGGCGCCTCGACCACCTGCACGCTGCTCGGCTCGCTGCTCGCCGCCAACCACCACAGCAGACCGGCGATCAGCACCACTGCCACGACCGCCAGGATCCTGGACAGCCCCGCGCCATCCTGCCGTTCCACCTTGGTCTCGGCCATGCGTTCACCCGACGAGTTCGATGATCGCCATCTCCGCGGCGTCGCCGGAGCGGTGGCCCAGCTTCAGCACGCGCGTATAGCCACCGGGTCGCTCCGCGTAGCGCGGCGCAATATCGTCGAACAGCTTCTTCAGTGCCGCATCATCCTTGATCGCGCGGGCCACGAGCCGGCGCGCATGCAGGTCGCCGCGCCGCGCCTTCGTGATCAGTGGCTCGATGTACGTGCGCAGCTCCTTCGCCTTCGGCACGGTCGTTTCCACGCGACCATGCAGCAGGAGCGACGTCGCCATGTTGCGGAGCATCAGAGCGCGATGCTCGGCGGTGCGGTTGAGCTTCCGCCCCTTGACGCGATGCCTCACGCCTCGTCCTCCTCGGACGCCTCCGGCACCGGCGCGATCGCGGCGCCGCCGCGGTCGACCATGTACAGCTCGCCGTCATCGGTCTCCTCGATGCGGATCCCGAAATGCAGGTTCTGCTGCGCCAGGAACTCGCGGATCTCCTCCAGCGACTTCA
Source organism: Longimicrobiales bacterium (assembly GCA_050732635.1). Taxonomy (GTDB): domain Bacteria; phylum Gemmatimonadota; class Gemmatimonadetes; order Longimicrobiales; family RSA9; genus JBOHRE01. The sequence continues at coordinate 4,888 of JBOHRE010000071.1, read as the reverse complement.
CACCGAAGTTCTCGATGTTCAGCATCTGGTCCTCGGTCCGCTGCACCAGATCGCCGAGCGTGACGATGTTCTCCTTCTTCAGCGAGTTGACCGAGCGGACCGACAGCTCCGCCAGGTCCTCGATCCGCCGGCCGAACAGGTCGCGCAGGTGCTCGGGCACGCGCACGGCGCCCATCCCTGTCCCCGCGCCCCGCTCCGCATCCCGGAAGCGGAGGAAGTACGCCAGGTGGCGACGCGCCAGCTCGGCGGCCGTCGCGATCGCTTCCTCGGGCGACTGGCTGCCATTCGTCTCGATCAGGATCGCCAGCCGGTCGAAGTCCGTGCGCTGACCCACACGCGTCTCCTCCACCGTGAAGTTCGCCCGCAGCACCGGGTTGTAGATCGAATCAATGCGCACCAGGTCGACCGGCATGTCCCGCTCCTTGCCCTCGGCGTCCTTGCGCTTGAGCGAGTGCTGGTCCGCCGCCACGAAGCCGCGACCCCGGTCCACGTACAGCTGCAGGCGCAGCTCGCGATCATCCTGCAGTGTAAAGAGGTGATGCTCAGGGTTGATGATCCGGACTTTGCCCGCGGCCTCGATCCCCTGCGCCGTCACCACGCCGGCCTTCGCCACGCGCAGCTCCAGCGTCGTCTCGGTCGCCTCGTCATCCTCGAACGCGAGCACCAGTGTCTTCAGGTTCTGGATGATCTGGTGAATGTCCTCGACCACGCCCTCGACCGTCTGGTGTTCGTGGACCACACCGTCCATCCGGAACGCCCAGACCGCCGCGCCCGGCAACGACGAGAGCAGGATCCGCCGCACCGAGTTGCCCAGTGTCTGGCCGAACCCGCGCTCCAAGGGCGTCACGATGAACTGCGCCGTCCGACCATCGTCGGACCGCTCGCCCACTTCGATCCGCTGCGGCAGCACCAAACCTGTCAGATCGAGCTCCACTGTCTCCTCACCTATCTGGTTGCGAAAAGCGTCTCTGTTCCTGTGCCGGCTCGGCCGAACCGGCCGCGTCCGCGCGCCAGCCAGTGTGCCGGCGCACCCCAGCCCCAGCCCCAGCCCGAGCCCTATTACTTGCTGTAGAGCTCCACGATCAGGCTCTCCTGGACCGCCAGCGGGATGTCGCCGCGCGTCGGCGTCTCGACCACCCGGCCGGTGCGCGTCGCGTCGTCCAGCGCCAGCCAACCCACTGTATCCGGTCGCGTCTTCGACTGCAGCGCCGCCTGCACCGGCACGATGTCGTGCGACTTCGCCCGGATCCGGACTTCGTCGCCCGCCCGCACCTGGTAGCTCGGCACGTCGACCACCGCGTTGTTCACCTCGACGTGCCCGTGCTTCACCAGCTGTCTGGCCTGGTTCCGGCTTGCGGCAAACCCCAGCCGGTAGATGATGTTGTCCAGGCGCAGCTCGAGTCCGATCAGCAGGTTCTCACCCGTCAGACCCGGCTGCTTCGCCATCCGATCGAAGAGATTGCGGAAGTAACGCTCCGATACGCCGTAGATCCGCTTGACCTTCTGCTTCTCGCGGAGCTGTACCGAATAGTCCGACGCCTTGCGGCGCCGCTGCTGCGACGCCCCGTGCTGACCCGGCGGATAGTTCCGCCGCTCGACGGGGCATTTCTCCGTGTAGCACTTCGTGCCCTTCAGGAACAGCTTCTGGCCCTCCCGACGACACAGCCTGCACACCGGTCCCGTGTATCGACCCACTCGCCCTTTCCCTCGTTCCGAGTTCCTCGCCGCTTCGTCCCTCCCGACGATAGGAGGTTTACGCGGCTCCTCTCTTCAGCTCAAACCCGTCGCTTCTTCGGCGGCCGGCAACCGTTGTGCGGGATCGGCGTCACGTCACGGATCGACTTGATCGTCAGCCCCGAGGCCGACAGCGCCTGGATCGCCGGCTCGCGCCCGCTGCCCGGACCCTGCACCTCCACGTGCACCCGACGCATCCCCAGATTCACCGCCTCCCGACCGCACTGCTCGGCCGCCACCGTCGCCGCGAACGGCGTCGACTTCTTCGAGCCCTTGAAACCCGCCTTACCCGAGCTGCCCCACACCACGACGTTCCCCTGCATGTCCGCGATCGTGATCAGCGTGTTGTTGAACGTCGCCTTGATGTGGGCCACGCCCTCGGCCTCGACGTGCTTCTTCGCGCGCTTGGCGCGTGTCTTTTTCGGTGTCGCCATGATTCGCTCTGCGTCGCTGGTCCCTAGCTGGTGTCGCGCCGCTCGTGCCGTCCGCGCAACCCCTGCGCTCCGCTACGCGAGCCGCCGCGACCACGAGGATCCACGGACCCCCGCACGCTACTTCTTCGGTGCCTTCTTCTTGCCTGCGATCGCGACCCGCTTGCCCTTGTGCGTGCGCGCGTTCGTGTGCGTCCGCTGCCCTCGCACCGGCAAGCCACGCCGGTGCCGCTGCCCACGATAGCAGCCAATGTCCATGAGACGCTTGATGTTCATGGACACCTCCGTGCGCAACGCGCCCTCCACCTTGTACTGATTCTCGATCACGCGACGGAGCCGATTCACTTCGTCGTCGTTCAGGTCGTGCACCCGCCGATCGGGGTCGACGTTCGTCGTCTTCAGGATATCGTGCGCCGTCGACGCACCGATCCCGAAGATGTACGTCAGCGCCACCTCGATCCGCTTGTTGCGCGGAAGGTCCACCCCTGCAATACGCGCCATGTCTCAGCCCTGCCGCTGCTTGTGGCGTGGATTCTTCTTGCAGATCACCCGCACCACGCCCTTGCGCCGAATCACCTTGCAGTGCTCGCAAATCGGCTTCACACTGCTTCTTACCTTCATTGCCGGATCCTTTCCGGGATTTTACCGAACAGCTTTTTAATGTAACCGGCCTCCTACCCCCTCACAACCCTGGCCCCCACTCCCCGCCTCGCCCCAGGGGCCGCCCCGCCCGCCACCAGGCCCCAGGAGCAGAGGGGCCCGACCAGGGTCGCGCCCGCCACAGCTCGGCGTCAGGCACCCCTCTCCGCCTAACGCGGATCGGTCGCCCCACCCACCCGCCTGGACCCCTACTGCCTAACGCGAAGCCGTGGCCCCCGCCGGTCCGCGTGGACCCCTGATGCCTAATGCGGATCGGCCGCCCCACCCACCCGCCTGGACGCCTGCGGCCGGTCACGGCCGCACCCCGTCAGGATGCGCGGCCCGTTCTCCGTCAAAGCCACGGTGTGCTCGAAGTGCGCGCTCCGCTTGCGGTCGGCCGTGACGACGGTCCAGCGATCCTCGAGCGTGCGGACGTCGGCCAGGCCCTCGTTGATCATGGGCTCGATCGCGAGCACCATCCCGGCCTCGAGACGAAGCCCGCGGCCGGGCTGGCCGATATTGGGCACCTGCGGCTCCTCGTGGGGTTCGCGCCCGATGCCGTGGCCGACCAGATCGCGAACCACGGAGAAGCCCTCGCTCTCGGCGTAGCTCTGCACGGCATGGCCGATGTCGCCCAGCCGATTGCCGGCGCGTGCGGCGTCGATCGCCCTGCGCAGCGCCTCGCGGGTGGCGGCGAGCAGGCGACTGGCCTGCGCGTCCACACGACCGACGCCGAAGGTGACGGCGGCATCGGCGAACCAGCCGTCGAGCTGGACGCCCACGTCGATGCTGGCGAGGTCACCCTCGGCGAGGGTGCGGCGCCGGCGCGGGATTCCGTGCACGACCTCGTCGTTCACGGACACGCACGCGCTGGCCGGGAATCCGTACAGGCCCTTGAACGCCGGGACCGCGCCGTCGTGGCCGCGGATGAAGGTTTCGACGAAGCTGTCGACATCGGCCGTCGAGACGCCGGGCGCGATGCGTTCCTCGAGTGCTTCGAACAGGCGCGCGATGATCGCGCCGGCGCGGCCGATCGCCTCGACCTGCTCCTGCGTTTTCAGTGCGATCAAAGGCCCAGCGTCTCGCGCACGGAGTGCTGCACCGCCTCGACCGGGCGATTCCCGTCGACGTACGCCACGGGCGCTCCGTTCTTCTCGTAGTAGTCGATCAACGGCTCTGTCTGCTCCCGATACACGTCCAGGCGACGGCGTACCGTCGCTTCACTGTCATCCGCTCGTTCGACGAGCGCGTTGCCGCAGCGGTCGCATACATCGGCCGTCGCCGGCGGATTGTAATAGATGTTGTAGACGGCGCCGCACGAGCCGCAGCTGCGCCGCCCGCTCACCCGCTTGACCAGCACATCATCGGGCACATCGACGACCACCGCGGCGTCGATGCCGCGCCGCAGATCGGCGAGCAGCCCGTCGAGCGCCTCCGCCTGCGGCCGTGTCCGTGGGAACCCGTCGAACACGTAGCCCGCGGCGGGCCGCTCGAGCACCTCGCGCACCATGCCAAGGATCACCTCATCCGGCACGAGCTCGCCGGCGTCCATGTAGCGCCGGGCCTCGGCTCCAAGCGACGTGCCCTGGCGCACCGCTTCGCGCAGCAGGTCCCCCGTCGACAGCCGCACCCAGCCCTGACTCCGGGCGAGCAGCTCGCCCTGCGTTCCCTTGCCCGCGCCAGGCGGCCCCAGCAGCACGACGTTCATAGAGTCATCCCTTCCGCCCCGCCCCGCCGCCCCGAAGGGGTCCACGCGGACCCGCACGGGCCATGGGCATTAGGGGTCCAAGCGGACCGACACGGCCACGGCTTCGCGTTAGGCATTAGGGGTCCACGCCGACCCGCACGGGCCACGGCTTCGCGTTAGGCATTAGGGGTCCATGCCGACCCGCACGGGCCACGGCTTCGCGTTAGGCATTAGGGACCCGCTCGCCCACCCAACGCGACAACGCCGTCCCACCCATTCGCGGGGCCCCTGCGCGCCGCCAGGCGCGCCCCGCCTAACGCGACAACGCCGCCCGACCCACCCGCGTGGACCCCTGCGCCGGCGCAAAGCGCCGGCGCCGACATGTACCGCTGGCGAC
>JBOHRE010000070.1:0-17060 GCA_050732635.1 Longimicrobiales bacterium | reverse complement strand
AGCAATTCCCAGCAGCCCCCTCTCGGGTGACCACCACTCGCCAGCCTCACCTCGCCTTCAGACGCTCGATCCTTCTCTCTCTCGACGTCCTTCTCTCTCTTGCCCAACACCCAGATTGTCAAAAAGCGTGGTTGCGGCGACTCACCTCGACGCAAACGGCGCGGTATTTCGACCCGCGCCGAGGGTGTTGGTGAATGCTTTTACCGCAGCACTGGATTGTAGCCGATCGCAATATGCCGGTCAAGCTGTTCGCAGCCGTTGCCCGGCTTGCAAACGGCTGTGGAATCTATCACGATCGCTGCCGCTGTCAACGCCACAACCACCACCAACCACCAACGATGCGCCCCTGACCGCAACACTGCCGCGCGCCACCGTGAACGCCCGCGCCGCAGCGCGCTGGCGCGCGGGGCACCCGTGGATCTACCGGAGCGACATCGTCGCCGCGCCGGCTGTCGGGCCGGGTGCGGCGCTGGTGCTCGACGAACGCGGCGCGACCTTGGGAACGGCGCTATGGAGCCCGGCGTCGCTCATATCGTTGCGCTTGCTGACGCCGGAGGCGCGCCGGCCGGATGACGCGTTCTTCGTCGAACGGCTATCGCGGGCTGCGGCGTATCGGCAGCGTCTCGCGCCGGATGCGACGGCGTACCGAGAGGTCCACGCTGAGGCCGATGGGTTGCCGTCGCTGGTGGTGGACCGGTATGGCGACTACCTGGTCGTGCAGATCCTGTCGGCTGGACTCGAGGCGCTACGCGAGCCGTTGGTCGAGGCGCTCGATCAGGTGTTCTCCGCCCGGGGGATACTCGTGCGGAACGACGTGCCGGTGAGGCGGCGCGAGCAGCTGCCGCAGGCCACGGAGCTGTTGAGCGGCGAGGTGCCGGATCGGCTGGAGGTGCGTGAGGGACCGGTGCGCTTCATCGCAGACCCGTGGAGCGGTCAGAAAACGGGAGCGTTCCTGGACCAGCGCGAGAACCGCGCACGAGCGGCGTCGCTCGCGCATGGCCGGGCGCTGGACTGCTTCGCCTACCACGGCTCCTTCGCGCTGCACCTGGCGCTGGGCGCAGGGGAGGTGATCGCGGTCGACTCATCGGCGCGGGCGCTCGAGCGCGCGCGGGAGAACGCCGCGCTCAACGGGTTCGCGAATCTGCGGACGCGTGAAGCGAACGTGTTCGATCTGCTGCGGGAGGAGGAACGCGCAGTGGAGCAGTACGACGTGATCGTGCTGGATCCCCCTGCGTTCGCCAAAACCCGCCGAACCGTAGCGCGCGCGCTGCGCGGCTACAAGGAGATCAACCTGCGCGCGCTGCGGCTGCTCGCGCCCGGAGGACACCTGCTCACGTTCAGTTGCTCGTATCACGTCTCGGACGCGCTGTTCCGCGAGATGCTGCAGGCCGCAGCCGCCGATGCAGGCCGACCGATCCGCCTGATCGAATGGCGTGGGCAGGCGCCCGATCACCCCGTGCTGCTGCAAGTGCCGGAAACCGGCTACCTCAAGGGCGCCGTGCTTCAGGCGGTGGGCTAGAGGGGTCCAAGCGGGTGGGCTGGGTTGCGCTTCTGCCTCGGCACCCGCCTGCCTGGACCCCTGTCGAAATCGGCGTCAGTGCGGCAGATGCGGCCTCGCGTGACCGTAAAGCCACATGCCGGCGACGGCACTGGCCAGCACGAGGAGGAACACCGCGGCGCCGCTGCCGATCAGCGCGTACATCGGCCCCGGGCAGGCGCCCGTGAGTGCCCAGCCGAAGCCGAAGATCAGTCCGCCCCCCCAATAGCGCGTGCCCTTGCCCATTGCCTTGGGCGGCATGCGCACCGCCTCTCCCGTCAGGCTCCTCGCTCCGCTGCGCTTCAGCAGCGTGACGGAGGCCAGCGCGACGATCGACGCGGTCAGGATGATCCCGTACATGTGGAACGCCTGAAAGCGGAACATCTCCTGGATCCGGAACCAGGAGACGATCTCCGCCTTGATCATCACGATGCCGAGAATGACGCCGACCAGCGCATAGGCGACGAGCCAGCGCGGGCCCGCGGTTGCCGCTGCCGTCGCGGCGACGCCGACCTCCTTCGGAGCCGTGGTGGCCGCCTCGTTGGGGACCGGTGTCATGGTGCGCCTCCCTGGAACAGCAGTGGGAGCACGAAGTGCGTGGCGAGCGCGCCGCCGGCGAAGAACGCGGCGGAGGCCAGCAGCGAGGGCAACTGGAGGTCGGCCAGGCCGCTCAACGTGTGTCCGGACGTACAGCCCCCGGCGTAGGCGGCGCCGAAGCCGACGAGCACGCCGCCCAGAACGATGCAGACTGCGCCCGCGGGCGTGAGCAACGCCGGCAACGAGAAGACGTCCGCCGGCACGAGTCCGCCGAAATCGCGCACGCCCAGCGCAGTCAGATCGGCCACCGTCGCCCCGGAAATCGCGACCGGTCCACCGCCCCCCAGCCAGGTCGCAGCAACCCAACCGCCGACGAGCACGCCGGCGGCCATTGCCAGGTTCCACGCACCCGAACGCTTCCAGTCGTAACGGAAGAACTCGGCTCGGCCCGGCAGACTCGCCGCACACAGGTGCCGCAGCGTCGACGACATGCCGAACGCCTTGTTGCCGATCAGCAGCAGCGCGGGCACGATCAGCCCGAGGATCGGCCCGGCCACATACCACGGCCATGGCTCACGGATCAGGTCGATCATTGATCGCTCCTTGGAAACGCTCACTCGATGTGAACAGGACGTACGCGATCGGCGACGCGGTCCTCCGGCTCCGCGGCTCCGCCGCCGCGGTCGACGAGCAGGGCCGCGGCCACGGCCCCCGATACACCTGTCAGGATCGCCACGACCAGGATGGCGCCGCGCGCGCCCAAGGCATCGGCTGCGCCACCGGCCAGCAGCCCGCCTGCCACGTACCCCAGGTCGCGCCACAACCGATACATCCCGACCGCGCCCGCCCGCTGAGCGGGCGCTACCGCGTCCGCTACGCGGGCGATCAGCGTCGGGTACACCGCCGCGGTGCCGAGTCCCAGGAGGCCGGCACTCACCAGCCATGCGCCGAAGCTGCCGACCACCGCGATCACGACCAACGCAGCCGCCTGCAACAGCATTCCGCCCACGATCAGCGGGTCCCGGCCCCAGCGGTCGGACAGCGCGCCAGTGCCCACCTGGCCGACGCCCCACACCGCGGGATACAGCGCGGCCAGCCAGCCGATCTCGGCCGCCCCGAGGCCATGCGACGCGAAGTAGAGCGGCAGCAGACCCCAGGCGAGAGCATCATTCAGGTTGTTGACCAGACCCGCCTGATTCGCTGCCAGCAGCGCTCGTCTCCGTGACCGCACGGCGTCCGCTGCCCCCCTCCACGCCGGCGCAGCCCGTATCTGCCGCGCTTCCAGCGCCACGTGCGCGTCCGTATCACGCACGAACAGGAGCGTGATGAAAAGGCCAGCCGCCACCGCCGCCGCCGAGATCAGGAACGGCGCGACTCGCGGACCGTACGCCGCCGCCAAATACCCTGCGCCCAGCGCCGCGGCCGCAACCGCCAGGTACCCCGCGAACTCGTTCAGGCCCATCGCCAGCCCGCGCCGCTCCCGCCCTACCAGATCGATCTTCATGATCACGGTCGCGGACCAGGCGAGACCCTGGTTGACCCCCAGCAATACGTTGGCCGCGACGATCCACGACCAACTCGGCGCAACAGCGAGCAGCAGCGGCACCGGCGCGCCGAAAGCCCAGCCCAGCAGCAGCACACGCCGCCGGCCGACGCGGTCCACGAGCCGCCCGGCCGCCAGGTTCGAGCCGGCCTTCGCCAGGCCGAACGCCACCAGGAATGTCAGCGTCGCCGTCGCCGACGCCAGGCCGAATTCGGTCTCCGCCAGCAGCGGCAGGATCGAGCGTTCCACGCCCACCACGGCGCCCACGAAAGCGTTCGTGAGCACCAGCAGCCAGAACTGTGCGGCGTTCTCGCGCAGCCCGAGAACCACGGTGCCGCCACCGACCCTGGACCGCATCGCTCAGATCGCGGCCGCCGCCACGCCCAATCGGCGGCTCACGCCGCACCCGCGCCAGCCGACGCGTCCTCCCCCTCGTCGGCCACGCCCGCGCTCACCGGAAAGCCCGCCATCCGCCAGTCCGGAAACCCGCCCGCCAGCCGCCGGGCCGCAATGCCGTGCCGCCGCAGCAGCTCCACCGCATCCAGCGAAAACAGACAGTATGGGCCCCGACAGTACGCGATCACCTCCCGGTCGCCCGGCAGCTCGGCGAGTCGCCGCTCCAGCTCCTCCACCGGCACCGACCACGCGCCGGCCACGTGTCCCGCGGCGTACTCTGCGGCCGGGCGCACATCCAGCACGACGACGTCGCCCACTGCAACCCGCCGCCGCAACTCCCCCAGGCCGATCGGCTCCAGCGTATCGCGCGCCTCGAAATACAGCCGCGCCAGACGGTCCACCTCGGCCAATCGTCCCCGCGACAGCGTCTGCAGCTCGCGGACGAGGCCGAACACTTCATCACCCGCCAGCGAGTACAGGACGTACGGCGGCACCTTGCGCCGCTCCACCAGCCGCGCCGCCCACAGCACCCGCAGGTGCGCACTCGTGTTCTTCACCGTGAGCGCGGCCTCCCCAGCCAGCCCTTCCACGCTCCGCTCGCCCTGCGACAGCAGATCCAGCAGCTCCAGCCTCGCCGGACTGGCAAGCGCCTTCCCCACCCGCGCGAACTGCTCGTACAGGCGGCCTTTCAGGCCTCGATGGTCGGGCGCGGTCTTATCGTCCATTCTAGCGTCCGTTTGAATGAAGCCACGCTACCGCCCCGCGCCGCGGGCGTCAAGGCGCCGACTGGGGCAGTGATCAGCGCCCGGCGGCGGCGAGCAGCGCCGTGACCTGCGCGGCGGTGACAGCGAAGCTACCGAGCGGGCCGTGCCATGCGCCGTGCCAGTCGGAGCCGCCGCTGACGAGCAGATGGCGATCGCGCGCCAGAGCGGCCGCGCGCTCGGCATCAGCCGGTTCGACGCGCGGCCGGTAGCATTCCACGCCGTCGAGGCCCTCGGCCGCCAGGGTGTCGAGCTCGAGCTGGAGCTGCTCGGGTGCGGGGTGCGCCCAGATGGCGAGACCGCCAGCGCTGTGGATCAACTCGATCGCCTGGGCCGGCGTGAGGATGTCGGTGGGCACGAACGCCGGCCCGGAATCGCCGAGCCAGCGGTCGAAGGCGTCGGCAACCGTTCTGGCGTAGCCGCGGGCGACGAGTGCGCGCGCCACGTGCGGTCGCCCGAGTGGGGCGGCGCTCGCATCCGCTTCGCGCTCGACCTCTTCGAGGGCAAGCTGCACACCTGCGTCGCCCAGCCGATCCAGGATGCGACGCACGCGATCACGCCGCTGGCTCCGCGCTACGGCCGCGTGCTCGAGCAACCGCGGATGCTCCGGATCGATATGGTAGCCGAGGATGTGGCGTTCGCTGCCCTGGGACGTGGTCGACAGCTCGACGGCGGGGATGATCCGCAGACCGGGCAGGGCCGCACGCTGTGCCGAGGGCACGCCGGCGGTCGTGTCGTGGTCGGCCAGCGCGATGACCTGCAGGCCACCGGCGACCGCGGCGGCCACGACGGCGGCTGGATCCAGCTCGCCGTCGGATGCGGAGGAATGGATGTGAAGATCGACGCGGGCGTCGGGAGCAACCGCGACCGGCTCACCGTGCGCGTGCGCCACGCACCTCCACTTCGCGGCCGAATCGGATGGCCGCGCCGATACCGAAGGCGTTCGCCAGATCGACGTCACCTTCGACCAGCCAGAGCGACGCTGCGGCGCGTACCCAGAAGCTTTCGGTCAGGTGAACGTCGACACCGACGTCGGTGGCCACATTGACATCGGTGTCGCTGCCAGCGTTGTCGACGGCGAACACATCGAGCGCGGCGCGCGGGAGCAGGTACGGGATCAGGCGCATGCCGCCGGAACCGAGCTGCGCGCCGAGACTGAGGCCGACCGGCACACGCAGCCATGTCGCATCGTCGTCGAAGGTCGCGCCGGCGCCCAGCACCCACGTCATCGTCAATGGTCCGGTACCCAGCGTTCCCAACGGCCCGAAGACCTCCGCGCCGACCAGAAACGCAGTGTTGTCTTGCCCAATGGAGGCCAAGCCCGCCTGCACGCCCAGGTTCGGGTTGCCGTGCTGCCGCCAGATTCCCTTCAGACCCCAGTCGCTGTCCTCGGGTTTGGTCGCGTAGAGTCCGAGATCTTCCGGCGGATTCGGCGGGAAGAACATCGGCGTGTCCCACGCCTGGCCGGTGAGTGGCGCGCTGCCGAGCACGAGCGTCACGCCGATGATGATTGTCGATCGCATGATCATGTCGAATCCTCTAGAACCTCAGCAGGACGGAACCAGCCGCCGTGGCGACGCCGTCGCACCGGCGGCTGCGCCGCACGTGATTCGGCCGCCGCCGGTGCAAGAGCAGCGCCACCTCGCGTACCAAATGAATCGGGGCGACCAGCGAGGCCGCCCCGGACCACCAACCACGAACCACCAACCACGAACCATTTAGAACGCAGCGCGCTCGCTCAGCACCGTAACGTGGTCGTCGACGACCTGCAGGAATCCGCCCGCGACGTGGAAGCGCTGCTCGCTGCCGCCGCGTGTGATGCGTAGTTCGCCCTCGCCCAGCAGCGCCATCATGGGAGCGTGGCCGCGTAGGATGCCGAGCTGGCCGTCCCAGGCGGCCGCGACGACCATGTCGGCTTCGCCTTCGTAGACCTGCCGCTCGGGCGTGATGACGGAGACCTCGAGTGCGTCGGCCACGCTCAGACCTCCACCCCCATCTCCTGCGCGGCTGCGATCACGTCATCGATGCCGCCCTGCATGTAGAACGCCTGCTCGGGCAGCTGGTCGAACTCGCCCTGCACGACGCGCTCGAAGGACTGGATCGTGTCCTCGAGCTTGACGTACTTGCCGGAGCGTCCGGTGAAGGCTTCGGCGACGAAGAACGGCTGCGACAGGAAGCGCTGGATGCGCCGGGCGCGGCTGACCAGGACCTTGTCCTCCTCGGAGAGCTCATCCATGCCGAGAATGGCGATGATATCCTGCAGTTCCTTGTAGCGCTGCAGAATACGCTGCACCTCGGCGGCGACCTTGTAGTGCCGCTCGCCGATGAACTGCGGATCCAGGATGCGCGAAGTCGAGTCGAGCGGATCGACGGCCGGGTAGATGCCGAGCTCGGAGATCGCGCGCGAGAGCACGGTCGTCGCATCCAGGTGCGCGAATGCCGTCGCCGGTGCCGGGTCGGTCAGGTCGTCGGCGGGCACGTAGATCGCCTGCACGGACGTGATCGAGCCGTCGCGTGTGGACGTGATCCGTTCCTGCAGCTCGCCCATCTCGGTGCCGAGCGTCGGCTGGTAGCCGACGGCGGAGGGCATGCGACCGAGCAGCGCCGAGACCTCCGAGCCCGCTTGTGTGAAGCGGAAGATGTTGTCGATGAAGAGGAGCACGTCCTGCTTTTCGACGTCGCGGAAGTATTCGGCGATGGTGAGACCGGACAGGCCGACGCGCAGGCGTGCGCCAGGCGGCTCGTTCATCTGGCCGTAGACCAGCGCTGTCTGCTCGAGGACGCCGGACTCCTTCATCTCGAGCCACAGGTCGTTGCCTTCGCGGGTTCGCTCGCCGACGCCGCAGAAAACCGAGCGGCCGCCATGCTCCGAGGCAATGTTGTGGATCAGCTCCATGATGATGACGGTCTTGCCGACACCGGCGCCGCCGAACAGACCGGTCTTGCCGCCCTTCACGTAGGGCGCGATCAGGTCGATGACCTTGATCCCCGTCTCGAAGATCTCGGTCTTCGGCTCGAGGTCTGGAAACCTCGGCGGCTCGCGATGAATCGGCCAGCGGTCCGTGTCCTCGGGAATCGGCGCCTGCTCGTCCACCGGCTGGCCGATCACGTTCAGGATGCGACCGAGCGGCACCGTGCCGACCGGGACCGTGATTGCCTGACCGGTATCGCGCACCTCCATCCCCCGCGTGACGCCGTCCGTCGACGACATCGCGACCGCGCGCACCTGGCTGCGCCCGATGTGCTGCTGTACCTCGGCCACCAGGTCGATTGCCGGGCCGCCGTTGCCCGCGGCCCGGATCTCGAGTGCGTTGTAGATCTCCGGCAGCTCCCCGGTGTCGAACTCGACATCGAGCACCGGCCCGATCACTTGCACCACCCGGCCCGTCTTCTCTGCCATTGGATCCGACTCTTCTTGCTAGGAGGATTGTCCTGCCGCGCCGCCCACGATCTCCGCGATCTCCTGCGTGATCTGCGCCTGGCGCGCGCGATTGTACTGCCGACGGAACGTGTCCAGCATCTCGCCGGCGTTGTCCGTCGCGCTCTTCATCGCCGCGCGTCGGGCGCCCTGCTCGGCGGCGGCCGTCTCGACCAGCGCCCGGTACATGCTGTTGCGCACGTACAGCGGCAACAGCCGTGTCAGGATCTCATCCGCCGACGGCGAAAGGATGTAGTTCGCGATGTAACTCGACTCGCTCGCCGCAGCGGCACCCGTTTCCGACTCGGGCTGCACGGGCAACACCTTCATCACCGCCGGCGGCGTGGACAGCGCCGAGCGAAACTGCGCGTAGACGACGTAGACCGCGTCCAGCTCGCCATTCGCGAACTGCTGGACCAGCGGTTCGATCATGCCCGCCGCGTCCTCGACGCTCGGCCGATCCCCAATATCGGTGCGCTGCGACGCCATCGTGCGGCGCTGGAAGCGGAAGAACGCGATGCCCTTCCTGCCGAAGACGTGGAGATCGACCTCGGCGCCCTCGCCCTCCAGCCGCTTCACCAGCGCCCGCGCCTCGCGGATCAGGTTCACGTTGAACGCGCCGGCCAGGCCGCGGTTCGACGTCAGCAGCAGCACGGCCGCGCGCCGGATCGCGGGTGGGCGCCGCAGCAACGGATAGCGCTCGGCCAGCTCGGGATCGAGCAGCCGCGCGATCACCTCGGCCAGCCGCAGTGAGTAGGGCCGCGCCGCATGGACCGCGTCGGTCGCGCGCTTGAGCTTCGAGGTCGCGACCAGCTCCATGGTCCGTGTGATCTGGCGGGTCTTCTCGATCGAGCGGATCCGCCGCTTCAGCTCGCCGGATTTCGCCATCAGACCAGCGGGTTCTCGGCGCCCGTGGAGGCAGGCTCACCGGCCGGCGCAGGCTCGCGCTGCGCCCCGCTGTCGGCCGGCGCAGCGGTTCCCTCGGCCCTGCCCCCGTCCGCCTCCCCGCTCACATCCCGGAACACCGCTTTGAACTCGTCGATCGCCTGCGTCAGTTTCTGCTCGAGGTCGTCCGTCAGATCCTTCGACGAGCGCAGCGCCTCGCCGATGTCGGGGCGGCTGCTGCGCATGAATTCCTGGAACTCGTGCTCGAAGCCACGGATCCGATTCACCGCGATCTCATCCAGGAACCCGCGCGTCACGGCGAACAGGATCATTACCTGCTCCTCGACCGGCACGGGGATGTATTGCGGCTGCTTGAGCACTTCGACGATACGTTGGCCGCGAGCCAGCTGTCGCTGCGTGGCCGCATCGAGCTCGGAGCCGAACTGCGCGAACGCCTCCAGCTCGCGGAACTGGGCCAGGTCGAGGCGCAGCCGCCCAGCCACCTTCTTCATGGCTTTGATCTGCGCCGCGCCGCCCACGCGTGAGACCGAGATGCCGACGTTTACGGCCGGTCGAACGCCGGCGTAGAACAGGTCGGACTCGAGGAAGATCTGGCCGTCGGTGATCGAGATCACGTTCGTCGGGATGTAGGCGGACACGTCGCCGGCCTGCGTCTCGACGATCGGCAACGCGGTAAGCGAGCCGCCGCCGTGCTCCGCCGAGAGCTTCGCGGCCCGCTCGAGCAGACGCGAATGCAGGTAGAAGACGTCGCCGGGAAACGCCTCGCGCCCGGGCGGACGACGCAGCACCAGCGAGAGCTGTCGGTAGGCCTGCGCCTGCTTCGACAGATCGTCGTAGATCACCAGCGTGTGCTTGCCCTGCCACATGAAGTGCTCGGCCAGCGCGGTCGCCGCGTACGGCGCGATGTACTGCATCGGTGCCGGATCGCTGGCATTGGCGGCGACGGCAATCGTGTAGTCCATGGCGCCGTGTTCGCGCAGCGTCTCGACCACGCTGGCCACCTTGCCCGCGCGCTGCCCGATCGCGCAGTAGATGCAGATCACGTCGCCGCCCCGCTGATTGATGATCGCGTCCATCGCGATCGCGCTCTTGCCGGTGCCGCGGTCGCCGATGATCAGCTCGCGCTGCCCGCGGCCGATCGGGATCATCGAGTCGATCGCCTTGAGGCCGGTCTGCAGCGGCTCCTGCACCGGCTGACGCTTCACGATGCCGGGCGCGACGACGTCGATCTGGCGCCGCGCCTCCGCCGCGATCTCGCCCTTGCCATCGATCGGCTGACCGAGCGCGTCGACCACGCGGCTCAGGTACGCCGCACCAACGGGCACGTCCAGCACTCGGCCCGTGCGGCGAACGGCGTCACCCTCCTGCAGCGACGTCCAGTCACCCATCACGACCGCGCCGATGTTGTCCTCCTCGAGGTTCAACGCCAGGGCGTTGATCGTGTCCTTCGTCTCGCCCGAGGTGATCTCGAGCATCTCGCTCGCCATCGCGCGCGTGAGGCCGTAGATGCGGGCGACGCCGTCCTTCACCTCGAGGATCTCACCGACCTCCTCGACCTGGAGCTGCTCCTCGTAGCGCTCGATCTCCTGGAGCAGGACGTCCTTGATCTCACTGGGCCGAAGGTTCGTTTCCGTGCTTGCCATGGTTCCGTCGGGTTTGCGGATGTCTCGCGCCTACGCGCCGCTCAGTTGCGTTTCCAGCATACGCCGCCGCAGCGATTGCAGGCGCCGGCGCAGCGAACCATCCAGCACACGGTCACCGTAGCGCGCGATGATGCCGCCCAGGATCGACTCGTCGACCCGGATGTGCGGCATCACCGTGCGTCCGAGCAGCCGGGAAAGCTCGCTCGATACCTCTTCCTCGGTGCGCTCGTCCGGCTCGTGCGCGAGTGTGACCTCCACGTGCACGCGGCCCAGGTGCTCATCGAGCCGGGTGCGGTAAGCCCGCCCGATGTCGAGCAGCAGCCGCTGCCGGCGCTTGTCAACCAGTACCATGAGGAAGTTCAGGAACAACCGCGGCACGCGCTCACCCAGCGCCTCGCGCAGAACGCGCTGCTTGGTCTCCGGCTCGATGTTGGGCGTCGCCAGAAAGCGACCCACACGCGGATCGGCGGCGAGCAGACCGCTGACCTGGTCCATAGCATCGGCGAACGCTTCCTGCTGGCCGTGGCGCTGGCCCAGCTCGAACAACGCCTCGGCATAGTTCTTCGCGATCGATGTGTCGCGCACTCAGGCCGCTCCCGTGCCGGTGTCCGGCGCCACCTCCGCCAGATACTCGCGCACCAGCCGGCGATCCTCTTCCGCGCTGAGCCGGCGACGCACCAGCTTCGACGCCGCTGCCAGCGACAGCTCGACCGCCTCGCGGCGCAGCGCCTCCAGCGCTCGGTCGCGCTCCCGGCCCAGGTCCTCCTTCGCGCGCGCGAGCATCTCCTCCTGCTCCCGCCGCGTCCGCTCGAGCAACTCCTGCCGCACGCGTTCCGCAGCCTGCTTGCCCTCCGCGATGATCTGCTGCGACTGTTGCCGCGACTCCGCGAGCTGGCGACGGTGCTCCGCCAGCAGCGTCTCCGCCTCCTGCCGCTCGCGTGCCGCCGCGTCGATCATCTCCTGGATCCGCCGCTCGCGCTCGTTCAGCGCGCCCAGGATCGGGCCCCACGCCCATTTCCCGAGCACCAGCAGCAGCGTGACGAAGATGATCACCGTCCAGATCATCACGCCCGTGTTGATGCTGAACAGTCCGCCGCCGCCCGCCTCGGGCTCCTGAAGGGCCGCGATCAAAGCGAGTGTGTTCATTCGTCAAGGCCTTGTTGGCGTCCGTCGGCCGTGGGCCGCGTACCGTATTCAGCGCGTGATGGGCGTCGGCCACCGCGAACGGCGGCCGACGGCCCGCCGCCGACCGCTACTGCACCAGCTTGAACAGCAGCATGATCACGAGCGAGAACAGCGCCGCGCCCTCGATCAGCGCCGCCAGAATGATCGCCGCCGTCTGGATGTTGCCGACCGCTTCCGGCTGGCGGGCGATGCCTTCCGCCGCGGCCGCGCCGATGCGGCCGATCCCCAGGCCCGCGCCCAGCACGGTCAGGCCCGCACCCAGGCCAGCGCCCAGCAGTGATTGGTAGTTCTTGGCGGATTCGACGTCGAACATCGGGCCCGCCTCCTGCACCGCGGCCAGCAGTGCACTCATCATGCGCAAACCTCCTCGGTTCCGCAGGGGACGTACGGGCTCGCTCCTCCGACTCGCGCGCGCGCCCCTGACCGCGCCCACGTCCGGCCGCCGCTTCCCGGCCTCACGGCCGCGCGGCGCTCCCCGGCGCCTCGGCCGGGTACGCTTCGGCGGACCCCTGGAGCTGCGTGGATCCGCCGGCGCGTCACGCTCGGCGGACGCGCTCGCCGCATGTCGATCCGTTCAATGCGCATGCCGGATCAGGCCGATGAACACCGACGTCAGCATCGCGAAAATGTAGGCCTGGAGCAGCGAGACGAACAGTTCCAGCACCATGATCGCAACCGCCATCAGCACGGGGCCCGCGACCGGAACCGCGAACTTCGCGATCGGAGCGGCCAGGATGATCAGGCCGATCAACGACAGGACGACGAAGTGCCCCGCATTCATGTTCGCGAACAGTCGAATCGCGAGCGCGAACGGCTTCGCGAGTTTCCCGAGCAGCTCGACCGGCGTCATGATCAGTAGCATCAGCGAACGGCCGAACGGACCCATCCCCTCCGGCGCGTAGAAGATGGTCTTCGAGTAGCCGCGCGCGCCCAACGCCATGAAACCGGAGATCTCGACCACCAGGAATGAGATCAGCGCGAGCGTCACCGTCACCGAGAGGTTCGCTGTCGCCGTCGCACCCCAGGGCAGAAGACCCAGCAGATTCGCGAACAGGATGAAGAAGAACAGCGTCAACACGTACGGCACGAACCGCTCACCGCCGTGGCCGATGTTCCTGAGCGCCACCTCGTCGCGGATGTAGATCACGAACGCCTCGATCGCGTTCGCCACCCCTCTCGGCGCGCGCTCTGCACCCTTGCCGTGCGTGCGCCGCGCCGTCCAGATCATCAGGATCGTCAGCAGCGTCGCCCCCAGTAGCATGAAGACCACGTGCTTCGTGAGCGACGGGTCGACCGTCAACGGTCCCAGATCGATCGGCTCCCACTGCGGCAGGTGCCACACACGCCCTCCCGGCAGCTCGATCTCCCGGGAGTCCACGACGTGGTGCATGATCATCTCACCGAGCGTCGGCTCCGCCGCGTGCTCGACCTGCCCCGTCGCCCCCGTCACAGCTGCCTCGCCGTGCTCCTGAATTGCCACCGCAAACGCTTCGCTCACGCACCCTTGCCCGCCGGACCGTAGAACACCGGCTCCAGCAGCATCAGCAGAAAGAAGAAGGCCACTGCACTCAGCAGCAACGGCGCCGCAGCGTACTCTGCACTCCACCGCCAGGCCACGTACCCCAGCGCAGCAACGGCGCCCAAGCGCGCGAGGGTGCCCGTCACCATGGCGCCGACAAACCCATTCGGCCGGCCGCGCCACGCCAGCAGCACACCGAACGCGCCGAGCTGCACGCCATACGCCACCGCCGCCGCCAGCCGCACGCCCCGGCCACCCGCTGGCTCCAGAACGACGCTCCCCAGCCACGCACCCGCAATCGCGACCCCCAAGCCCGCAGCCGCGTAGCGCATGAACGCGCTCACGAGCTCGGCTCATCGGGCGAGCGCTCGCGTGCCCGACGCTCCCGCTCTCGCGGCTCCACCACCAGATGGTAGTAAAGGCTGTAGAACCCGGCGCCCGCACCCACGAACGCACCGATGATCAGGAACAACGGCATCGTGCCCAGCCAGCGATCCACCGCCCAACCCCCGAGCAGGAACAGCAGAACGCTCAGCGCGAGACTCAGTCCCAGCCCCAGATAGCGCCCCGCATCAGCCGCCAGCCGCTCCTTCGAACTGCGCTCCGGCACGTTCGCTCCGCCAGCTGTAAGGGCCCGCGGCCGGAGAAGCTAGGCGCTTGTGAAATTTTTCGCAAGCGCTCGCCGGCCTCGAAATTGCGACCCGCGGCCCGCCCGGAATCGCGGCAAACCAGACCAGCAACCGGGGGCCAGCGAATGGGATTCAGTCGCCCGGCGGGCGGGCGCCGCAGCACTGGTCAGGCGCTGCTGGTCATGGGTTGCGTGGTGCTCGCGGCGTGCGCGGCCGCAGTTGCAGAAGGCGAGCGAGCGGAGCCGGATCCCGAGCTGCTCGCCAGCTCGCTCGAGGTCGAGGTGCGCGCGGACAGCGTGCGTCTGGCACTGCACGTGACCAACACGGCCGATCGCGCGATGCGGTTGGACTTTCCCAGCGGCCAGCGCTACGATTTCGCGGTACACACGCCGGACGGCAGGGAGTTGTGGCGCTGGTCGGCGGATCGCGCGTTCACGCAGGCGGTGGGTAGCGAGGTTCTGGAGGCGCAGGGCACGGTGACGTACCGCGCGAGCTGGGCCCCGCCGGTGCGCGATGGCGATCTGATCGCGGTGGCAGAGCTGGTGGCGAGCAACGCGCCGTTGCGACGGGAGACGCGGTTCCAGCTTCGGGGCTGAGCGTTTTCGGCGACCGGCAGCATCTTCCGCAGGGAAACCGGATGAAGGTGACGGCAGTACAGGCGACGACGCCGCCGGAGGAGCACGATGTCGAGCTTCTCGAGCGGTTGGCGGGCGCCCGGACCGCGTTGGAAGCGGAGATCGGCAAGCGCATCGTCGGCCAGCGTGCTGTGATCGAGGAGTTGATGACAGCACTCCTCTCGAATGGTCATGCCTTGCTGGTCGGTGTGCCCGGCCTGGCGAAGACGCTGCTGATCTCGACGTTGGCTGACGCGTTGGATCTCGCGTTCAACCGGATCCAGTTCACGCCGGATCTGATGCCGACGGACATTACCGGTACGGAGGTCCTGGAGGAGGACCGCTCCACGGGCCGGCGGGCGTTCCGGTTCGTGCGCGGACCGATCTTCGCGAACGTGGTCCTGGCCGACGAGATCAATCGGACGCCGCCGAAGACGCAGGCTGCGTTGCTGCAGGCGATGCAGGAGCGGGCGGTGACGATCAGCGGCGAGACGTTCATCCTGGAGCGGCCGTTCTTCGTGCTGGCGACGCAAAACCCGATCGAGCAGGAGGGCACCTACCCGTTGCCGGAGGCGCAGCTCGACCGATTCATGCTGGAGCTACGAATCACGTATCCGAGCGCGAGCGAAGAGGAGCGGATCGCCCAGGAGACGACGAGCGAGGCCGAGGCGGTGGTGCAGCCGGTGCTCGACGCCGCCGAGCTGTTGGCCTATCAGGGACTGGTGCGCCGGGTGCCGGCGCCGCCGTCGCTCGTCCGTTACGCGGTGCGGCTGGCGCGAGCGACGCGGCCCCACGATGCGGATGCGCCAGGACTCACGCGCACCTACATTAGTTGGGGCGCCGGTCCGCGCGCCTCGCAGTACCTGGTGCTGGCAGCGAAAGCGCGAGCCGCGATGGAGGGCCGGCCGGCGCCCGATTACGACGATGTGCGCGCGGCCGCGCCGGCCGTGCTGCGACATCGCGTCGTCACGTCCTTCCAGGCGGAAGCCGACGGCCGTACTAGCGTCGACCTCGTCGAGGAATTGATCGGCCTGAGCCGGAAATGGACTTAGATCGAAGTAGCAGCTCTCCGGCGGCGCGCGCCCGTTGATGCTCGCGATCCTGGCGATCGCGATCGTGATCGCCGCCGCCCTCTCCGGCGCGTTCTCCGCCGCCGAGCTCTCCATCGTTTCCCTCGGTGAGACCCGCATCCGCACCCTGGTCGATGAACGGTTCCGCGGTAGCGTAGCGCTCGAGCGTCTGCGCAGTCGACCGGAGCGTATGCTGGTGCTGATTCGGCTCGGCACGGCGCTCGCCAACGCGGCCGTCGCCGCATTGTCTGTTGCTGCCGGTTTTCTCCTGGGCGGCGTGATCGGCGCGCTGCTGGCAACCCTGCTCGCCGCGCTCATCATTGCGGTGGCCGGCGACCTGCTACCCATGCGCTGGACGGTGTCCCATGGCGTGCGCATCGCGCTGGCCGCGGCGCCGCTACTCGAGACGCTGACGCGCGTGTTCGCCACGCCGCTGCGGGCGCTGGGCCGACTCGGGGCCGTGCACCCGCGCGGCTCCGTCGAGGCGATCGTCGCCACGACCGAGCGGCAGGTGCGCGAGATGGCCGCGCTGGGCAGCACCGAAGGCGTCATCGAGGAGCAGGAGCGCCAGCTCATCGATCGCGTGTTCCGGCTCGACGAGACGCGGGTCTGGGACATCATGACGCCGCGCGTCGATGTCTTCGCCTGGGACGAGTCCCGCACGCTGGCGGCGATCGCGCCCGAAATGCACAGCGTGCCCTACTCACGGATTCCGGTCTACCGCGAGAACATCGACAACATCACGGGCATTCTCTACGTGCGCGATGCCTACCAGGCGCTGGTGGGCGGGCAGCGCGACGTGCGGCTGGGCGAGCTGGCCCGCGAGCCATTGATCGTGCCGGGCTCGCTGTCCCTGACGACCCTGCTGCGCGACTTTCAGACGCGCCGTATCCATCTCGCGGTGGTGGTCGATGAGTACGGCGGAACGGACGGTCTGATCACGCTCGAGGATGTACTCGAGGAGTTGGTCGGCGAAATCGTCGACGAAACCGACGTCGCCTACGATCCGGTGGTCCGCATCAGCCGCAACGAGGTCATTGCCGAGGGCGACGCCGACCTCCGCGAGATCAACCATTTCTTCAACGCGTCGCTGCCGCAGCTCGAGCACCGCTCACTCAACGGCTATCTGCTCGAGGAGCTGGGCCGCGTCCCGACCGCGGGAGAGAAGCTCGAGCGGGAGTCGATCGAGATCGAGATTCTCGAGGCGAGTGATACCCAGGTGTTGCGGGCGAGGCTGCGCCGCAAGGCGCCACACGAGCCGGCGCGGCTGCCGGCGGCGCGGCGCGCACTGCCGTCGGAGAC
>JBOHRE010000069.1:0-17200 GCA_050732635.1 Longimicrobiales bacterium | reverse complement strand
GCGCAGTCGTGCGCGCTGCGCGCCAGACCCGCGGCCGCGATCGCGAGCATGCACTCCTGCAGCCGCCGCTCCGCGGCGAGGTCGACGGCCGGCGGCTCGCCCGCGGCTTTGTCGAAGATGAGCTTCAGGTACTCCGACGCGCCCAGCTCGTCGGTGTTGCGGCCGAGCAGGAGCACGGCGTCGCCGGGCTCGCGGAACGCGGCGCGCAGGTGCCGGGCGACGTCGCCCAGCACGCCCACCATGCCGACCGTCGGCGTCGGGTGGATCGCGCCCGCCGGGCTCTCGTTGTACAGCGACACGTTGCCGCTCACGACCGGCGTGTCGAACGCGCGGCACGCGTCCGCCAGCCCCAGCACCGCCTCGCGCATCTGATAGTAGACCTCGGGCTTCAGCGGATTGCCGAAGTTCAGGTTGTCCGTGATCGCGCGCGGCCGCGCGCCGACGCAGACCAGGTTGCGCGCAGCTTCCGCCACCGCGGCCATCGCGCCCGTGCGCGGGTTCAGGAAGCAGTAGCGGCCGTTGCAGTCGACGGTCGCGGCCAGGCCGTTCGTGGTGCCGCGCACGCGCAGCACGCCCGCGTCGCCGCCCGGCGGCACGACCGTGTTCGTGCGCACGGTCGTGTCGTACTGCTGGTAGATCCAGCGTCGCGAGCCGAGGTTCGGCGAACCGAGCAGCGCGAGCAGCGCCTTGCCTGGCGACGGCGCCGCGCTCCAGTCCTCGCGCGAGGGCGTCCATTCGCGCAGCCGCTGCGTCTGCTCCGACTCGCGCGCCTCGCGCGTGTACGTCGGGCAGCCGCCGACCAGCGGCTCGCCGGGGATCGCGCACACGACGACGCCGTTCTCGCGCACGCGGTAGATGCCATCATCGGTGACGCGGCCGATCACCGCCGCCTCCAGCTCCCATTTCTCCAGGATGCGACGCACGTCCTCCTCGCGGCCGGCCTTCGCCACCACCAGCATGCGCTCCTGCGACTCGCTCAGCAGGATCTCGTACGGCGTCATCCCCGGCTCGCGCGTGGTCATGCGCGCGACGTCGATGTCGACGCCCGTGCCGCTCCTCGCCGCCATCTCGGTGCTCGATGAGGCGAGGCCGGCGGCGCCCATGTCCTGGATGCCGACGATGTGGCCGCTCCGGATGAGTTCCAGGCTCGCCTCGAGCAGCAGCTTCTCCGTGAACGGGTCGCCGACCTGCACCTGCGGCCGGCTGGCCTCGGACTCCGCATCCAGCTCGGCGCTCGCGAACGTCGCGCCGTGGATGCCGTCGCGACCCGTGCGCGCGCCGACCGCAATGATCGGATTGCCTGGCCCCGACGCCTCGCCGCGGATCAGCTCCTCAGTCTTCAGCAGACCGATCGCCATCGCGTTGACCAGCGGGTTGCCCTCGTACGCCTCGTCGAAGTAGACCTCACCGCCCAGGTTCGGGATGCCGACGCAGTTGCCGTAGTCGCCGATGCCCTTCACCACGCCCGCGAACAGGTAGCGCACCCGCGGGTTCGACAGCGAGCCGAAGCGCAGCGAGTCGAGTACCGCGATCGGCCGCGCGCCCATGGTGAAGACGTCGCGCAGGATGCCGCCGACGCCCGTCGCCGCGCCCTGGTACGGCTCGACCGCGCTCGGATGGTTGTGCGACTCGATCTTGAACGCGACCGCCAGCCCGTCGCCGATGTCGATCACACCGGCGTTCTCGCCCGGGCCCTGCAGCACCCACGGCGCCTCGGTCGGCAGCAGCTTGAGCAGCGGCTTCGAGTTCTTGTACCCGCAGTGCTCCGACCACAGCGCGCTGAACACGCCCAGCTCCGTGTACGTCGGCTCGCGCCCGCCCAGGATCTCACGGATCTGCGCGTGCTCGTCCGGGCTGAGGCCGTGATCGGCGACCAGCTCCGCCGTGATCGCCGGATCGCCGGGGCGGGGAAGCGGTGTCGTGGGATCGGCTGTGGTGCTGCTCACGTGGCGGGTCGTTCAGGGTTTCTGCGCCGCTCGCCGGCTCGCCCGGCAGCGCCAAGCTCGCCGCTTGCCGCGGGCGACGCAACCGGAGCGCGCGGAATGGCGCGTGGGCCAGGTAACCAGCGTAGTCACAACAACTTGGCCGGATACGTGGGAGCCCAGGCCCAAAACGGATGTTACATCCGGCCTCCGGGCGGCATTTAGGTAAGTAGGGGCCATCCTCGTTCCCCCTGCAGCCCGGAGCACCGGAATGGAGCCGCTACTGTACACCGCCTGTCCATCGCAGGACGCGGACGATGCGGCTCTATTAGGCATTTACCGGGACGACATGGACGTTCAGTATGTACAGCTCTTCCGGTATGCTCCAGCAGAACGTTGAGCTGCTCGTGTGTTCGCTCTTCAGAGTTTGGAATGGGCGGTAATCGCGATTCCAACGCAGTGTCGGATGAGTTGGTTTCGCCATCAACACGTCAAACGGTAGCTTGCTCAGTGTGAAGTTCCAGAAATGACCAGCAGCGGCATACGTGTGGCGTGTATGTTGAACACGCTGATACTGCAATTGCTATAGAGTTCGGGTTCGGTGCTAACCCTGGAAGGAATGGCGTAGTTCAGAGGTAGCGTGGCAATGCAATGTGAGATCCAACGCCTGAGCACGCTTGCCGCCGTCGCATCTGTGATCCTTGTGATTCTGTTCCCATCGGTCGCCCCGGCGCAGGTGGTCCAGGGTACAGTAGTAGTGATCGACGAGGAGGCGCCGGTGGTGGGCGCCGTCGTGGAGCTGGTCGACGACGCAGGTACACGGTGGGCGGCGACGCTGAGCGACGAGTTCGGCGCTTACCTCCTGCGAGCGCCTGCGGCCGGGCGCTACCGGGTCAGGGTCGAGCGGATCGGCGTCGCCACTACCTCATCGCCGCTGTTCGACCTCGGCAGCACAGAGACCGTCGAGCAGGCGTTGAGGGTAGCATTGCAGCCGGTCTCCTTGGAGGGCATTAGCGTGACGGGGGAGTCCCGCTGTCGCTTGCATGCGGATGCGCCCGCGGACGTTCAACAATTGTGGGATCAGGCCCGCAAGGTGCTGAATGCCGCCTCTTTGCTCACGGGCGTGCGGATGGTTTCGTTCCGTTCCGTGAGTTGGGAGCGGGACCTCCATCCGAGAACCGGTCACGTTCTAGCCGAGCGAGTGTCGCCGCTGACGGTGGTCCAGGACTACCCGTTCAAGAGCCTGCCAGAGGGGAAGCTCCTCCGCGACGGTTTTGTGGTGCAGCAAGACGACACGACCACCTATTACGCACCCGACGCTCACGTACTGCTATCGGACGCCTTTTTGAGCAATTACTGCTTCCGTTCCGCGGAGGGCGAGCCCGGCCTCGTCGGCTTGGCTTTCGAGCCGGTGGAGCGGCAGCGCGGCGTTACCGGCCTTGGCGGGGTTCTCTGGATCGACCGCGCAACGGCGGAGCTGCGACGCCTCGAGTTCGAGTATCTGGGGCTACCGCGTCGCGGTAGCCGCCTCGAGTTGGGCGGGGAGATTCAGTTTGCCAAGCTGGATAATGGCGCTTGGATCGTCGGTCGCTGGAACCTGAGAATCCCGCGCTACGCGATCGTCGATGGAATGACTACGCGCGATGTTGCACGAGTGCGCGAAGCCGGAGGCGAGGTGCGCAACGTATTCTTGGGCGGCAATCGCAGAAGCATCACCGCGGCCGGCACCTTGCAGGGCCGTTTGCTCACACCGGCCGGTCGCGCAGCGCCCGACGTATTGGTGTTCTTGGCGGGAACCTCGCACGCTGCGCGCACGGACCGAGCCGGTAACTTTCGCTTGAGCGATGTGTTGGCTGGTGTTTATGAGCTGGCCTGGTACGACGCTGACGGCGACCCTGCCGCTGAGCGCGTGGTGCTACAGCCGCTGAAGCTGCCAGGTCGGGACACCAGTATCGTCACCATGATGGAAGAGCACTCCCGTAGTCCAAGCGCTCTCTGCTCGGGTATCGATCGTAGTCCGGGTTTTGGCATGGTGGCGGGCGTCGTACTTGCGGCGAACGGCATGCCGGTGGGTGACGTTGTCGTGCGCTTCACCGACCGTTGGGATAGGATGACGGAGACTCGAACCGACCGTATCGGCCGCTTTCGGTTTTGCAACGCGCGACCCGGCAGCGGCTGGCTCCATGCGCTCATGGATGATGCCCTATCGACCAGTCACATCGTGGTCCGTGCAGACGAGGTAACGCGCGAGAAGCTCTGGTTGGAGTCGCGTATGTGATTACCACGCAGGTGCTGTCTTCGTTGGCACGGTCCCGAGGTTCCTTGCCGGTGGCGTTCTCCGGCGATGCCCCAGGGGCGCACCGTTCCGGCCTGCTTTGCCCGGCCGTCGCCATGGCTTGCGCCGCGACCACGGCGGTGTTCGCGCTCGCGCCGAGCGGCGCTGCGGCGCAGGCAGTCGCCGGTCGTGTGCTCGATGAGACGGGGCACCCCGTTATCGCCGCGACGGTGACACTGCTGGGGCTGCGCGACGATACGCTCGACGCTTCGGTGAGCGATGGACGCGGCGCGTTTCTGCTCCAGGCGGCGCGAAGCGGCCGGTATCGACTTCGTGCCGAGCGTCTGGGTTTCGCGGCTGCGACGTCCGGCCCGGTGGACCTGCTTCCGGACGATACTCTCGTCGTCGAGCTGCAGCTCTCAGTGGAGCCTGTGACTCTGCCGCCGCTGACCGTGCTGAGCGATCGTCCCGCCCTCATGATCGATTCGCGGCTCGCTCGTTGGGGGTACTACGAACGCAGGCGCCTGTATGGCTGGGAAGGAATGGGGTTCGCCCACTTCATTGATTACCAGGAGATCGAGCGCCGCAACGCCTTCCGCGTGTCCGATCTGCTGCGACAGATTCCCGGGCTCCGCGTCCGTTCGGCTGGGGGCAGACGCGTAACCGTGCAAGGGCTCGCCCGGTGCCCGCGAATCACGTTCTTCATCGATGGCATGAAGTACAGGCTGCGGGGCGACGAAAGCATCGATGAGGTACTGCCACCGACGAGTCTGATCGCGATCGAGGTGTACGCGAGAGGCGTGTATGACGCGCGCTACGGCGACTG
The DNA here is from genome assembly GCA_050732635.1 of Longimicrobiales bacterium. Lineage (GTDB taxonomy): Bacteria > Gemmatimonadota > Gemmatimonadetes > Longimicrobiales > RSA9 > JBOHRE01. The sequence goes on along the minus strand of JBOHRE010000069.1, from coordinate 12,177 downwards.
CTCGGTCGTCATGTGGACTGGCGTGCCGCCAGCGGATTGAGGATCGGGTTCGCCTGGTCAGAGGATCTCGTGAACGTGTGACGCTGGCTGGCGCGCGTGCGTACGTGACTGTCGCGCTTCTGGCCACCACGACTCCTGCGACAGCGCAAAGCCTCGTCGGCCGCGCGCTCGACGCGCAAACCGAGGCGCCGATCGCCGGCGTCGCCATCGCGCTGCTCGACACGCTGGGTACCGAGCTGAGCACGACGGTGAGCGACTCGGCGGGCGAGTTCTTGCTCACCGCCCGTGACGCGGGTGTGTACACACTGCGCGCGGAGCGGCTCGGGTACGAGACCGTCCACACCCGGCCGCTCGAGATCGGCAGCGGCGAGCGCGTCAGCGTGGTCCTGCGGCTGGGTGTCCGCGCCGTCGAGCTGAGCCCGCTCACCGTGACGGCGCGACGCGCGGAAACGCTGCGCGAGCGCGACCTGCGCGAGTACTACGAGCGCATCGAGCGGCACCGGCGGCTCAACATCGGCCGTATCTACACGCGCAGCGACCTGGAGCGGCTCAGCGGCTGGACGCTGCGCGACGCGATCACACGGCTGGCGCTGCCCACGCGACGGTGCACACCCGTCGTGTTCCTGGATGGCCGAGAAGTGCCCCCAGCCGTGCTCGATCCGGGCCGCTCGATCGTGAATGTCGAGGCGATCGAATTCTATTCCGGTCATGGTCCGGCGTCGATCCGGTTCTCCGACCCGCGTGGCTGCGGTCTCGTGCTGGTGTGGAGCCGACCAATGCAGGACAACGCGCGGCCATTCCGCCTGCGAACTCTGCTGCGTGCGCTCGGCGCGCTGGTGGTGCTCACGTTGCTGGGCTCGCTGATAACCTAGCCCGAAAGCCGTCGGACGTTGGTGCGGAACTCAAGCCGAGATTGACACGCTGAAGCATTGGAATGAACGTTGTTTATATGCGTACGACCCTCGACATTCCCCGGGAATTGATCGAGGAGGCCCGCAATCTACTCGGCCTCAAGAGCATGACCGAGACGGTCATCCTCGCGCTCAGGGATCTGGTCCGTCGCAAGCGCGTCGAGGATTTGAAGAGCATGCTCGGCTCGATCGACCCTCGAGCTGGATGTGGACGAATCGCGACGACGTCGGCGGTGAATCGCAGCGCGACTGAGCTTCGGTTGTTGCTCGTGACGCTCGCCGTGTTGTCGTGGGGCTGTGCGGATCGCGTCTCCACCGGCGACGAAGCGGCCGTGCGCATCGACACGGTCGGCGGCGTCGTGCGCGTGCAGAATCCGGAAGCGGCGCCGCGCTGGCGGCTCGAGCCGCTGGTCAGCATCGGCAGCATGGGTGGCTTCGGTGAGGCGCGGCCGGACGAGTTCGGGCTGGTGCGCTCGGTCGTCGCCGATGAACGCGGTCAGATCTACGTCGCCGACACGCGGAGCAACGAGATCCGCGTATTCGACGCGGCCGGCAATCACCTGCGCACGATCGGCCGTGCGGGCAGCGGACCCGGTGAGTTCCGCACCGTCTACTCGCTCGCCTGGCTGGGCGACACGCTCGCCGTGATGGATCCCCGCAATGCACGCATCGAGCTCGTGACGGGCGACGGCGCGCCGCTCGGCACCTGGCGCTGGTTCCCGCTCACCGGCGCCGCCGACCTGGTCCGCTTCTATCCGACGGGCCCGAGCGAAGCCTACACGCTCGGGCTGCGGCCGGGCAGCGGACGGACACTCGAGCGCAAGTATCTGCGCTACACGCCGGCGGGCGTCAGCGATTCGTTGGTCGTACAGGCGCCGGAACCGACACGACCAGCCGGCGTCGTGTGCCGGCACGATCAGGGATTGACGGCCTTCCAGGTCCCGTTCGCGCCGAGCTTCATGGCCGCACCGGCGCCGCAGCGCAACGCCGCGGTCGCGCTCTCCGACCGGTATCGCATCGCGCTCGTTCGTGACAATGACACCACGCGCGTCAGCGAGCGGCCACACACGCCGGTGCCGGTCACGACCGCCGAGTGGGACAGCGCGCTCGTGAGCTGGCACGAGTTCCGTGAGCGCGTGCCGGGTGCGCGCTGCGACGCCGAGTTCTGGCGTCCCGAGCACAAGCCGGCGATCACCGGCATCTGGTTCGACCACGAGGGCCGCATGGTCGTCGAGGCGACGTCGCCCGATGGACCGGTGCTGGACTTCTACGATGACGACGGCCGGATCCGCGGCCGCGTACGCGCACCGGACCGCGCGCCCGGCAGCGACCCCTACTTCCGCAACGAGCACGTCTACACCATCGCCCGTGACAGCCTGGACGTGCCGCTGGTGCGCGTCTACCGCGTGGTGCACGCCGAGGAAAGCGACTGACGCGTGCCATAAATGTGCTAATAGGGTTTTGTTGTGAGGACGACCATCGACATCAGCGACGAGCTGCTGCGTCAGGCGAAGCGGCTGGCGGCGGATCAGCGCACCTCGTTGCGCGCCGTCGTGGAGAGCGCGCTACGGGCGTACCTGTCACGCAAGCCTTCGGACCCGGCGTACCGGCTGCGCTGGCGCACGGAAAAGGGCCGGACGCTACCAGGTGTGCGCCTGGACGATCGTGACGCTCTGTTCGACCTGATCGGGCGCCGCTGAGCGATCGCGCTCCCATCCCGTTCGCTCGAGCCGAGCATGCTCTCGGCGGAGCGCGCGTGGCGCCGTGCTGAGCTGTCCCAGCGGCTCGTTTGCCGGCGGCCGGCTGTACAACCTGTACCAAAAACACGAGGGACGGCGGCGGTACGAACGCGGCCGCCGCGGCGCGCCGCCCGAGCGGGGCAACGGGTGCGGCCGCGGCGCGTCCGCCCGAGCTTGCCCGACGCCGGCGCGGCGCGTCAGCGGAGCGTCAGGCGCGTTCGCGGACCCGCGCGTGCGCAAGGGCGGCGCCGGACTCGCCGTCGAAGAGGTGGATCTGGTCGGCGTCGAGCAGGACGTGGACCTGCTCGCCGATGGGCGGCAGCGAGCGTGGCGGCACGCGCGCGACGAGTCGGTGGCGGCCGAGACGCAGATAGACGAACAGCTCGTTGCCCATGGGCTCGACCAGCTCGATGCTGGCGTCGAGCGAGACGCGTCCGCGCGCCGCGGCGCCGGCCGCAGCGGAGGCAGCGGGCCGGGTGTGCGCTGCAGGGGCGACGTCGAGCGATTCGGGCCTGATGCCGGCCGTGATTCGCCGGCGCGTCGCGAGGTCGGGCGGCGCGCCGAGCGGCAGCGGCAGGTGGATCTCGCCATCCGCCGAGACGAGGACGCGCGCATTGCCTCGCCGTTCGAGTGAGCCTTCGATGAAGTTCATGGCGGGGCTGCCGATGAAGCCGGCCACGAAGCGGTTGGCGGGGCGCTGATAGAGCTCCATCGGTGTGTCGTACTGCTGCAATCTGCCGTCGTGGAGCACGACGATGCGCTGGCCCATGGTCATGGCTTCGACCTGGTCGTGCGTGACGTAGACCATGGTGGCGCGCAGCTCACGGTGCAGCCGGGAGAGCTCGGCACGCATCTGGACGCGCAGCTTCGCGTCGAGGTTGGAGAGCGGCTCGTCGAAGAGGAAGACCTGTGGCTGGCGCACGATCGCGCGGCCGAGCGCGACGCGCTGGCGCTGGCCGCCGGACAGCTCGCGCGGCTTGCGCTGGAGCAGCGGCTCGAGCCCGAGCGTCGCGGCGGCGGCGCTGACGCGGGCGCCAATCTCGGCCCGGTTCAGCTTGCGGAGCTTCAGACCGAAAGCCATGTTTTCGTAGACGGACATGTGGGGATAGAGCGCGTAGTTCTGGAACACCATGGCGATATCGCGGTCGCGCGGGCGCACATCATTGACGAGCCGGTCGCCGATATGGATCTGGCCGCCGGAGACGGACTCGAGACCGGCGATCATGCGCAACGTGGTGCTCTTGCCGCAGCCGGACGGGCCGACGATGACCACGAATTCGCCGTCGGCCACGGCAACGCTCAGGTCCTCGACCGCAACCTGGGCGTGAGTGCCGCCATAGACCTTCCGGACCCGCTCGAGTCGGACGCTCGCCATGGTCAGCTGGGTTGCGGCCGGAGGCGGCCGGTAGCCGGCGACGTCCTGCTCGGCGCATGAGTCAAGCCTACCGCTTTCCCGATGGGTTCCTCTGGGGCGCCGCGACGTCCGCGTATCAGATCGAGGGCTCGCCGCTGGCCGACGGCGCGGGCCCGAGCATCTGGGGGCGGTTCAGCCACACGCCCGGCCTGGTGACGAACGGCGACACGGGCGACGTCGCCTGCGACCACTACCGTCGGTGGCGCGACGACGTCGCACTCATGCGCGAGCTCGGGCTCAATGCCTACCGCTTCAGCATCGCGTGGCCGCGGATCCTGCCGGCGGGGACCGGGCGCGTCAACGAAGCCGGGCTCGCCTTCTATGACGCCCTGGTCGATGCACTGCTGGAAGCAGGCGTCCGCCCGCTGGTCACGCTCTACCACTGGGACCTGCCGGCCGCGATCGACGACCGCGGCGGCTGGCTGAACCGGGACGTCGCGGCGTGGTTCGCCGATTACGCGCGTGTGGTGTTCCGCCGGCTGGATGACCGCGTCGCGCACTGGGTCACGCTGAACGAGCCGTGGGTCGTGAGCGACGGCGGCTATCTGCACGGCGCGCTCGCGCCCGGCCACCGCAGCCGGTTCGAGGCGCCGATCGTATCGCACAACCAGCTGCGCGCGCACGGCGAGGCGGTGCGGGCCTACCGTGCGGAGGGTCGCAACCAGATCGGCATCGTCGTGAACCTGGAGCCACAGCACGCGGCATCGGGCTCGGCAGAAGACCAGGCCGCCGCGGCGCGCGCGCACGCGTACATGAATCGGCAGTACCTGGATCCGCTGCTGCTCGGCGAATACCCCGAGGAGCTGCGCGAGATCTTCGGCGAGGCGTGGCCGGAGATCGCGACTGCGGAGGCCGGCACGTTGACCGAGCCGCTCGATTTTCTGGGCATCAATTATTACAAGCGCAGCGTGGTCCGCGAGGACGCCTCCGCCTGGCCGGTCGGCGCGGGCGCGGTGCCGCAGCCACGCAGCATCCACACGGAAACGGGCTGGGAGGTATGCGCGCCGGCGCTGACCGAGACGCTCGTCTGGGTCCGCGACCGCTATGGCGACATGCCGCTGTACATCACGGAGAACGGCGCCGCGTTCTACGATCCGCCGGCGGCGGTGGACGGCTGCCTGCACGATCCGCTGCGCGTCTGGTACTACCGCGAGCACCTGCGCGCGGCCCATGACGCCATCGAGCGAGGCGTCGACCTGCGCGGCTACTTCGCCTGGTCGTTGCTCGACAACTTCGAGTGGAGTCACGGCTACTCCAAACGGTTCGGCATCGTCCACGTGGACTACGAGACGCTGCGCCGCACGCCGAAATCGAGCGCCTACTTCTATCGCGATGTGATCCACAGCGGCGGCGCGGTGCTGGCCGGCTGAGGTCATTTGATGCTGCCCAGCATGATCCCCTCGACATAGTAGCGCTGTGCGAGCAGGAACAGCAGCAGCACGGGCAGCGTGGTCAGCACCGAGGCGGCCATCATCAGCTCGGTGTCCTGGTAGTGCTCGCCGGAGAGGTTCGCCAGCGCGACGGGTAGCGTGAACATGTCCTGGTCCGTCAGCACGATGAGCGGCCACATGAAGTCGTTCCATGCGGTCATGAAGGTGAAGACCGCGAGCGTGACCAGGATCGGTCGGAGCAGCGGCAGCACGACCGAGACGTAGATGCGCAGCTCGCCTGCGCCCTCGACGCGGGCGGCCTCGAGCAGCTCGTCGGGGATCGACAGCGCGAACTGACGGACCAGGAAGATGCCGAAGATGGTGGCCATCATCGGCACGATCACGCCCCAATAGGTGTTGACCAGGCCGAGCTCGCGCATCAGCAGGAACAGCGGCAGCATGGCCACCTGAACCGGGATGACGAGACCGGCGAGCAGCAGGGTGAACAGCCGGTCGCGGCCGCGGAACTCGAGCTTCGCGAACGCGTAGCCCGCCAGCGAATTGAAGAGCAGCGAGATCGCGGTCACGCCGAGCGCGATGAGTGCGCTGTTGAACGCGTAGCGGCCGAGGTCGAGACGGATGAACAGCTCGCGGTAGTGCTCGAGCGTTGGTGCGTCCGGCAGCAGTGGGGGCGGGAAGCGGGTCGACTCGCCCGGTGCCATGAACGATGCCGAGATCATCCAGAGCAGGGGTGTCAGGGTCAGCAGCGCCGCGCCCGCGAGCGCGGCGTTGACGAGCAACGTCCCGGCCGCCGGTCGTCGGTTCATGCGGTGCTCCGCTGCAGCCGGAGCTGGAGGAGGGTCGCGGCCATGATGATCAGGAAGAGCACGAACGCGATCGCGGCGGCGTACCCCATGCGCCACCAGCGGAAGCCTTCCTCGTACATGTAGAGGACCACGCTGAGCGTGCTGTTGACGGGGCCGCCGGCCGTCATCACATAGGGCTCGGCGAAGAGCTGGAAGTAGCCGATCATGGTGACGATGCCGACGAACAGGAAGGTCGGCGCGAGCATCGGCAGGGTCACGTGGCGGAAGCGGTGCAGCGGGCCGGCGCCATCGATCTCGGCGGCCTCGTAGAGATAGGCCGGGATATTCTGCAGGCCGGCCACGAAGATGATCATGTTGTAGCCGAAATTCTTCCAGACCGCGAGCAGGATGATCGAGGGCATGGCCCAGCGCGGCTCGCCGAGCCAGTCGATCGGGCCGATCCCGAAGACACCGAGCGCGTGGTTCAGCAGGCCGTAATCGGCGTGCAGCAGGTAGCGCCACACGATCGCAACGGCGACCAGCGTGGTGACGACGGGCGCGAAGTAGATGGTGCGGAACAGCGGCCGCAGGCGAGCGGTGCGCGCGTTCACGAGCAGCGCGGCCGCGAGCGAAACCGCCACGGACAAAGGCCCGCCGACCAGCACGAAGTAGAAGGTGTTGCCGAGCGCGGTCCAGAACAGCGGGTCCCGCAGCAGCCGGACGTAGTTGTCGAGCCAGCCGACGCGTACGTTGGCCGGATCCGCAATGGCGTAGATGTCGAAATCCGTCAGGCTCAGCAGGAACGCGCCTGCGACCGGTAGGAAGAAGAAGACGCCGAGCACGAGCAGCGCGGGCGCGAGGAACAGCCAGGGCGCCGCGCCTCGACCCTCCAGCTTGGCCGCTGCGTCGCGTGTGTTCGGCGCGGTCGGCGCAGGCCGAGCCTCGGCGCCGGGCGTGCCGGTGCTCACGGCAGCGGCTCGCGTCGCGCCAGCAGCCAGCGACGCTTGGCGAGGATGCGGTCGACCGCGCGGTCCATGGCGGCCACGGCCTGCGCCGGCGTGACCGTGCCGCGCACCGCGGCCTCGCTGTGCTCCACGGTCTCGTACATGATCTCTTCGATCTCGGGCACAGCCGGCAACGCGCGTGTGCGCTCGAGCTGCGTGTAGAAGGCGCGCACCTTCGTGTCATTGGCGAGCACCGGGTCGTTCCACGCGTCGCGCCGTGACGGCAGATCGCCCGTGAGCTGATAGAAGCGGACCTGCTGCTCGGGCCGGGACAGGAACTCGATCAGCCGCCACGCCAGCTCCTTGCGCGGCGACGCGGCGAACAGCACGAGGCTCGAGCCGCCGGCGAAGGACCAGCCCGGCGGCTCGACGCCCTCCGGTGCCGGCAGTGGCGCCGTCGCCCACGCATCCTCGAGGCCGGGCGGCAGCCGGCGGCGGAACTCGCCGATGTCCCAGGGGCCGGTCAGGTACATGGCCAGCTCGCCCTCGGCGAACTGCTGATAGCGGTTCGCGACCTGATGCCTCGCCTGCGGCGGCGCCAGCCCCTCGCGGAACAGCCCGAGATAGAACTCGAACGCCTGCCGGAACCGCGGCTCGTCGAACGCGCCGTAGCGGCCGCCATCGCGCAGCAGCGGCGCGCCGGCTGCGAGCGCGAACATGATCAGCTTGTCCCACTCGTCGGTCGGCAGCAGGATGGCCCAGTCGGCGCCGTGACGCTTCACGTCGCGCATCGCGCGCAGCCATTCGTCCCAGGTGCGGGGCGGGCGGTCCCAGCCCGCCTGAGCGAGCAGGTCGCTGCGGTAGAAGAGCAGGCGCGTGTCCACGTACCACGGCACGCCGTGCACGCGGCCATCGACCAGGTTGGTGTCCCAGATCCCCGGGAAGTAATCATCCGGGCCGAGCGCGGCGGACGCCGCGATCCAGCCGTCGAGTGGCTCGATCGCGCCGATCGCGGCGAACTCCGGGACCCAGGTGTTGCCGAGCTGCGCGATGTCCGGCGTGGCGCGGCCGACGAAGGCGGTCAGCAGCTTCTCGTGGGCGGCCGTCCACGGGATCTGCTGCACCCTGACGCGCACGCCAGGGTTCTCCTGCTCGAACGCCGGCATGAGCTGCTGCACGACCTCGCCCTCGCGGCCCATGGCCCAGAACTCGAGCGTGGCCGGATCCTCCGCGCCGCGGCCACAGCCGGCGGCCAGCGTGCTCGCCGCCAGCGCGAGCATCCTGGTAATGCCGGCGCCGCCCCTCACACGCCTCTCGGGGCCGCTGCAACGGCCGCGAACACCGCTTCTGCCGGCAGCCGCGCGGGCTGCCGGCCGGTGCACGCCTGCGCGGTGATCCAGGGCGCGCCGACGAGAGCCGGAAGTACACGGCGGGCGCTGAGCATGAGGTCGAATCTCGTACCGTCCTACGTCGGGCGCAAAGTCATTATCTTGCGTCGCCGTTCACGCGGGCCGGCCTCCGCCGGACGCCGTCATCCACGCCTCAGCAGCGAGGTGCACGTTCCATGGACTGGCTGACCGACCCGCAGGTCTGGATCGCGCTCGTCACGCTCACGGCTCTCGAGGTGGTCCTCGGCATCGACAACGTCGTATTCATCTCGATCCTCGCCGGCAAGCTACCAGTGAACCAGCAGGACCGTGCGCGGCGGCTTGGCCTGGCGCTCGCGATGCTCACGCGCATCGCGCTACTCTTCTCCATAGCTTGGATCATCCGGTTGACCGGGCCGCTGTTCAACGTGCTCGAGCAGGAGATCTCGGGCCGCGACCTCATCCTCGTCGGCGGCGGCCTATTCCTGTTGGCGAAGAGTACTCACGAGATCCACCAGAAGCTCGAAGGCGAGGAAGGTCATTCATCACGGCGTGTCCCGCCGTCGTTCGCGAGCGTTATCGTGCAGATCATGCTGCTCGACGTCGTCTTCTCGCTCGATTCCGTCATCACCGCCGTCGGCATGGTGGACGAGGTCGCCATCATGGTCGCCGCCGTCGTCATCGCGATCGGCTTCATGATGGTGTTCGCGGGTCCTGTCAGCCGGTTCGTCGAGCGCCACCCGACAGTCAAGATGCTCGCGCTCAGCTTCCTGCTGCTGATCGGCGTCACGCTGATCGCCGAGGGGTTCGATCAGCACATATCGAAGGGATACATCTACTTCGCGATGGGCTTTTCCGTGTTCGTCGAGGCGCTCAACCTGCGGCACAAGAAGACCGCAGAGATACCGGTCCGCTTCCGGGAGGCCTACGTTCCGGAGCCGTCCGCGCCGGCGCCGAGTGCGTGACGCCTGCGCCGCTCGGAACGAGGCGCTGTCACCGCAGGTGCACGGTCGTGCTCACGTTCGACACGCCGATCTCGTCGAACGCCTCGATCGCGAAGTAATAGTCCTGCCCCACCGTCAGCGCTCGGAGCTCGAGCGCTTCACCCTGATCGGCGAACACCTGATACGTCTGATAGAGCTTCGTCGGAGCAATGCCCCAGAGGACGTTGTAGCCGACCACGTCCGGCACGCGTTGCCACGTGATGAATGCATTGCGCGGGTCGGCATCGCGACGCACCGTCAGACCGGCGGGCGTCGCCGGCGGCCTGCCGCTCCCGTTACCGAAGACGCGGATATCGCTGATGGCGAGGTTGGGCGAGGCGACGTACACGTGCTCGTACTTGAGGTACCGCGTCGTCACCGGCTGTGGCAGCTCGATGTAGGCATTCGGCCGATCGCGCGTTTCACCCGTGAGATCGGCGATCGCGCTCCAGCGCTCACCGTCACGCGAGTGATACACTCTGAACTGCGTGTAGACGGTCGAGTCACTGTCGAAGATGTTGGAGTCGTAGTCCACGAAATTCACCTGCAGAGCCTTCACATCACGCTCGTGCTGCAGGTCGATCGTCAGCCATTCGCCGGCCCGGTTCGATCGGGCCACCCAGAAGGTTCGCGGATCCTCGTCCGTGACGTTGCTCGGCGGAAAGGTATCCCGCACCGAGGACGACTCCACGGGTTTGCGGTAGGAGAGCAGCATCCAACCGGTGAAGAGCGCGTCCCTGTCTGTCCACTTTTCTGTCGGGGCCCAATGGGGGAAGTCCCCGAACCGCGTGCTGACGAACATCTGTCCGTCCGTGTCGAACCCGGCCGGGAACATGGCAATGCGTCGCTCGAAGTTCCAGTTGATGCCGATCCAGGGCGTGCCTGTGTTCCAGTAGTTGCCGTACTCGTCGCGGAAGGTGTTGCCGTGGCCGGCGCCGGTCATGAACCCGCCCGGCTTGTACGAGATCGGGTTGTACGGAGCGTACGTGAACGGGCCGAGCGGATGCTCGCCAATGTACGTGCCGTTGGCGTAGACATTGTACTCGGTCCCCGGCGCGGCATACTGCAGATAGTACGTGCCGGCGTGCTTCGTCATCCAGGCACCCTCGATGAAGGGCGCGCGGGTCTCACGGTGATCCCGGCCGAACCGCTCCCACCCGTGCCGATCGGGGTGCAGGGAAATGAACGCCACCGGCGTGTCGACATAGAGGAGTCGCCGGCTCTTGTCGAGCTCGATACCGAAGAGCGGATAGAAGTTCGACGAGCCCCAGTACATGTACCACTTGTCGGTGTCGGGGTCATGGAAGATGTCGGGATCCCACGGACCCGGTGGCACGGCGCCTGGTGTCGCCGGATTCTCGGCAAACGGCGACTGCGCGCCGGGCGGCGACGGCAGCAGGCGGTTGTAGAACTCGAGCCTACCGCTCTCCGGGTTGGTCGAGAAGAGGATCGGCCGCGGCACCGTAGTGGATTGCATCAGGTACAGGGTGTCGCGTACCGACCGTGCCGCTGGCGCGACGATGTCCTCGAACGGCCACCGGTTCGGTACGACAAACCTCCAGTGGATCAGATCCGGTGAGTGCCACCAGCCACCGGCGATGGTCGCGAAGAGGAAGTATTCTCCCTTGTGGTTGACGATGACCGGGTCAGCGCCGCTCCGGTAGGAGATCCCCTGGTTGAGCTGCTCGAAGTTGTACTTGTAATCGATGTCGAGCGGATTCGCGTAGGTGCGTATGCCGCTCGATTGCGCGAAGGCGGTGGCGTAGCAGCCGGTGAGCACGCACAGCGCCAGCGCGAGGCGAAAACGCATCATGAGGGCGATCGCCGGGGGAGATCCTGAACCAACCGGAAGCCGACGTGGAAGAAGGCGCTCTCGGGCGTCGAGTGGCTGCGCGCGGAGACGCGATAGCCGTGGCAGTAGCTTTCGTGACACAGGAACGAGCCGCCGCGCTGCACCTTCTCGGCGCCGGCGTCAGGCTGGACGGCACGCTCGCGCTCGGCATACGGCCGGAACCAGTCGGCGGTCCACTCCCACACGTTGCCGCCCATGTCGGTCAGGCCCAGGCTGGTGGGACCGAAGGCGCCGACCGGCGATGTGAGCAGGTAGCCGTCGGCGGCGGTGTTGCGGTCCGGGAAGCTGCCCTGCCAGGTGTTCGCGTGATGGCGGCCGTGTTGGATCAGTGAGTCGCCCCACGCGTACGGCGCAGCGCGGTCGCGCGCGCCGCGTGCCGCGTGCTCCCACTCGACCTCGGTCGGCAGCCGCTTGCCGGCCCAGCGAGCATAGGCCGCTGCGTCGTGCCACGAGACCTGGGTCACGGGGTGGTCGGCCTGCGCCGCGGCGCCGTCAGGCCCGAGCGGGTTACGCCAGGTCGCGCCGGCCACCAGACGCCACTCGGCCGCGCGGCTGTCGAACACCGCGCCGCTGCCCAGCCGCTCGGCATCGGTGGCGTGGCCGGTAGCCTCGACGAAGGTGCGAAACTGCGCCACGGTGACCGGGTGCCTGTCCATCAGGAACGGCGCGACGCGCGCGCGGAAGGCTGGCCGCTCCTCGGGTGCGCCATCATCGGAGCCGATGCGGCTCACGCCGCCCGGCACGTACACCATGTCTTCCGGAACGACCAGATCGTTCGGCCCGACGGCAGC
>JBOHRE010000068.1:0-15000 GCA_050732635.1 Longimicrobiales bacterium | reverse complement strand
GTGCTGTCAAGGGTGTTCGGCGGGCGTGAAACCGGGTGCTGCGGCAGGCCCTCAGCCGACGAGACGGGAGGCCTTTTTCCGCTCGTGTGCCTTGAGGTGGCGCTTGCGCAGACGGACCTGCGCGGGGGTGATCTCGACGAGCTCGTCGTGTTCGATGAACTCGAGCGCCGCCTCGAGCGAGAGCCGCAGCGGCGGCTCCAGCTGGATGTTCTCATCCGCGCCCGCCGCCCGGATGTTCGTCAGCTTCTTGCCCTTGGTGACGTTGACGTCCATGTCGCCGGGCCGCGCACTCTCGCCCACGATCATGCCCTCGTAAACGGCGACACCGGGCGGGATGATGAGCCGGCCACGTTCCTGCAGGTTGAAGAGCGCATAGGCGACGGCTGTCCCTTCCACCATGCTGACGAGCACGCCTCGCTCGCGCGAACGCAACGCACCGGCCCAGGGTCCGTATTCGAGGAAGCGGTGGTGGAGCTGTCCCTCGCCTCGGGTGTCGGTCAGGAACTCGCCGCGATAGCCGAACAGTCCGCGCGCCGGGATCCGGTACAGCAGCCGAACCAGTCCCGAGCCGGATCCCGAGGCCGAGCCGGTGTTGCGCATCTCGAGCATCTGGCCCTTGCGCACACCCAGCCCCTCGATCACGACGCCCGTGAACTGCTCGGGCACGTCGATCGTGACCTCCTCGTACGGCTCGAGCAGCTCGCCGGCGGGTCCGCGGCGCGTGATCACGCGCGGCTGAGAGACGGCGAACTCGTACCCTTCCCGCCGCATCGTCTCCAGCAGAATGCCGAGGTGCAGCTCACCGCGACCGCTCACCGTGAAGGTGTCCGGCGAGTCGGTCGGCTCGACGCGCAAGGCGACGTTGCGCTCCAGCTCCCGCATCAGTCGCTCGCGAAGCTGCCGCGAGGTGACGTACTTGCCCTCGCGTCCGGCGAACGGGGACGTGTTCACCATCAGGTCGACCGAGACGGTCGGCTCCTCGACGGCAATGCCGGCCAGCGGCTCGGGGTGCTCGGGATCGGCGAGGGTCGCGCCAATCTCGACGCCCTCGAATCCGGCCAGCGCCGCGATGTCGCCGGCCGCGACGCGCTCCACCTCGCGTCGCTCGAGGCCGTCGAAGACGTACAGCCTGGCGACGCGGCCACGCTGCAGCGGCTCGCCCGCTTCCGCCGCAGCCGCAGCGGCCGCGGCGGCGGCGGAGAAGCCGACCGGGAGCAGCACGACCGAGTCGCCGAGGCTGACCACGCCGCGCTCGATGCGGCCGATCGCGAGGCGACCCAGGTACGGCGAGTGGTCGATCGTGGAGACGAGCATCTGGAAGGGCGACGTCGCATCCGCCGGCGGCGCCGGCACCGCCTCGAGGATCGACTCGAAGAGCGGCGCCAGGTCGTCGCGCGCGTCGCTCAGCTCGCGCACGGCGTAGCCGTCCCGCGCCGAGGCGTAGAGGAACGGCGCATCGAGCTGCGCCTCGCTCGCCTCCAGCTCCATGAACAGCTCCAGCACCTCATCATGGACGCGCGCTGGCTCGGCGTCCGGGCGGTCGATCTTGTTGATCACCACGATCGGCTGCAGTCCGAGCGCCAGGGCCTTACGGGTCACGAAGCGCGTTTGCGGCATCGGGCCCTCGAACGCGTCGACCAGCAGTAGCACGCCATCCACCATGCGCAGGATGCGCTCGACCTCGCCGCCGAAATCCGCGTGTCCGGGCGTGTCCACGATGTTGATCTTGTGATCGCGCCAGCGAACCGCCGTGTTCTTGGCCAGGATCGTGATGCCGCGCTCGCGCTCCAGCGGGTTGGAGTCCATCACCCGCTCCTCGACCTCCTGATTGGCACGGAAGGTCCCCGCCTGACGGAGCATCTTGTCCACCAGCGTGGTCTTGCCGTGATCGACGTGCGCGATGATCGCTACGTTGCGGAGCATGCGTTGGCTGCGGTCCGGACCCTGAAAATTCGCGGCGCGTGAAACCCCGTGCGGCAGGGAAAGATCCGGTTTTGGGGCTGGGGCTGGGGCTGGGGCTGGGGCACGATCAACGATCAACCATCAACGGGGTGGGTGTCGGGTGCGACAGGCTGGTGCGGGCGCCGCCGCGGGGCGGCTCAGGTGGACACGAAGCGGGCGGCGATCTGCCGTGAGCGTGGGCCGTCCCACTCGGCCAGGAAGATGCGCTGCCAGGTGCCGAGCAGCGGTGCGCCGTCCTCGACCAGCAGGGTCAGGCCGGGGTTGCAGATCAGCGTCTTGATATGGGAGTCGGAGTTGCCTTCGGCGTGGCGGTAGTCGGCGTCGCGTGGCGCGAGCGAACGCAGCGCGACGACGATGTCGCGTGCGACGTCGGGATCGGCGCCTTCGTTGACGGTGAGGCCGCAGGTCGTGTGCAGGGACCAGAGGTGCAGCACGCCGTCGTCCGCGCCGGCCTCGCGCAGCCAGGCGGCAACCTCACGCGTGATGTCCTTGAGCTGCTCGCGCGCATCGGTGTCGACCCTGATTGCGGACATGGTCATCGTTCGGCGGCCACGGCGAAGCGGCCCGGTGTCACGCGCCGACCGCGTGGAAGCCGCCATCGACGTGCACGATCTCGCCGGTGGTGGCGGTGAACCAGTCGGAGAGCAGGGCGACGCAGGCGCGCGCGGTGGGCTCGGTGTCGGACAGGTCCCAGCCGAGCGGCGCGCGGCGGGTCCAGACGTCCTCGAACTGGTCGAAGCCGGGAATGCTCTTGGCGGCAATGGTGCGGAGCGGTCCGGCGGAAACGAGGTTGACGCGCACCTTGCGGGGCCCGAGGTCGCGGGCGAGGTAGCGGGTGGTGGATTCGAGCGCGGCCTTGGCGACGCCCATCCAGTCGTAGACGGGCCAGGCCTGGGCAGCGTCGAAGTCCAGCCCGACGATCGCGCCGCCGTTCTCCATGAGCGGCAGCGCACCGACGGCGAGCGCCTTGAGGGAGTAGGCGGAGACGTGCAACGCGACGGCGACGTCGTCCCAGGGCGCAGTGAGGAAGCCGCCCCCGAGGCAGCTCTCGGGCGCGAAGGCGATCGCGTGCAACACGCCGTCGAGCGGCGCGCCGACCTGCTGGGGTAGGCGCTCGAGGTGCGCCGGATCGGTCACGTCCAGCTCGATGACGCGCGCCTGCTGCGGCAGCCGGCGCGCGGTCCGCTCCGTCAGGCGTTGCGCGCGACCGAAGGAGGAGAGCACGACCTCGGCACCCTGCTCCTGCGCGATACGGGCGACCGCGAACGCGATCGATGCGTCATTGAGGACTCCCGTGACGAGCAGCCGTTTGCCCTGCAGGATCACCGTGCCTCCTCGCTCGAGATGGGGAAGGACCTGCGCGCAATCTACGTCCGGGTGGCGGCCTCGCGCGCGTACATTGCTTCGCGCTCGAGCTGGAACGTGATGTGGCGGATGCCGAAGCGCTCGCGCATGCGGTGGTGGATCTGGTCGAGCGCGGCCTGATGGTCGGCGTCCTCGACCACGGCGTGCCCGCTCATGGCGAGGAAGCCGCTGGTCAGGGTCCAGACATGCAGATCGTGCACGTCCTCGACACCGGGGATGTCATCGATCGCGTTGCGGACCTCGGCCAGGTCGATATGGCCGGGCACGGCCTCGAGCAGCACGTCGACCGACTCGCGCACCAGCTTCCAGCTGCTGATCAGGATCAGAAGACCGACGAAGATCGAGATCAACGAGTCGGCCGCGAGCCAACCGGTCAGCATGATGGCCAGCGCGGCGGCCACAGCGCCGATGGAGCCGAGCAGGTCACCGAGCACATGAAGGTAGGCGCCGCGCACGTTGAGCGACTCGCCGGCCGAGCGATGCAGCAGAACGGCGGCGATGACATTGACGAGCAGGCCGGCGGTCGCGACCACGAGCATGAGTCCGGTTTCGACCGGCTCGGGCGCCTGCAGCCGCTGGTACGCCTCGACGAAGATGAAGACCGAGATCACGATCAGCGTCGCGCCGTTGAGCAGCGCGGCGAGGATCTCCAGGCGCAGGTAACCGAAGGTCTTCTCGGCGGTCGCAGGCCGTTGCGCGAACCAGAGCGCGAAGAGCGAGAGCGCGAGCGCGCCGACATCGGTGAGCATGTGCCCGGCGTCGGCGATCAGCGCGAGCGAGTTGGCGAGCAGTCCGCCGATCAGCTCGACGATCATGAAGACGCCGGTAATGATCAGCACGGTCTTGAGTCCGCGCCGGCTCGCCTCACGCGTGTGCGCGTGCGCGTGTCCGTGCGCGTGTCCATGACCGGCGTGATGCGCGGCGTGTGACGCGGCACGCGGGGCGGCATCGATCGGCCAGCGGCAGCTCGGGCCTTCGCCGAGCGTGCAGCCGAGTGCGCTACGCGAGGGTGTCGTGGGTTTCGCCATGCCTAGCTGCGCTAGACTACGTGCTCTTGCATCGTCCGTCTACCCCGTCGATCTTGCGCGGGTTCGCGCAGTTTCGACGGGCAGGGCGTGTGCCAGCGAAGCGCCGCGAAGGGGCGACGTCGCCCTGTCCCCTCATCGGCCGACGGCCGATTTCGGAGCCTATCCATGACTCGCCTTCGTTGGATCTGCAGGTACGCGCCGCTCGTGGTGCTGCTGAGTGGGGCGGCGTGCGCGTCGCAGCCGAGTCGCCCGGGCGATGCCGACCAGCGGCCGACGGTGCGGCTGCCACCTGGCACGCCGGTCGCGGCGACGCTCGAGGCGCTCGAGCCGCTGGAGCCGCTGCCGGCGGAGGAGTTCGCGCGCCGGCGCCAGGCGCTACTGGAGCGGATGGGCTCCGGCATCGCCGTGCTCACCGGCGAGCCGGCGATCCCGACGCACCGGCGCTTCCTGCAGGATCACAACTTCTGGTACCTGACCGGGGTCGAGGCGCCGAATGCGGCGTTGATCCTGGATGCGGGTACGGGCGAGGCGCACCTGTTCGTGCCGCGCCAGTCGGCGCGCGAGGCGCAGTGGGAGGGCGCGGAGCTGCAGCCGAACGCGGAGACCGCCGAGGTCACGGGCATCGCGAACGTGCACGCTCGTGAAGAGTTCGACGGCGTGCTGCGCGGGCTCGTGGCCGAGGCCAACGCGCTATGGCTGCCGCATGATCCGCCGGAGCCGCCACCCAGCTCGGCAGTGGATGCGGCCAGCGCGTGGGCGCAGGTGGCGCAGGACCCGTGGCTGCAGCACGAGCACCGGAACCAGCGCCTGATCACGCTGGCGCGCGAGCGGTTTCCGGACAAGGAGATCCGCGATCTGAGCCCGCTGCTCGGCGAGCTGCGCTGGATCAAGTCGCCGGCGGAGCAGGAGTACATGCGCCGCGCCGGGCTGATCGCCGCGTTAGGCGCGAACGAGGCCGTGCGGTCGACGCGGCCAGGCTACTACGAGTGGGAGGTCGCGGCCGCGGCGACGTTCGTGCAGCTGGAGATGGGCCAGCAGGAGATCGCCTTCGCGCCGATTCTGGCGAGCGGTTCCAATGTCAATACCATCCACTATACGCGGCTCGACCGCCGGATCCGACCCGACGACCTGGTCCTGATGGACTACGGCGCCGACTACGGCTACTACACGAGCGACATCACGCGCACCTGGGCGGCCGACGGCTCGTTCACGCCGGAGCAGGTCGAGTATTACGTGACGACCGCGCTGGTGCGCGACTCGGTGATCCAAGCGATGCGCCCCGGCGTGACGCAGGAGCAGCTGCTCGAGATCGCGCAGCGCGTCGTGCTCGGGCGCGGTCACCAGCAGGTCGCCTGGCCCACGCAGCTCGGCTACATCGGCCACTTCGTGGGCCTGTCCGTGCACGATCCGGAGCCGGCCGACGCCACGACGCGCCCCTTCGAAGCCGGCGTCGTGTTCAATGTCGAGCCGATCATCGACATGCCCGACCGCGGCTGGCACTTCCGCATCGAGGACACCGTGCTGATCACGGATGACGGCGCCGAGGTGCTGACCCAGGGCGCGCCGATCGCGCCGCTGGACCTCAACCGGCTGTATCTGGAGACCGGCGTCGTCGAATGGTGGAAGGGCACGGAGATGGGCACCGTGGGGGCGACGCCGCCAAACCGTTAGGCGGACGGGTCCGGTCGGCCACTCGAGCTGCGCGGACGGGTCCTGGAAGGTCGCGGCTCACTGCCCTACAGCGCGCTGTTCACGACGACGACCGGGCAGGGCGCGTCATCGAGGATCGTAGTGACGCGCGGCCCCAGGTAGAGGCGGTCGGATGCGGGGCGCACGTCGGTGCCGAGCAGGACCAGATCGACGCGTTCCTCGCGCGCGATGCGGAGTATCTGGTCCTCGGGATCCGTGCCTTCGCGCACGACCGTGCGCACGCGCGCGCCGTACGCCTCACCCAGCCGGCGCAGCTCGTCGACGATCGAGCGCCCCATCTCGATCTCCTGCTGGCGGCGATCCGCACGCACGTAGGTGGCGAGCATGGTTTCCGGCCGTCGCACGACGGTGAGCACGAGGACCTCCTCGGGCGGTCGAGCGACAAGGAACGCGAGCTCGGCCGCGACCCGCGCGGCGGCGCTGCCGTTGGTCGGCACCAGCATACGGCGCGGTTCCCAGTTCGCCGAGATCGGGCCGCTGCGCACGACCCATGACATGCACGGCGTCAGGCGAACCAGCTCGTCCACGACCGGGTGGAAGATGTTGGGCGAGCGCGGGCGCTGCTCGGTCGCGCCGAGCACCAGCAGATCGTAGTCCTTGGCCGCCTCGGCCAGGATCACATCGATCGGCTGTCCGCCCTCGACGATCTTGCCGCTGATCCTCGCCGCGGGGATCTGCGATTTTGCGAGCTCGATCGCCGCGTTCGCCACCTCCAGCGTCTCCGGCTCGGCGATGCTGAGCAGCGTGACGGAAAGCGGCTGGCGTTCGGAGAGCCGGCCGATCAGCAGTGACTTGATGCGCCGCACGGGTCCCGGCTCGCCGCGCGGCCGCAGCGGGATCAGTACGCGGCGCAGCCTGGCGACCGGGCTCTTCGCCGCGCGCTTCTCCTTCTCCAGCCGTGCCAGCTCCTCCTGTTCGGGCCGTACGCGCGAGAGCGTCCAACGCAAAGCGGGCGGCGCCATGAGCGACGTCGCCATGGCCATCACCACGATGATCGAGAACATCGGTTGGCTCAGGATACCGAGTGAGAGCCCGATGGTCGCGATGATGATCTCCATTGCACCGCGTGCATTCAGCCCCGCCCCAAAGGTGAGCGCGGTCCAGTGGTCACGGCGCCCGATGAGGCGCGCGCCCGCATAGGTACCGGCCACCTTGCCGACGGAGGCCACCGCGATGACGAGCAGCGTGATCAGCAGCAGGCCGGGCTCGAACAACGCGCGGGCATCGACCTTCAGCCCGGCCACGGCGAAGAAGATCGGCGTGAACACTCCCAGCGCGATGGTGGTCAACGCGTTGTGCACGGACTCCGGCAGCCGCGGCAACTGACTGAACAGGATGCCGGCGACGAATGCGCCGAGCACCGCCTCCAGCCCCAGCGCCTGGGTCATCGCGCCCCAGGCGAAAGTCGCGACGAGGACCAGGCTGACCAGTCGGTAAGGCGCGCGGACCTCGTCCTGGACGAACTCGAGAGCGCGGGCGAACACCCAGCGCCCGACCGTGAAGCTGAACAGCAGGAAACCGAGCACCGCGCCGATGGCGCGCAGCACCGTGCTGGACGTGATCGCGCCGCTGGTCGCCAGGCCGGCGACGATGGAGAGCAGGATCCAGCCGGTCGTGTCATCGCTCATGCCGGCGGCGATGATCGTCTGGCCGATGTCGCGCCGCATGAGGTTCATGTCCATCAGCACCTTGGCGATGACCGGAATCGCCGAGATCGACATCGCCGTGGCCATGAACAGCGCGAAGATCAGACGGTCGTCGGGATCGACCAGCAGCGCATCGGGGATCACGTGGCCGAGCAGGAAACCGCTGGTGAACGTGACCAGGATGCCGCCGTAGGAGACGCCGATCGCGGTCCTTGCGTGGTGCCGGATCAGGCCGAGATCCATCTCGAGCCCGGTGATCAGCAGCAGCAACATGGCGCCGATCAGGCTGACGGTCTCGAGCAGATAGCCCGGGACGCCCGGCGTGGGGATCACCCACTCGGACAGCCAGGGTGCGGCGGCGCCGAGCACGGATGGCCCGAGCAGGATGCCCGCCAGGATCTCGCCGACCACGGCCGGCTGACCCAGCCGCGAGGCGAGCTCGCCCAGCCCGCGCGCGGCGAACAGCAGCACCGCGATCTGGACGAGCAGCACCAGCACGTCGTGGTGCGGCGCGGGACCGAAGACCTCCAGCGTCAGGCGAGTCTCCCGATCAGCTCGGCGACCTCCGCGGGCGAGCGCACGTAGCAGGTGGCGTGCGTGTCGCCGGATTCGGGCGCGACCACGACCGCGTCGCGCAGCACGCGATCCGCATCCTCGCGCAGTGCGCGGAACGCGTCCTCGTCGGTGCGGTCATCGCCGACGAACACGGCGGGCACGACGGAGTCGTGGTCGACCAGCGCGTCGAGCAGGAAGCGCGTCGCCCGGCCCTTGTCCCAGTCGACGGCAGGCCGCACCTCGAAGATCATCTTGCCTTCGGTCACGCGCAGGCGGTCGTCGCCGGCGCACAGGCTGTCGATCGCCTGCCGCACGGCGGCCGGCGCCTCCGGGTCGCGGGCCCGGCGGTAATGCACGCTCAGCGTGAGTCCCTTGTCCTCGACCTGCACGCCGTCGAGTGACGCGAGCCGCCGCCGCAAGGCCTCCGCGCAGGCCGCGACCTGCGGCCGCGCCGCCGCGGCGTCCGGATGCACGTGGTGGATGCCGGGGCCGTCGATCTCCATGCCGTGATTGCCGGCGTAGTAGATGCCTGCGATACCGACGCGCTCGCGGGCATCAGCGAGGCCGCGACCACTAACAATGGCGACGCGCGTGTCGCCGCGCGCGAGCACGGCCTCGATCGCGGCGCGGGTCGGCGCGGGCAGCATCGCGTCGTCGGGCCGCGGCACGATCGGCGCCAGCGTGCCATCGAAATCGAGTGCCAGCAGAAAGCGGCCCGCCCGCGCGCGCGCATCGCTCCATACAGGGATGCGGTCGAAGCCGTGGACGAGTGCGGCGGGCGACGTCATGCGCCGCATTATGCTGCGCCGCCTGCAGCCGCGCCAACACGGAAGCGGCGGGCTGGTCCGGACAGCGGTGGTTGCAGCCGCTGTGCATCGGCGGTTACACTTCACGACCGTCCTTCTACCTCCTCGTGCATGCGATTCCTTCGGCTCGTTTCGGTGCTGCTCATACTGTCGGCCTGCGGCGATCGGCCGCCGAGCGCCTACGGTGATCCGAACAGCGTGATCATGCTGGCGCAGCAGGAGCTGTGGGTTCAGGTGGCAGATACGCTGGAGCGGGCGCTGGCGCCGCGGGTTTTCACGGTGCGCGACGAGCGCACGTTTCGCCTGACGCACGTCGAACCGACGGATCCGGCCTGGGGCCGACTGCGGCAGTTCCGGCAGATCCTGCTGATCGGCCGGCCGTCCGATCCGTGGATCCAGGAAGCGCTGGAGCACGCCGATTCGACGATCGGCCCGCCGCCCACGGTGTTCGAGGCGCGCAACGTGTGGGTCAACGGCCAGGTCGTCACGGCAGCCGTAGTCGCAACGGGGCGCGAGGTGAGCGGCGCAATCGAGCTGCTACCCGAGATCCATGAGCGGTTGGACGCGCGATTCCGCACCTACGCGGTGCGCCGCATGTACTCGAGCGGCGTGGACAGCGCGCTCGCCGACACGCTCCGCCGCGCTGCCGGCTTTGCGTTGCTGCTGCCCGAGGTCTACCGCGCCACGCCCGTCGATTCCGGGTACCTGTTTCGCAACGACGCCTTGACGACGGGCCGCGACGACCTCGTGCGCTCGGTGCTCGTCACCTGGCGGGCCGGCACGGCCCGGCCCCAGACGGCGGAGCAGATCCTGGAGTGGCGCGACACGGTCGCGCAGCGCCATTACGCGCGACCCATGGTCACACTGCGCGAGCCGCTACGCGCCGACACGGTACGCACCGCTGCCGGCCCGGCGTTCGAGCTGCAGGGGATCTGGGAGACGCCGGCGGGTGGATGGCCCGGCGGCGGGCCCTTCGTCGCGCGCATCGTGCACTGCCCGCAGCAGGGCCGGACGTACCTGATCGATGCGTGGCTGTACGCGCCCGGCGAGGACAAGTACGAGTACATGCTGCAGCTCTGGACGGCACTCGGCACATTCGAGTGTGGCGCAGCCGCCTGAGGCGGCTGCGCAGGGGTCCACGCGTGGCCCGTTCGGGCCAGGGGTCCACGCGTTGCGGATTCGAGATGCCGATCCGCGTTAGGCCTTAGGAGCGGCTGCGCCGCAGGGGTCCAGGCGCGTGGCTGCGCCAGGGGTCCACGCGTGCCGGTTCGCGACGCGGACGCGCGTTAGGCAGGAGGAACCTGAAGGCTAATGCAGAAACGCCTGGCAACACGTCCCGCATGGACCCCCCTAATGCCTAACGCAGCAACGCCTGGCAACACGTCCCGCATGGACCCCTAACCCCTAAACGCATCGTGAGCCGTGTCCTTCGTCCACCTTCACACGCATAGCGAGTTCTCGCTCCTGGACGGCGCGAACCGGATCAGCGATCTGATCCGACGCACGCAGGAGCTGGAGATGCCGGCGCTCGCGCTCACGGACCACGGCTGCCTGTTCGGCGCGTGGGAGCTGATGCAGCAGGCGCCGAAGGCGGGCGTACGTCCGATCGTGGGCATGGAGGCGTACGTCGCACCCGGCTCGCGCTTCGAGAGGAAGGCCGGTCGCGAGGGCGAGCATGCGTACTACCACCTCGTGCTGCTCGCGCGCGACGCGGTCGGCTACCGCAACCTGATCAAGCTGACGTCGATCGGCTACCGTGAGGGGTTCTACATCCGCCCACGCATCGATCGCGAGGTGCTGGCGGCGCACGCGGAGGGTCTGATCGTGACGTCGGCGTGCATGGCGGGCGAGGTGTCGCGGCACCTGTTGGCGGGGCGGGACGAGGCCGCGCGGCAGGCGGCGTCGTGGTACGCGAACCTGTTCGACGGCCGCTACTACCTCGAGGTCCAGGCGCACGACACGCCCGGTCAGCGCGAGCTGAACGGCAGGATCCTGCGGCTGGCCGACGAGCTGGGCGTCCCCGTCGTCGCCACGAACGACGCGCACTTTCTGCGGGCCGAGGACCATGACGCGCACGACGTGCTGTTGTGCATCGGGCTGGGCAAGGATCGGCAGGACAATGCGCGCATGCGTTACGACCAGGGGCTGTACTTCAAGGCGCCGGACGAGATCCGCGCGTTCTTCGCGGACCGGCCGGACGTGGTCGAGAACACGCTGGCGGTCGCCGAGAGTGTCGACGTGCGGCTGGAGAGGACGTACCACCTGCCGACGTTCCCGCTGCCCGCGGAATTCAGCGACGAGGCCGCGCTGCTCGAGCACCTGGCCGAGCAGGGCGCGCGCGAGCGGTACGGCGAGACGTTGCCCGAGGAGGTGCGCGAGAGGCTCGACTACGAGCTCGGCGTCATCATCGGCACCGGCTACTCGGGCTACTTCCTGATCACGGCCGATTTCATCAACTGGGCCAAGCGCCGCGGCATCCCGGTCGGGCCGGGGCGCGGTTCGGCCGCCGGCTCGCTGGTCGCCTATGCACTGCGCATCACCGACGTCGACCCGCTGCGCTTCGATCTGCTGTTCGAGCGGTTCCTGAACCCGGACCGCGTGTCGATGCCGGATATCGACATCGACTTCTGCTACGAGCGTCGCGGCGAAGTGATCGACTACGTCCGCGAGAAGTACGGCCGCGATTCGGTAGGCCAGATCATCACGTTCGGCACCATGAAGTCGCGTGCCGTGATCCGCGATGTCGGCCGCGTGCTGGGCTTCATGCCAGCCGAGACCGATCGGCTGGCGAAGCTGGTGCCGAACGCGCCGAACAACTCGCTGACGGTGGCCGAGGCCGTCGAGCGGATCCCCGAGCTCCGCGAGCTCTACCATGACGAACCTCGCGTGCGGCAGCTCGTGGACTACGCGCGGACGCTCGAGGGGCTGTCACGGCACGCGAGCGTGCACGCGGCCGGCATCGTGATCGCGCCCGGTCCGCTCGACGAGTACATCCCGATCTGCACGCAGACCACGCGCGGCTCGGGCGCGAACGGCGAGGACAGCACGCTGGTCACACAGTGGGACATGAACGCGCTCGAGCAGGCCGGCATGCTGAAGATGGATTTCCTCGGCCTGAAGACACTGACCGTGATCCAGGATTCGGTCGCCTGGATCCGCCGGCGCCACGGCGCGCTGAGGCATCCGGCGAGCGGCGTCGAGTACGCGAAGATCGAGGACGTGCCGCTCGATGACCCGGCCGTCTACGACATGCTGGCGCGGGGCGGCACGATCGGCGTGTTCCAGTTCGAGTCATCGCTGGCGACGGACAAGCTGCGCGCCATGCGCTGCGACCGTTTCGAGGATCTGGTCGCGTCCAACGCGCTGATCCGGCCGGGCCCGCTCGACACTGGTATGACCGACGTGTTCATCCGTCGCAAGCTGGGCAAGGAGCCGGTCCGCTACGCGCATCCGGAGCTGCGCGAGATCCTGGAGCCGACCTATGGCGTCATCACCTATCAGGAGCAGGTGATGCGCATCGCGCAGGTGCTGGCCGGCTTCACGCTGGCCGAGGCCGATGTGCTGCGGAAGGCGGTCGGCAAGAAGGACGCGGAGCTGATCCAGCAGGAGCTGGGGCGCTTCCGCAGCCGCGCCATCGAGCGCGGCATCGATCGGCGGATCGCGGACGACCTGGCCGAGCAGATCGCGACCTTCGGCCGCTACGGCTTCAACCGGTCGCATTCGGTAGCCTACGCGCTGCTCTCCTATCAGACCGCGTGGCTGAAGCGGCACTATCCTGCGGAGTTCATGTCGTCGATGCTCTCCGCAGTGGTGGACAAAACGGAGGAGGTCGTGAAGTACATTGCCGAGTGTCGCGACCTGCCGCGCTACGTGCCCGGCCTCGGCGAAGCGGTGCACGTGCTGCCACCGGACGTGAACCTGTCGGAGTGGAAGTTCACGCCGGTCGCCGGGAACGAGATCCGCTTCGGTCTGGGCGCGGTGCGCGGTCTGGGTGAAGGCGCGGTGGCCTCGATCCTGGACGCGCGCGCGCAGGACGGCGCGTTCAGCTCGCTCTTCGAACTGGTCTCCCGCGTCGATAGCCGGCTGGTCGGGCGCCGGCCGCTCGAGGCGCTGATCCAGGCCGGCGCGCTCGACTCCTTCGGACACCGCGCGCAGCTCATGGCCGGGCTCGACGCCGCGCTGGGCGAGGCGCAGCTCCGCCAGGCCGAGGCGGATGCCGGTCAGGTCTCGCTCTTCGATGGACTCGGCGCGGGCGACGTCGCCACGCACGCGCCGCGCGAGCCCCAGCTGCCGGAGGTCATCCGCTGGAGCGAGAGCGAGCGGCTCGCCCGCGAGAAGGAGATCCTCGGCTTCTTCATCAGCGGCCACCCGCTCGAGAAGTTCCGTGACATTCTGCGGGTCTACGATGGCGCGACCACGGCCCGGCTGGGCGAGCTGCGCGACCAGCGTATCGAGCTGGCCTGCGTGGTCACGTCGGTCCTGCGCCAATATGGCAGGCGCGACGGCGTCGAGTACGGTAAGCTGGTGGTGGAGGACTTCCACGGCACCGCGACGGTGCTGGCCTTCGGCGACGCCTGGGAGGCCTCGAAGGAGGTGCTGGCGCGGGACGCCGCGGTGCTGCTGCGCGGCATCGTCTCCGGCCGCGAGCGCGACGAGGCGGATCCGCCGATCCGGCTGATCGAGGCCGTGCCGCTCCTCAGTCTGCGCGAGAGCGGCGCCCTCGGCCTCGAGCTGGAGCTGGGGCCCGACGCCGCGGTCGACGCCGTGACGGAGGCCATGCGCTCGCATCCGGGCAACTCGACGGTGTACGTTCGGTGGGCGGCTGCGCCGGCCAGCGAGGCGGGGACGGGGGCGGGCGCGGGGGCGGGTGCGGGCGGCAACGGCCAGGCGGGACAGAGCAACGGCAGTGGCGCGATGCGGCTGCGGTCCCGGTCGCTGCGGGTGCTGCCGGATGAGAGTCTGATGGCGCGGTTGCGCGAGCTGCTCGGCGCCGATCACGTGAGTCTGGTGCGAAGCTGAGGCCGACAGGAAGCGGCAGACGAATCTTATGGCGGGTCTGGAGTTCGAGCGGGACATAGTCGAGTTGGAGCAGCAGATCGAGAAGCTGCACTCGCTCGCGACGCAGAGCGGGCTCGAGGTGGGCGACGAGCTCGACCTGCTGGAGCGCAAGCTCGAGGAGCTGAAGACGGAGACCTTCCGTAACCTGCTTCCGATCGAGCGCGTTCAGCTTGCCCGCCATCCGCGTCGTCCGTACACGCTGGATTACATCGAGCGCGTGTTCACGGACTTCGCGGAGCTGCACGGCGATCGCGCGTTCCGCGACGACGAGGCGATCGTCGGCGGTTGGGCGCGGCTCGACGGGCGCAGCGTGATGGTGATCGGCCATCAGAAGGGCCGCGACATGAAGGAGAACCTGCGGCGCTATTTCGGCATGCCGCACCCGGAAGGCTACCGCAAGGCGCTGCGGCTGATGCAGCAGGCCGACAAGTTCGGCCGGCCGATCGTCACCCTGATCGACACGCCCGGGGCCTATCCCGGAATCGGCGCGGAGGAGCGCGGGCAGGCCGAGGCCATTGCGCGCAACCTGCGCGAGATGTCGAGGCTGCGCGTGCCGATCGTCGCCGTGATCATTGGCGAAGGCGGCAGCGGCGGCGCGCTCGCGCTCGGCATTGGCGACCGCGTGCTCATGCTCGAGAACGCGATCTACAGCGTCATCTCGCCCGAGGGCTGCGCCGCGATCCTGTGGAAGACCGCCGACGCCCGCGACAAGGCCGCCGCCGCGCTCAAGGTCACCGCGCAGGACCTGCTGGAGCTCGGCGTGATCGATGGCATCATCCCCGAGCCGGCCGGCGGCGCCCACGACGACTGGGACGGCGCGGCCGCTCGGCTGGCCGACGAGGTCGGCCGCCAGCTCGACGTGCTGCAGCC
>JBOHRE010000067.1:0-18218 GCA_050732635.1 Longimicrobiales bacterium | reverse complement strand
GTCTTCCTCAATCACTCGCTGAACGGCCTGCAGCTTGAATTCCTTGGAGAATCGCCGGGCCATGACACACCCCTCTGGAGCTGTTGCTCCTCCTAAATGGTGTATCCACTTTTCCGGGGCAAGCTCAGCGGCGTCGCCGGCGGGTCAGAAGAGCACCGGCCAGCCCCACTATTTTTTGTTTTTTCTCGGCGTCCTCAGCGCCTTCTGCGGTTTTCCGTCTCTGTGTCCTCTGCGTTCTCTTGCGGTTATCACGCCGGCGCGTGCAGCTATTCCCGTCGAACGAGGCTCGCCTCATCAATGCATATGCGCTGGCAATACCGCGAGCGCGGAGACGGAGCCGCGATGCAGATCAACCAGCTGAGCGAGCAGATCATCGGCGCCGCGATCGCGATCCACCGCGAGCTCGGGCCGGGACTGCTCGAATCCGCCTACGAGGCATGCATGGTCTACGAGCTGACCATGCGTGGCCTCGGATACGAACGGCAGAAGCTGTTGTCGGTGATGTACGGCGATCGCCAGATCGATTGCGGCTACCGCGTGGATCTGCTGGTGGCCACGCAGATCGTCGTGGAGCTGAAGGCGGTCGAGCGCCTGGACCCAATCCACACGGCGCAGATGCTGACGTACCTCAAACTATCCGGCTGCCACCTCGGTCTGCTGATCAACTTCAATGTGCCTGTGCTCAGAAACGGGATCCGGCGGCTGGTGCTCGGGCTGCGTGAGGCGCCCCGCCCCGCCACACCCCGGCGCTAGATCAACCGCGGAGAAGGCAGAGGACGCAGCGCAGTATCAGTCACCGCCGAGATCGCAGAGGACGCAGAGTAAAAAAAAAGGAATGATTGGGCTCGACAAAGTCAGCCCAATCACCCAGATCGCTTCTGCGTCCTCAGCGCCCTCAGCGGTTGATCGCATCGAGGGCCGCCCGAAGCCCGCCGAGGAAGCGCGTCGCCCCCTCGACGCCCTCACCCGCGACGGCCTCCACCAACGCGCTGCCGACCACGATACCGTCGGCCACACGAGCGATGGTCGCGGCCTGCTCCGGCGTGGAGATACCGAAGCCGACGGCGATCGGCAGTGCACACACGCTACGCAGCGCCTCGACCTCGCGGGCGAGCTGCTCGCGCACCATGCCCTGTGTACCGGTCACGCCCGCGCGCGAGATGTAGTAGACGAAGCCCTGTGAGCGGGATGCGATCGTTCGCGCGCGCTCGCGGCTCGTGGTCGGCGCGATGAGACGCACGTGCGCGAGGGGCGAGGCGTCGAGGACACCCTCGAGCTCGGCGTCGCTGTCCAGGGGCAGATCGGTGAGGAGCACGCCATCCGCGCCAGCCGCCACGGCATCTCGGAGGAAGCCGTCGGTGCCTCGCGCGAGGATCGGGTTGAGGTAGCTGAACAGGACGACGGGCGTATCGGCGTCGTGGCGACGGAACTCGGCCAGTGCGAGCAGGGCCTGGTCGAGGGAGCCACCGGCGGCGAGGGCGAGCTGTGAGGCCCGCTGGATCGTCGGCCCATCCGCTAGCGGATCGCTGAACGGGATGCCCAGCTCGATGATGTCGGCGCCGGCAGCGGCCAGCGCGGCAAGCAGCGTCGGCGTCGCTGCGGGCTCCGGAAATCCCGACGTGATGTACGGAATCAGCGCGCGGCGGTGCTCGGCGCGCAGCCGCGCGAAGCGCGCGCTCAATCGCGCAGTGTGCACGGTCGCTCGAGGCTCAGGCGAAGTAATCGCCGACGCGGATGCCGTATTGCGCGGGATCGGTGGTCTTCAGGATGGCGCGAGCCGCACGGCCGGTCGCGGGATTGATCTCGGAGAGGTCGGCCGCGATCGGCTGCGGGTAATGCCGCCCCAGTGGGTCCGTGATGATCTTGACGAGCGGCTGATGCAGCTTCTTACGGTCCGGATTCGCCGCGGTCACGACGGCGAGCTCGTGCGTATCGAGGATCACGACCGTGCCGACCGGAAAGATGCCGGTCACATTGATCAGCGCCTTGACCAGCACCGGGTCGAGGCCGCGCCGCGGGTTGTCGCGCATCTCCTGCAGCACGGCCTCCGGCGGCAGCGGATCCTGCTGGTACGAGCGCTTCGCGGTGCCCGCCTCGAAGGAATCGGCGATCGCCACGATGCGGCTCAGCAAGGTCGGGTTCCGCGGCCGCCGGTTCCGCGGGTAGCCGGACAGATCGATCTTCATGTGGTGCTCGTAGGCGATCAACATCGGCCGCCACGGCACCTCACCGAAGCCATGGATCGAGAACATCGACAGCAGCCCTTCGGTCGGATGCTGCTGCATCCGCTCGAACTCCTCGTCCGTCAGTTTCGCGGGCTTGGTCACGAGCTCCGCACCGACGCGCATCTTGCCGATGTCGTGGAACAGCGCGCCCAGCCCCAGCTCGTACAGCTGCAGCTTCGACATGCCGAGCTTCTGACCCAGGATGATGCTGAAGATGCAGACATTGACGCAGTGCGTGAACGTATAGTCATCGAAGTCGCGCAATGTCGTCATGCCGAGCATCAGGTGCTCGTTGTTGAGCACCTGATCGACCATGGATTGAACCGAGCGCTTGACGCGCCGCACGTTGACGGCCTTGCCGAGGCGCACGTCGGTGAGCACCTGCCGTGCGACGTTGACGGACTGTGCGTAGGTGCGCTTCGCCGTCTCCTTGGCAAGGTTGTCATCGAGCCCGGCGTCGTCCTGCGACGCCTGTTGCGTGCCGACCCGGATGTGCTGCACGGGCGTCTGCTGCAACCGCTCGTGAAAGCCGTGGTAGGGCGTTTCGGCCGAGGCATCGGGCTCACGCAGCAGCAGCGACAGGAACGGCGGCCATTCGGCGACCGTCACATCCGGGCCGACCTCCAGCTCGCCGATCCCGTGCCGCGCGAGATGGCTCGTGAGGTAGGAGAACGCCGCGTAACCGGCGAGGTCCGTGCGCAGCCGCGCATCGTTGAGGAACAGAAAGGCGTCGGACATGCGCAGGTGGAGCACTCGCTCACGATCGAGGATGCGCACCGCGGCGAACTGCAGCTCCGCAAGGCTCTGCTGTGCGGTCGCGTTCTCCAGCGGATAGATCTTCAGGTTCTGCATGGCCGCGTGCAGCGTCAGGATGAACGCCTTGCCCTGCTTCTGCAGCAGCTCGCTGGTCTGCGCGGCGGTTTCCGTGAGGGTCATGGGGTGCCTTCGCGCAGGGCGCCGGCGATGGCGTTGCGCACCAGCGGGTCCTTCTCGCCGGCCGCTTTGCGCAGCGACTCCTGCGCCGCGGGCGTGCGGATCGTGCCGAGAGCCCGCGCGGCGCAGGCTCGCACTTCCGTGGGTTGCCGCCCGGCGATCAGGGTACGCCCGTTCAACAGCCGGTCGAGGAACGGTACGCCCTCGGCACCGGCCACCGCAGCGTAGGCTTCGAAGAAGGCGATCATCTCGGTCAGGTCGGCATCGCGCATCTCCCGCTGCTGCAGCACCTGCTCGAGGCGCAGGCGCGCCGGACGATAGCCGAGTGATCCCAGGCCGCGGATCGCGACCAGCCGGACATCGCGACTCGGATCCTGAATCGCCTTCTCCAGCGCCGCGACGGTGGTCGCCGACCGCAACTGTGCCAGCGCCTCGACCGCCGCAACGCGTACGTGCTCGGCCGGATGCTCGAGCAGTGCGACGAGTGGTTGCGCCGCCTCCGTCAGACCGATGCGCCCGGTCAGGCGTGCCGCTCCCGCGGTCAGCGTCGGATCGTCCTCGCGCAGCAGTTGCAGCACCACGTCCGTGTGCTCGCGGGCGATGCCCTCCATCGCCGCGCGCAACCGCTCACCCACCCGACGGTCGCTCGTCAGCTCGATCGCCCGGATCAGGATCGGCATCGCCTGCGGCCGCAGGTGCTTCAGGAACACGCCCAGATCCTCCGCGTCCGGCTCGATAGAGCGCTGCTCCATGCCCGACAGCAGTTGCGTCAGGATCTCCGGCTCGCTCAGCTCGTCCAGCAGACGGTCCGCCTGCGCGC
This sequence comes from Longimicrobiales bacterium, assembly GCA_050732635.1. Lineage (GTDB taxonomy): Bacteria > Gemmatimonadota > Gemmatimonadetes > Longimicrobiales > RSA9 > JBOHRE01. Next base: position 14,240 of record JBOHRE010000067.1, on the reverse strand, counting down.
GCGACTCCGGCAGCAGCGCGCTGTCGCTCTGCAGCAGCCCCTCCAGCTCGACCAGCACCGTCGCCGCGCCCTTCAGATCGCCCCGCCCGAGCAGCGCCGGCAGCAGCTGTTGCAGGACCTGCAGGATCCGCGTCTGGCGCTCGGTCTCGGAATCCTCCAGCCGGTCGAACAGCGCGTTCAGCACGTCCGTGCGCGCGTCCCGCTGCCATTCGCGCTGGATTTCCGCCTGCACCCGCGCCAGCTCCTCCTCATCCAGGAAGTAGAGCGTCTCCTCGAAATCGTCCCGACTCAGACCCGCCGCCGCGGGCGCTGGCGCGCCGCTCGCCAGCGCCGTTTCGCGGATCTCCGCAGCGATCTGCTCCGGCGCGACCGTTCCTTTCAGCGGCGGCCCCGCGTCCGGCACCTCCACCGCATCGGCAACCTGATCGACGTAGGAGTGGCGGAACGACGCGAAGTCGGCTTCCCAGAGCAGCGAGATCAGATCATCGGCGTACTGCTCGACCTGCCGCGCGCGGTGCGTCGCCTCGAGGAATCGGTCGACCTCCTCCTCGAAGCCGGGCAGAAAACTGATGTAGCGGATGCCGTCCTTGTAGAAGAGGAAGGCCAGACTGTCGCGGCCTTCGCCGACCTCGAACGCGGTGCCGTTCCAGTCGAAGGCGTGCTCGTCGACGCGCAGCTCGAGCGAGGCGGCGTGGGTCCAGAGCTGGGTGAAGCCGTCGCGCACGCTCCTGACGAAGCGCTGGTAGACCGGGTTGTTCGCCTCGTAGATGCGGTGCGCACGGTAGGCCTTGCCGAGCGTGCCGAGCAGCTGGGCGACGAGGTTCGGCTGGATCGCCGGCTCGTCAGCCTGGTGGTCGGGCGCCGACCCCGCGTCGGCAGAGATGCTGGATGCGGCTGCGTCAGTCACGGCTTCGGAAATGATGTGGGGATTTCTGTAAATCTAACACGGGCGAGCCCCTGTACGAAACGGCGTCGCGGGCCCGGTAGTCCCGTCAGCGTGCTCTGCGTGCCGGCCGCTGCTGGTCGTTGCGGGTCCGCGACAGAGAGCCGAAGCTATTGTGGCGCCGCTTCGCCGTGCGTAAAGTTTTGCCACACCCGGAAATGACGGCAGCGGCGGCCGCGGCCGGGACTTTCCTGCAGCACCGCCGCTGTCGGGATCGTCGAAGAAGCGTGGCAGCGCTCACGCACGGTTCCTGCAGCTTGGCTGGACTTCCCCAGCCGAAACTTTGCCAAGGTGAGCACGCGTCTCTTGAACAGCATTCGATCGAGCGACAGGGGCGGCGAGGCCCTGGAGATCGACCTGGTCCCGCCCGCGCTCGTGCTCGTGGCGAATGCGCAGGAATGGACGGCGCGGTCCCTGGAGAGCGTGTTGGCCGCCAAGGGGTTCGCGATCCTGTATGCCTTCACGGGTGCCCAGACCGTGGAGCAGGCGAGCGTATCCCGGCCGGATGCCATCCTGATCGACGTCAACCTGCCGGACATGGGTGCGCCGGAGCTGTGCCGGGCCCTGCGGGTCGACCCGGCGTGCGGTCCGACGACGCCGCTGCTGGTGATCAGCTCGGGCGCCACCCGGCAGGAGGCCGTGAGCGAGGCGCTCGAAGCCGGCGCGTGGGATTTCTGTTCGCTACCGCTGAATATCGACCCGCTCGTCCACAAGCTCGTCACGTTCATCCGATCGAAGCGCGCCGCGGATCGCGCGCGCGAGCAGAGTCTGGTCGACCTCGAGTCGGGGTTCTACAACGTGCAGGGCATGCTGGTCCGGGTGAAGGAGCTGGCGCTGCAGGCGGCGCGGCACGACCTGCCCATCGGTTGCGTGGTCTTTGCCGCCGAGCCGCAGACGCCCGAAGCGGAGCCGGGCCGGGCGCGCGAGGCTGTCGAGCTGTTCAAGCGCCTGACGCGCGGATCGGATGCGATCGGCCGGCTCGGACCCCGTGAGTTCGTCGTGCTGGCGCCGCAGACCGACCGCGAGGGCGCGCTCGGCCTCGCCCGGCGCATCGCGGATGCCGCCAGCCGCGGCGTGCCGGATGGCAACGGCGGCCTGCCGCCGACCGAGATCCATGCCGGCTGCTTCGCCGTGCCGAACTTCCACGGCGCCGACCTCGATCCGGTCGACCTGTTGATCCGCGCCACCGTGGCGCTGCGCCGCTCACAGGCGCTGCCGGATCAGCCGATCCTCTTCTGGGGTGAGCCCGGCGCAGCGAATTGAGCGCCGTTGCGTGGATCCTGCTGGCGGCCGCCGCCGCAGCCTTCTTCCTCGTCCAGCTCGTCTACCTGTCCTTCGTTCTCGCCTGGGAGGACCGCCGCACCCGAGGACTCGCCTACTACGGCCTCGAGCCGGCCGCGCGCGACCGCTTCAAGCGCACACTGCGCCTGCATGCGACGCTGCTGTATCCGATCCTGAGCCTGCTCGGCCGTTTCTCCAGCTTCACTTTCGAGCGCTCCAGCTTCACCCACGCTGAGGTTGCCGGACCGAAGGGTACCTGCAGTGCCGAGAGCTTCGCGCGGGCCGAGCGCTATCGGCCGGCGGCGCACGACATCTTCGTCGTCACCCAGATGAAATGTGGCACGACCTGGATGCAGCACCTGGTCTACGAGGTGCTGCAACGCGGCGCGGGTGATCTCGTCGAATCCGGCCGCGCGCTCTACGCGGTGTCGCCCTGGCTCGAGGGCCTGAAGAGCGTGCCGGTCGAGGCCGCACCGCTGATCGGCAGCGAGCGCCCGTCACGCGTGATCAAGACCCACCTGCCCACGCGTCTCTGCCCGTTCGGGCCGACGGCCCGCTACATCTATGTCGCGCGCCACCCCGTCTCCTGCTTCGCCAGCTGCGCCGACTTCCTTGCCACGAACACCGGCGCGCTCGGACCGGATCTGGCGCAGCTCGAGTCCTGGTTCTGCTCGGAGGAGATGTGGTGGGGACCCTGGCCGGAGCATGTGGCCGGCTGGTGGCAGCGCGCGCGACAGAGCGAGAACGTGCTGCTCGTGCACTTCGAGGAGATGAAGGCCGACCTCGCCGGCGTCGCCCGCCGCGTCGCCGCGTTTCTCGGCATGAGCACGCTCACAGACGACGAGATCGGGGCCGTCGTGCGCAAGTGCAGCTTCGACTACATGCAGCGGCACCGCACCACCTTCGAGATGCACCCGCCCCATATCCTGGCGACGCACGCCGACCTCTTCGTGCGCGGCACGGCCGACCGGCACCACGATGTGCCCGGCGACCTCAGGCGGCGCATCCTGACGTGGTGCGCCGATGCGCTCGAGGACAGCGATTACCCGCTCGAGAGGATGTACGGCAGTGTGGCGGCGGCCAGCCGCCCCGCGCTCGAGAACCGCTAGAAGATGCGCGCGATCGCCAGGATCAGGCTGGGAATGCCGATAACCATCCAGCGCAGCGCGCGTGCACTCTGGCCGATGCTCCCTATGCCGAAATTCCGCCGCTGCCCCACCTCGATCTCGTCGCCGGCCTGCAGACTGAGCTGATCGAGCGTGCGGCCCTCCTGTAACGCGCGGCGCACTGCCTCGCCTTTCCAGATCACGGTGCCGCTGCGCTTGATCTCGATGCCCTCGAGATTCACGTTGGCACCGAGCGCGCCGACGGACATGAGCGCGTCGCTGAGCAGCATGGGCGCGGGGAACATGTGGAAGCCCTGCTGCCCTACCGTGCCGATGACGCCGACCCGCAGCAACGGCATGGCCTGCACCGACGGCTCGCGGATGTAGCGCCCCAGCTCGCGCGTCAGGTGGTCCGTCAGCTCCGATCGCAGCACGCCCTGCAGCGAGATCGCACCAATGACCGGCAGCCTGAGCTCGGTATTGGCCGCCACCACGAACGTGTCGGTCATGGTGGGTTCGCTCTCCACGATGAGCGAGATGCGGTCGCCCACACGGAAATCGCCGTTCTCGAGCCGCGCACGCACCAGCTCCGATTCGGCTCGGGCCTGCTCGCGCAACGCATCACTGTAGGCCGTCGACAGGGCCGCGCTGTCGTAGCGCACCAGCATCTCCTGTAGCTCTGGGCGCGTGAGCTGGAGCCCTTCCGGGTTCCAGCCGATCGTGGCTGACTGGGCGGCACCCGGAAGCGGACAGAGGACTGCGCTGGCGAGGAGAATCGAGACCCAGAGGGCACGGACAGCAATCACAAACTCACCTTCACAATCGGTTGCTCGCCGGCCGCGAGCCCGAAGCGGGCCAGCCGTGCGAGATTACTGAGCATCAGGTCGTGCGCGGAGACGAGCGGCAGCAGCGAGCCACAGCGCTGGCAAAGCAGGGGACTGAGCCGTTCCCACCCATGCTCCCGCGTGAGGAGCCGATGCGTCGAGCGTTGCACCGTGGGCAGCAGCTCACAGCGTTGACAGTACATTCGGCCGCTCGGGTTCGTGGTTGTTTACGACAGAAATGCAACGGCCGTTCTTCAAGAAGAATACCGATCGCCGCGTGGCGTGCTCGAGGCGGCACAAGCTGTTGCACCGTAGTCATTTACAGCCCAGGCGCAAGGTTCGGCACAACGCCTGGTTCCGACGGATTGTGTCGATCGTTGCGAGCGCGCGACAACGCTGCAGCTCGCGTGGCATCGGTGCGCGTGCAGTGCCACAGCGCTCATCAGGTGGCCTGAATGACCGCTGGGCTGCTCGCCGACTCTTCGTCGCTGGTCTCGTAGCCGCTGAGATAGCCGTAATAGCGGTAGCTGCCGGTGCGCGGCACGGCGTTGAGGACGGCGCCGACCAGACGCACGGGCAGACGCTGCAGCAGCCCGAGGTTCGCCTCGGCGAGCTGGCGGTCGGTCGAGCCGGCGCGCAGCACGAGCAGCAGATGACCGGTCAGAGTACTGAGCATGAACGCGTCGGCGCCGGCGCCGAGCGGTGAGGAGTCGACGATCACGACCTGGTGCCGCGAGCGCACGTGCTGCAGCAGGTCGCGCATCCGCCGCATCCCCAACAGCTCGGGCGCATTGTGCTGCCTCGCGCCGCAGGTGATCAGACTCAGCAAGGGGTACTGCGTGGATTGGATCAGCCCGTCCAGCTCGAGCGAGCCCTGCAGATACTCGGTGAGCCCCGGCCTGCGGTGCGTCTGCTGGAAGAGGTGATGCAGCCGGCCGCGGCGCACGTCGGCGTCGACCAGCGCGGTCTTGTAGCCCAGCTCCGCGAAGGCGACCGCCAGGTTCGAGCTGACGAACGACTTGCCGTCGCCGCTGCCCGGGCTGCTGACGGTGATGATGAGCGGCCCGGCCTTGCCATACGCGTGAATCAGACTCAGGCGGATGGTGCGGAACGCTTCGATCACCTGCTCGAAACTCTCGCCGTGGTGCGCCTTGCCGTTCTGCGGGATCGCGGGCAGACCGCCGATGATGGGCAGACCGAGGCCGGCCGTGACCTCCTCGGGGTAGCGCAGGCGCGAGTCGAAGCGATCGCGCAGCACCGCGCCGAGCAGGCCGACGCCCAGGCTGCCCAGAAACGCCATGACGATGATGCGCGGCTTCGTGTCCTTCACCGGCCGCTGCGGCACGGCGGCGCGGTCCAGCACGCTGATGTCCGCCAGGCTGCTCGCGGCGCCCAGCCGCGACTCCTCGTAGCGCTTCTGCAGCGTGGTATACAGGTTCTCGGCAATCGCGACCTGCCGCCGCAGGCGCGCCTCCTCGATCATGCGCGGCGGAATCTGCTGCAGCTCGTCGCCGGAGCTGCCGATCTCGGACTGGATCTGATTGAACCGCTCACCCAGCTCGGTGTCGAGGTCGCCGATCAACGCCGGCAGGATGCGCTGCTCGAGGTTGTCGATCTCCTGCTGGAGCTGAACCACCGGCGGGTGCGCTTCGGTATAGCGGTGCAGCCAGCCGCGCAGCTCGGCCTTCTTGCCGGTCAGCTCGGAAATGGCGCCTCTGAGACTGGACGATGTTCCTACCGCCGGGATGATCTCCAGGGCTTCGGGCGTGACGCCGCGCCGCAGCGTCGCCGCCAGAGCCTCACGGTCCTGTCGGATCTGATCCGCCTGCACCTTCAGCGCGAAGTGTTGGCTGTAAGCGCCGGGGATGGTGGACGCGAGCCCCGCGGGCACCGGCACGGCCGACTCGTCCGAGGGCAGCGTGATGGTCTGGATGCGGAAGCCCTCGAGCGCCATCTCCGAGGTGCGCAGGTTCTGGTCGGCGTACGCGAGCTGCTCGTTCAGGATCAGCGTCAGCTCCTCCAGCTTGGAGCGCTTCAGGTCGGTCGCGACCTCCATGAAGCGGTCGACCACGGCATTGAGCACGCCCGCCGCGCCCGCCGCCGTGGGCTGCCGCAGCGTCAGCCGCATGAAGTTGCCGCGCTTCGGATCGACCGAGGCGTTCAGCTCCTTGCCCAGCTCGAGCGACACCTCGCGCGGCACGAGCAGCTCGAACTCGACGCGCTCTCCGGCCTGGAACAGCCGCCGTGCGGGCTGCCAGGCGAAGCCCTGCTCGGGCCCGATGCTGTCGCCCAGCACACCTTCCTGCAGCAGGCCGCCTACCCGGCTGCTCAGCACGAAGCGGTTGCGGTCGCTCGAGATGCTGAGCTCGTAGCGCCCTGGACGGAAGCGGTCCTTCAGCGCGAACGACGCGAACTTCAGCGAATCCGCGTGACTCCTCGGCTGCAAGTACAGCTTCCGCTCACGCACCACGTGGTCGAGCACGACATAGGATTTCAACAGGTCCAGCCACGCCGTCGTCTGGCTCAGCAGCTCGCCCGACTGGATCGGACCCGCGCCGCCGCCGCCGCCCTCGATCCAGACCGTCGCCTGCGCGGAGTACTGCTGCGGCGCCAGCTCGGCCACGACCACACCGATGCCGGTGCCCACCACCACGACCGCCAGGATCGCCCAGCGGTAGCGGCGCGCCGCATCGAGATAGCGACGCAGCGAGAGCGAACCCCCATCATCCTCGTCCGCCAGCGACGTGGCCAGACCCGGCGGAGCCGTCGGGGCCAGCGGCTCCGATCCGGTGTACTGCGTCAGCGTGTTCTCCTCCGACATTCCGACCTCGGTGACGGTCTGCGATCAGCGCTCGGCGCACGGCAACGGACGCCTCGCCGAAAGGGGGTGCAGCAAGCAAACCAGAGACCGCTGGCGCGCCGGCCATTCCTGTCTCCGCGGCCCTGCCTCCTCGCGGCGAGCGCACGCCCATACCACGCCGCTCGCGCCCGGAACGGAGGCCGCCGCCCGCGCCGCGCCGGGGTGTCGCACGCCGGCAACATTCTGGCCGATTGCCGGAAAACTGTTGCAGGCTCGCGACAGAAACGGACGGCGATCCCTTGACGGAATCCGGCGTCCCCGCTAACTATAGCGGTCCTGCGACGTCTCTCGGCACTCCGGTTGCGCGGTCCACCGCGTCCCCAAATCCACACGCACGGTGCCGATTTCAACATTGTTCGACGGATCCATGCGACATCTGGTAGTGGGCATCGGCGCCCCAGCGACAGGATCGATATGAGCCTCGTAGCAGAGAGCGCGCGTACCGCCGAGAAGCCGCGGGACATGGACATCGAGAGTCTCACCCCGGAAGCGAAGGCAGGGGTGCGACTGCTGATCGTCGATGATGAGTCGACGCTGCGCGAGAGTTGCGCGAGCGTGCTGCGGCTGGAGGGCTTCGATGTGACGGTGACGGGCCGGGGCGAAGAGGCCCGGCAGCTCCTGCAGCGGCGTCCGTTCGACATCTTCATGGTCGACCTGTACATGTCACAGGTGTCGGGCATGGAGCTGTTGCGGTATTGTCTGGAGCGCAATCCGGCGTGTCTGGTGATCGTGATGACGGGCAATCCGAGCGTGGCGTCGAGTATCGAGGCGTTGCGTGCGGGTGCCTGGGACTACCTGCCGAAGCCGTTCTCGGCGCCGCAGCTGCAGACGCTGCTGGGTCGCGCGGCGCACACGGTGCTGGTCGCCCAGGAGTCGCGCCAGCTCGAGAGCGAGCTGCGCAAACGACACGGTCACAGCGACAAGGTCAATCTGCTGGGGACCTCGGCTGCCTTCCGCCAGGCGGTGCAGGTGGCGCGCAAGGTGGCGGCGACGGACGCCTCGGTCTTCATCACGGGTGAGAGCGGCTCGGGCAAGGAGATGTTCGCCCAGTTCATCCACCATCACAGCCGACGCAGCAGCCGCTGCTTCGTGGCGCTGAACTGCGCCGCGCTGCCGGAAGGGCTGCTGGAGTCGGAGATGTTCGGGCACGTCAAGGGCTCGTTCACCGGCGCGGTATCGGAGAAGCAGGGCCTGCTGGAAACGGCCAACGGCGGCACGATGTTTCTGGACGAGCTGACCGAGATGACGGTCGCGATCCAGGCCAAGCTGCTGCGCGTGATTCAGGATGGCACGATCCGGCGGGTCGGCTCCTCGGCGGCGGCCGATGCGGTGGTGAACGTGCGCTTCGTGGCGGCGACGAACCGCGATCCGCACGAGGCCACCGAGGATGGCGCGCTGCGGCGCGACCTCTATTACCGACTGCGGGTCGTGCCCATCCACGTTCCGGCGCTGCGCGAGCGCGTCGAGGACATCCCGGTTCTGGCCAATCACTTTCTGAGCCATTTCTGGAAGCAGCACCGGCGCGGCGACCCGCAGCCGCGCTTCAGCGAGGACGCGCTGGCCGCGCTGCAAGGCCGGCTCTGGGAGGGCAATGTTCGCGAGCTGCAGAACGTGATCGAGCACGCGGTCGTGCTGCTCGAGCCGGCGACGGACATCGTGGCCGCCGACCTGCCGTTTCTCGACAATGGCCAGAGTGCACCGGTGGGCGGCTCGCAGCGCATGGCGTTCAACTTCGATGGCCGCGGCGAAAAATATCATTCCGCGCGCGAGCGGCTGATGGCGGAGTTCGAGCGGCAGTACCTGACCTGGCTGGTCGGCTCGGCGAAGGGTAATATGTCGCAGGCCGCGCGGATGGCAGGCGTCGATCGCACGACGCTGTACCGCCTCATGGAAAAGCACGAGCTCGAAAGGCGCAGCCTTGGAGCGACGCTGGAAGGCTGACGAGGCCGCACTCCGGACGTTACGCCGTCGTCAGGATCTGGCGCCGACCGTACGCGAGCGCACGCCGACCGCGCCGCACGTCGAGCTCCGGCGTGCGGCCGAGCGAGTGCTCCGTACCTGGCCGCACAGTGCGGCCGCCCCGCTGCTCCTCGACGAGCCGATCGAGCAGGAGCTCGGTCGCGTCGTCGACGCGCTCGAGGACGCGCTGCACGACGATGCGACCCCGCAGATGGCTCCGGTCCGCAACCCGATCCTGCGCCGGCGCCTGCTCGAGCTCCTGCATTCCGAGGTGCTCGAGCTCTGGACCGAGCAAGCGGACGAGACGCCCGGCGCGGAACGTCCGTGGCTGGCGCTGATCCGGGTCCTCACCAATTCACGCCGCCAGCTCGACCCCGAATGGGGTCAGGACATTCCGACGCTGCTGGCCAGTCCCGACGGGCTGCGGCTCGTCGCCGAGATCGCGCACGACCTGCGCTCGCCACTGACCGCCGTCCTGTTTCTGTCCGATACACTCCGGCGCGGGCACAGCGGTCCGCTGAGCGAGCCCCAGCTGCGCCAGATGGGCCTGATCTACAGCGCGACGCTCGGCCTGATCGAGGTCGCCAGCGACATGATCGAGCTGGCCCGAGGCGGCGAGCACCTGAGCGCGCGCGACGTCGTCCCCTTCTCCATCCGCGAGACGCTGGAGTCGGTGCGCGGCATCGTCGAGCCGCTGGCCGAGGAGAAGCACCTGCAGCTCCGGCTCCGCGGCGCCGAGCCGGACAGCCGCATGGGGCATCCGATCGCGCTGAACCGCGTGCTGCTGAACCTGTCCACCAACGCGCTCAAGTTCACCGATCACGGCTCCGTCGAAGTCATGGCCGAGGTCGTGGACCGGCAGCGGCTACGCTGGTCGGTGCGCGACACCGGTCCGGGCATCCCTGAGGAGGCCCGCGACAGCCTCTACGTTCCCTTTCGGGTGCGCGCGGACAGCGGCTACCACTTCTCCGGCACCGGGCTCGGCCTGACCATCGCCCGCCGGCTGGTGCGCGCCATGGGCTCCGAGCTGTCGTACGAGAGCAGCCCCGACTGGGGCACTCGCTTCTACTTCGACATCGAGGCGCCGCCCACGCCGCGTCACTGATCGCCGTCCGTGATCGCAGCCGAGCCGGCTCGGCTGTGTTCGTGACCCGCCCGCAGCGCCCGCGCATGTAGCACACCTCCCACAGCGCGTCGTGGCCCCGCCGCAGAATCGGTCGTCGAGGCGGCCCACGAGATTTCGCGCAAATCATTCTCCCACAATTCATTATACGATTCGGGCACAGCGGCCGCCGCTGCGAACGGGGCTTGCACTTCGCGCCGACGACGCGGTTTGTCTCGACCCTCGAAGCGGTGGAGCAGTCTGTGCTGACCCTCACCGAGCATGCTCGTCAGCAGGCCGAGATCGCCGGCGGCGAGATGCTGCTGCCCAGTCATCTGCTGTACACACCCGAGCTGCGCCTTCACGTCTTCGACGCCGCTGCGGCACCGCATGCGACGAAGCAGGATGAGGTGCGCCGCTGGCTCAACATGCTGGCCGCTGCGATCGGTCTGATCGTGCTGGCGCCGGTGATGTTCCTGGTCGCGTTGCTGGTGAAGCTGACGAGCGCGGGGCCGATCCTGTACACCCAGACGCGCGTCGGCATCGACCGTCGCCATCCCGGCTCCGGTGGCAACTGGCGACGCCAGGTCGATTACGGCGGCCAGCTCTTCAAGATGTACAAGTTCCGCACGATGTATGTCGGCTCGGACCGCGACGCCGAGGTGTGGGCGTGTCCGGAAGATCCGCGGGTGACGCCGGTCGGCCGGTTTCTGCGCCGCTCGCGGCTGGACGAGCTGCCGCAGCTATGGAACGTGCTGCGCGGCGATATGAACATCGTGGGTCCACGTCCGGAACAGCCGCGCATCTTCGCGCACCTGCGCGGCGAGCTGCAGGGCTACGCACGGCGGCAGCGAGTGCTGCCGGGCATCACCGGTCTGGCTCAGGTCGAGTGGCGCTACGACCAGTGCATCGATGATGTGCGCCGCAAGCTGAACTACGACCTGCGATACCTCGAGTCGCGCTCCGCGCTGGAGGACGTGCGCATCATGCTGCGCACGGTGCCCGTCGTGATGTTCGGGCAGGGCGCGTGGTGAATGGCCACGGCTGAGGTCGCCGAGCGCCTCTCCTCGGCGGTCGTCAGCATCCGCTCCGCCGGCCGTGACTGGACGTGGCTCGTACCACGCCTGCTCACGGCCCTCGCGTTTCTGGTGCTGTTCTGGGCGCCGCTCACCACGCTGGGGCGCGACTGGTGGCAGGACCCCGAGGCCGCACACGGCCTGCTGCTGGCGCCCCTCGCGCTGGTGCTGGTGTGGCGCCGCGGCATCAGCCCGCTGGCCCGGCCGCAGCCCGTGCTCGGCCTTGCGCTGCTCGTGTTCGCCATCCTGCTCCGCTACGGCTCGCACCTGGCCGCCGAGCTCTTCACGATGCGGCTCTCGCTGTTCCTGGCTCTCGCGGCGCTCGTGATCAGCGCCTGGGGCGTCCGCCAGGTCCTGCACTGGTGGCTGCCGGTCGGGCTGTTGCTGCTGTCCATTCCAGTTCCAGCCGTACTGCTGGGTTCGCTCGCCCTGCCGCTACAGCTCGAGGCGTCGCAGATGGGGGCGGCGCTGCTCGAATGGCGTAACGTGCCCGTCCTGCTCTCCGGCAACGTGATCCACCTGCCGGGGCAAACGCTATTCGTGACGGAGGCGTGCAGCGGGCTGCGGTCGCTCACCGCGCTGCTCGCGCTCGGGCTGCTGATCGGCGGCATCTGGCTGCGCATGCCGATCCTCCGTGTCTTGCTGATCGCGCTGGCCATTCCCGTGGCCATGGTGCTGAACGGACTGCGGGTGTTCCTGACCGGGTTCCTCGTGTACTATATGGGACCCGCATGGGGCGAGGGCGTGATGCACTACTCGGAGGGGTGGGCATTCTTCGTGGTGGCCTTCGTCATACTCGGTGTGATGGCATGGGCGTTCTCCGGACTCGAGCGGCTCCTGCCCCGCCTGCGGCTGCGAAAGGCATCGCCATGAACGTGCTACGTGTCTGGGCGACCCCCGTGCTGCTGCTCGCCGGCGCACTCATGGTGGTCGGCGTCGATACGCAGCGCGAGATGCCGCTGCGCGCGCCGCTGGGCAGCGTCGTGCCGCACGAGCTGGCGCGCTACGACGGACGCGACCTCGAGATGTCGCCCGCCGAGCTCACGGCTGCAGGCGTAGACGCGCACCTGGTGCGCGTCTACCGGCCGGCTCAGGCCGCCGGCTCGCCGGCCTGGTTCAACCTGTACATCGGCTACTACGAGAGCCAGACGCGCGGGCGGACCATCCATTCACCCAAGAACTGTCTGCCCGGCGCCGGCTGGGAGGCGCTTGCGAACAGCCGGCTGGCGCTGGCCACGGCGGCCGGCCCCGTCATGGTGAATAGCTACCTGCTCCGTCGCAAGGACGAGAAGGCCGTCGTCCTCTACTGGTACCAGGGCCGCGGCCGCGTCGAGTCCAGCGAGTACCGCGTTAAGTACGATCTACTGCGCGATGCCGCACTGCTCGGCCGCAGCGATGAAGCGCTGGTTCGCATCGTGGTCCCCATCGAGTCGGCCGCGGATGAGGCCGCCGCATACCGGTTCGCCAAGCAGGTCGGCGAGCAGTTGCTGCCGCTGGTCGACCAGGCGTTGCCGTCCTGAACCGGCCGGTTCTGCTGCAGGAGCAGCCCGCCGAGACGCGCGTACCGCTGAGCGCGGCGGCCGACGCGCTCAGCCGGCTGGCCGTCGGCATCGGCCTGGCACTCGCCGTCATCGGCGCGACCGACGCCTCGCTGCTCTGGTACCCGCCTCGCTTCGGCAGCGCCGAGTGGGAGTTCGGCGTCGTCAGCGCAACCTTCGAGGCCCTGCCGCTCGCCACCATCGGCCTGAGCGTGGCCACGCTCGGCCTGATCGCGCGGCGCGCGCGCTGGCCGCTCCTGCTGCTCGGCGGGCTCTTCTGGCTCGCGCTGCTCCTGCTGCTCGCTGCCTACACCCTGTACGCGCTCAACATCCCCGTCGCGCTCAGTGGCGCGCCCGACGTGATGGCCACACCGCTCAAGATGTCCATGGCCAAGACCACCATCATGGCCGTCACCTACATCGTCCTCTACGCCTGGCTCGGCTGGAACGCACTGCGCCGCGGCCGCGCCGCCCGGGTGCGGCCATGAGCGGCCGGCGCCGGGCCGTCGATCGTCGCGGCGGCGTGACAGCGTCTGTCGCGCAGGCGACACAAAACAGACGGCGCCAGCGCCGAAACATACGGCGGCACGACGGCCTCGAAGCCGCGCAGCCGCAACAGTTTTAGCACCGCATGGCTCAGACGCCCCGGCAGGTGGCACATCACCTGCGCGTATAGCGGGCGCGAGCCGGTCGTCGACCCAGTCGTTGACCCGTTCGGGTGCATCTCCCCCTCGCCCCAGGAGCAGCAATGAAGAAGCGGATCCTTTTCACCCTCGCGCTGTTGCCGGCGTTCGGCGCCGCGGACGTCCATGCGGCCCCGACCGGGTTCCAGGCGGCGCACAACATCTGTACTCCAGGCGCCCTGAGGGCCTGTGCCAGCATCCAGCTGACCACCTTCGATGCCGGTGGCGGCGCCACGCTGCTGCGGCTTTGGGTCCGCAACCAGCAGGGATTCATTGCGCCGGACAACACCGGGGGCTCACTGCTCAACGTCATCGGCCTCACGCTGCCGTTCGTGCCTAGCGCGGTCAACGGCTTCAGCGTCGGCACGGTCGGGACGGTTGGCGTGTTCGGCTCGCCGGGGACCTTCTGGACGGTGAACCCGCCAGCGGTCGGCGTCAACGGCCCGCTTGAGTTTGTGGCCTCCGCTGACGGTCAGGCACGGGGCGGGATCCGGGGCTGCGATCCGAGCTCTCCGCAGCCGAGCATCCGCTTCGAGACCTGCGGCCTCGGCGCGGTGGTGTTCCAGTTCTCGATCCCGGAGACCGTGACTGCCGGCCAGGCGCAGTTCGCGTTCAAGGCAAGGAACACGGTGAACGCCAACGATACCGGCGGCAATCTTGCCGAGTGCCGGATGGAAGACGCCAACTGCGTGTCGGCCGCGCCGGAGCCGATCACCATGGTGCTGCTGGGCACGGGGCTGCTGGGCGTCGGTGGCGCGGTCCACCGCCGGCGGCGCAAGAACGGCGACGTGGTCAACGTCAACGACTGATTCGCCATAGCGTAACGCTCTGCGAGGGCGGAAGATGCGATTCGGGCCCGGCGCCAAGC
>JBOHRE010000066.1:0-18696 GCA_050732635.1 Longimicrobiales bacterium | reverse complement strand
CCCGGCCGGCGCGCGCCCGGGACGTGCGGGCGACCGCGAGCCCTGCCACCACCAGCGCGAGCAGGGCGCCCAGGAGCCAGACCGCGTCCAGAGCGCGCGACCACGCCAGCACGCACAGCATCGCGGCGAACGCTGCCGCGGTGGCCAGAACCACTCGCAAAGGCATCGATGACTCGAACTTCACCGTCGCGCCTCGGCCTCGATGAGCTCAGCTGGAGTGAAGTCGCCGCGCACGTCGCGCGCGACCCGCGACTCCTCATCCCGGTCGGCGCGCTCGAGCAGCACGGCGCCCACCTGCCACTCGGCTGCAATGTCCTGATCGCGCGCCGGCTGGCCCTGGATCTGTCCCAGGAGTTCGGCGCCCTGCGTGCACCGACGTTCCACTACGGCGTCAACGTTCGGACCGAGCGCGCCTTCGCCGGAACCGCGTCGCTGAGCAAGAAAACGCTGCATCGCGCGTTGAACGAGCTGCTCGCTTGCTGGGAGGAGCACGGCTTCGCCGAATTTATCCTGATCACGGCTCACAGGCACGAGCCGCATCTGGAATCGCTGGCCGGGCTGATCACGGACCGCGCTCGAGTACGCGTCGTCGAAGCCTGGGACGTCGATGTCAGCAACCTCCTCGAGGAACAGACCGCGCCCCAACATGCGTGTGAAGCCGAGACATCGGTCATGCTCTACCTGCACCCCGAGCTCGTGCAGATGAATCGCGCCCGCGATTTCGAGCTGAGCGCGGCGGACTTCAAACGCTACATTCACGGTGGGCTGCCCGCTCCGCCGACCGGGAGCGCCGGCGCGGTGGGGCGCCCCACCGCAGCCACCCGCGAGAAGGGCGAGGCCATCTACGCCAGAATTCTGGATGCGATCCGCAGGGCCGTGTTCAGACCCGCGGAGGCCACCGATAGCGACACGCTTTGACGATCGGACCCCGCGGTACCGCCCGCGGGTAGGAGGCGTGCACCGTTCCATGACCTCGGGCGATTGATTGCGCCCGCCGTCTCGCTACGGAGGAGCCATGATCCGACTCCAGTCGATCGTTCTCGCGCTGGGTTGCATGAGCCTGCTGCCGGCCCTGGCCGACGCCCAGACCACCGTTCTGGACGAGGGCACGTTTCGCATTATGCTCAACGGTCGCGAGGTCGGCCGTGAAACCTTTTCGATCCGTCAGAGCGGCAGTGGAGGCGATGCCGTCATTGTCGCTCAGGGCCGGATCAGTCTCGGCGGCGAACAAATCAGCTCCTCCCTCGAGCTGCAGGGCGCTGGACTCCGACCTGCCGCCTATGAAGTGCAGGTCGAAGGCGATAGCGAGCAGCGCATCACGGGACGCGTGAGCAGCGGGCGCTTCAGCGCGCGCATCCTCTCGGCGGCGGGCGAACAGATGCGCGAGTATCTGGCCAGCGACGGCGCCGTCGTCGCCGACGATGGCGTCGCCCACCACTATTACTTCGTGGCGCAGCAGGCGCTTCAGGGCGCCGCCAACATGCCTCTACTGATCCCCCGACAGAGTCGGCAAACAGCCGCGCAGGTAGCGCTCTCGGAGGATCGAATCGAGGTCGGCGGTCGTACCGTCTCGGCGCAATTGCTTCGGATCGAGCCCGCCGGCGGCGATGAACGCCGGGTCTGGGTCGACGGCGAGGGCCGGGTGCTGCGTGTCGAGGTGTCGGCCCGCGGCTACGTCGCGGTGCGCGCCAGCCTTCCGGATTGATCCGCTCGAGGTGAGCACCGGGCGGCGACGCGCTACCGATCATCTCCCGTTACCGTTACGTTTCCGCTGTCATGTTCCAGAGCCGTCGCAGCCCAGGTCGGGACTCGCCGTTGAACGCTCAATGCTCTGTTCGCTGCACCCCGACACATAACATGATACGGATCACTTCGACGACGACGCGGTGCCGCCGACTCCGTGCGCTGCTTCTGGCGATGTGTTGCTTGCCCGGGACCGCGAGTCTCGCTGCGCAGGCTCCACGCACGTTGTCACTGCAGGAGGCGGTGGCGATCGCCAAGCGTAACAACCCGGAGTATCTCGCGCAGCAAAACGACGAGCACGTCGCTGAGTGGGCCGTGCGCGAAGCGTATGGCACCTTCCTGCCATCTGCCACCACCAGCTTCGGCCTCCAGTACCAGGCGGAGGGCACACCGCGCGTGGGCATCTTCACCGGCGCGGACTTCGGCCTCGGGCGGCAGTCCTACTACTTTTCCGACTACTCGCTCGGCTTCGGCTATCAGCTCAGCGGCTCCTCGTTCTTCCGTGTGCCTCAGGCTCGAGCCGACCGGAACGCAACCCTTGCGCGGACGTTGGCCGCGGCCTATGCGCTCGAGTCCGCCGTCACGCGACAGTACATTGCCGTTCTGGGATCACGCGACGCCGTATTGCTGGCGACGCAGGAGCTCGCGCGCGCCCAGCAGAACCTGCAGCTGGCGCAGGCGCGCGTCGAGGTGGGCGAAGCCATCGCGCTGGAAGCGAAGCAGGCCGAGGTCGAGCGAGGCCGCGCAGAGGTCGAGCTGATCCGGGTCCGCAACCAGCACGAGACCGACAAGCTGCGCCTGACCGAACAGCTCGGCGTCGAGCTGGACGCGGACCTCGAGCTGAGCACCGAGTTCCGCGTCTTCGAGCCGACCTGGACCGCCCAGGAGCTGGTGGCAACCGCGCTCGCGGCCAATCCTCAGTTGGGTGCACAGCGAGCCGTCGAGCACGCCGGCGCGGCTGCCGTCAAGATGGCCGTAAGCTCGTACCTGCCGAGCCTCGACATGTCGCTGGGCTGGGCCGGCTTCACGCGCGAGGCCGGGAACGCCGGTCTGCTCGTGGCGCAAGCCGAGGCACAGGCCGCCTCATCGTTTCAGAACTGCGGGCTGTGGAACAGCGTCACGGAACGGCTGAACACCCCCATGCCGGGGTTCCCCTTCGATTGTTCCGAGCTGCTGCTCTCACCGACGGACATGCGGCAGATCCGGGCACAGAACGACGTCTTTCCCTTTGCCTTCGAGCGCCAGCCATTGACGTTCCAGTTGCGCCTCTCGCTGCCGGTCTTCACCGGCTTCACTCGCCAGCGGCAGATCGAGGAAGCGCGCGCCGTCGCAACCGATGCATCGCTGCGCCGGCGCGCCGAAGAGCTCAGGGTCAGAGCCGACGTGACGGCCGCCTTCGATGCCCTGACGACCGCCTACCAGACGAGCCGGCTCGAGGAGCGTAATGCCGAGCTCGCCGCCGAGCAGCTCGAGCTCGCGCGCCAGCGTTATCGCATCGGCATGAGCACATTCTTCGACCTCCTCGACGCCGAGACCCTGAAAGCGCGCGCAGATCGCGCTCTGCTCGCCGCCATCTACACATTCCACGAAAGCCTGGCCACCCTCGAGACGGCCGTCGGCCGCCCGCTTCGCCTGGAGGAAGATCCTCGATGAAGCGCAGGACCAAGTGGGTCATCGGCACCGTCGGCGCTCTGGTCGTCGTTGGCGGGACTGCCGCTGTGGCGGCCGGTCGCAACGACTCCGCGCTCGCGGTGCGACTCGAGCCGGCCGTCCGTCGCGACCTGGTCGCGACGGTCACCGCCAATGGCTGGGTGCGGCCGCGCAGCGCCGTCGAGGTGCAGTCGGACATCATGGGCCGGATCGTCGAGCTGCGCGTCGCCGAAGGCGATCACGTCATGGACGGTCAGCTCCTGCTCCGTATCGATCCGTCGCAGTATGAGGCCGCGGTGTCCAGGGCGCAGGCGGCGGTCAGCGAGGCGCGAGCCACGGAGTCACAGGCGCGGGCCAACCTGCTCCAGGCGCAGGCGGCACTCGACCGTGCGCGCCGCCTGGCCGCAGCCAATGCCGAGCTGATCAGCGCGCGCGAGCTCGACGATGTCGCCACCCAGGCGACCGTTCAGGAGGCGATGCATGAAGCGGCCACCTATCGCGTTCGGCAGGCCGAAGCCGCGTTACGAGAAGCGCGTGATCAGCTCGCCAAGACGGTGATCCGCGCCCCGCTGTCGGGTGTGGTCACGCGCCTGAACGTCGAGCAGGGTGAGATGGCGATCGTCGGTACCATGAACAATCCAGGCAGCCTGTTGCTCACCATCAGTGACCTGTCGGTGATGGAAGCCGTCGTGCAGGTGGATGAGACGGACGTGCCCGAAATCTCGCTGGGCGATACCGCTCTGGTCGAGATCGACGCGTTCCCACGCCAGCGGTTCGCCGGCATCGTGACGGAGATCGGCCACAGCGCCGTGCGCCCGCCAGCGTCCGCGGTCGCCGCCGGTGGCTCGGCGCAGCAGGCGATCGACTTCGAGGTCGTGATCACCCTCACCGAGCCGCCGCCGACGCTGCGACCCGATCTCTCTTCCACAGCCGAAATCGTGACCGCGCGTCGCGACAGTGTGATAACCGTACCGATCATTGCGCTCACTGTACGCGAGCGTGACGACAGCGAAGAGATCCCGGCCGAATCGCGTGAAGCGCGCGCCGCTCAGGCACGCGGCCGCGCCGCGGACCGCGACCAGGAGGGCGTCTTCGTCATGCGCGACCGCAAGGCCGAGTTCGTCCCCGTGCAGGTCGGCATTGCCGGTCAGGAGCATTTCGAGGTCTTGAGCGGCGTGAGCGAGGGCGACTCCATCATCGCGGGTCCGTACGAGGCGATCCGCGATCTGGAGGCTGGCCAAGCCGTGCGCCCGCTCGCTGCCGACACCGCGGCGCCCGGTCGGCGCGGTTGATTCATGCGACGCTTCGACGGCGTCGGTCTCGCGCTCCGGCAGATCCGCTCACAGAAGCTAAAGAGCTTCTTCGCCGTTATCGGCGTGCTCATCGGTGCCATGTTCCTGATGACGGTCGTGAGCGTCATCGAGGGCATGAACCGGTACATGGAGGAGGATTTCGCGAGACAGGTCTACGGGTTGAACACGATTACCGTCCGGCGTCAGCCCTCCGTGGTCATGAACCCGTCGACCGAACAGCGCCGCGCGTGGGACCGTCGCCCACGCCTGCGGCTCGAGGACGCCGAGGCGATCACGGCACGGCTAGGCATACCTGCGCTCGTCGCCGTGGCCAGCGACGCGGGCGGACACGTCCGCTCCGATGATGGCGTGGAGGTAGAGAACGTCTGGATCACAGCCAGCTCCGCGGATTTCTTCCGTATTCGCGAGTACGACATCGGCCGTGGCCGTCTGTTCAACGCGCTCGAAGACCGCGAGGGCTCGGCGGTCGTCGTGCTCGGCGCTGAGACCGCCGAAAAGCTGTTCGGCACACGTAATCCGCTGGGTCGCAGCGTGCGCGTCAACGGCCAGCGGTTTCATGTGATCGGTGTGCTGAAGGCTCAGGGCTCGCTGTTCGACATGCCCCTGGACAATCGCGCGATCGCGCCCGCGCGCTCGCCGCTGGCGCGGGCAACCGGTCCGCTCGGGACCGTCGATGAGATCCTGGTGCGTACCGAACGAACCGAGGACATGGAGCGCGCCATGCTCGAGCTCGAATCGATTCTGCGCGCACGGCATCGCCTCCGGCCGGCTGAGGCAAACGACTTCGAGCTCGAAACAGCCGAGGAGTCAATGTCGTTCTGGACACGGATCAGCCGCATCCTCTACATCGCGTTCCCCGGTCTGGTAGCCATCGCACTGGTCGTTGGCGGCATGGTCATCATGAACATCATGCTGGTCTCGGTGGCGGAACGCACGCGCGAGATCGGCATCCGCAAGGCGCTGGGCGCGAAGCGGCGCGACATTGTCTTTCAGGTGCTGATCGAGTCGGCCGTGCTGTCCACCGGCGGCGCTGCGCTCGGCATCGTCCTCGGAATCCTGCTGGCCAAGCTGGTCCAGGCCCTTTCGCCGCTGCCGGCGACCATTGCGCCGATCTGGATGCTCGTGGCCGCGGCCCTCGGCATGGGCGTCGGCATCGTGGCCGGGATCTATCCGGCCTCGCGCGCGAGCCGTCTCGATCCGGTCGTCGCGCTCCGCCAGGAATAAGTCATGAAGATGAACGCGGGCAGCGTCTACGAAGGCGTCCGACTCGCCATCGATCAGCTCCGTGCCAACAAGTTCCGCTCCGCGCTCACCATCCTCGGGATCGTCATCGGCGTCGCCACGGTCATGGCGATGAGCGCCATGATCGGCGGCATTCGCGGCAGCGTGCTCAGCGAGCTGGAGGCGATCGGGCCCAAGAACTTCATCGTCGTGCGTTACAACTTCAATGAAGCACGGGTGAGCAGCGATGGCCCACCGCCGTGGGAGCGCAACCCGCCCTTGACCGCGGCCGAAGCGCGCTCGATCGAACGGTTGGACCGGATCGCCTCCACGATCGTGGATTTCGATCTGAATGGGGATTTCAGTGTGGGCAGCGATCGGGTCGGCGGGGTGCAGATCTCGGCCAACGGCGAGGGCTGGAACGCGTTCTCCAGCGGCACCTTCGATGCCGGACGCAACTTTCTTCCGGCTGAAGTACGCGCTGCGCGACCCGTCGTGGTGCTTTCCACGCACCTGGCCAGCGAGCTGTTCGGGCCTCTCTCGCCGATCGGGCGCGGCGTGCGCATCAACGGCAGCGCGTTCACCGTGGTGGGCGTGTTCGACATGTCTGCGAACGTGTTCGCGAGCGTGATCCGCAACTTTGCGATCGTGCCCTACACGGCGGCGCTGAAGTACCTCGACGCGACCGACGAGTGGCTGAGCATTCTGGTCGTGCCGACGGCCCACGCCACGCAGCAGGATGCAATCGATCAGGTGGTTGCCGCGCTGCGCACGAGCCGCGGTCTGCGCACTGGCGAGCCCAACAACTTCGCCGTGGTCCGTCAGGATGAGATGCTCAACACATTCAATCAGATCACCGGCGTCTTTTTCCTGGTCATGATCGCGCTCTCCTCCGTCGCTCTGATGGTCGGCGGTGTCGGCGTGGTCGCAATCATGATGATCGCGGTCACCGAGCGGACGCGAGAGATCGGCATCAGGAAAGCGCTGGGCGCAACGCGTCGCGAGATCCTGTGGCAGTTCCTGGTCGAAGCGGTCACGCTCACCCTGATCGGAAGCATGATCGGGATGCTGCTCGGCGCCAGTGGCGCGCTGCTGATCGCGTCGACCACGCCGATCCCGGCCGCGGTGCCATTGGGCGCCGTGGTGGCGGCGCTGATCATGGCGGCCGTCGCCGGCGTCTTCTTCGGTCTCTGGCCGGCGTGGCGCGCTTCGCGCCTCGATCCGGTCGTCGCCCTGCGCTACGAGTGAGCGAGCCGCTCGACCTGCTGGCCATCGCGGCGCACCCTGATGATGCCGAGCTGCACTGTGGCGGCGTCCTGTTGCGTGCCGCGGATCAGGGATACCGCACCGGCATCCTCGACCTGACCGGGGGCGAGGCCGGATCGTGGGGCGATGCAGCGGGCCGGGCGAAGGAAGCACTGGCTGCCGCGGAGATCCTCGGCCTGGCCATCCGTCGTAACGCTGGACTCCCCGACGCTGCGCTGGAGAACACACCGGCGGCGCGGGCTCGTCTTGCCGCCATGCTGCGCGAGCTGCGGCCCACCACGGTGATCCTGCACGGCCCGGGCGGCCGGCATCCGGACCACCGGATCGCAAGGCAACTGGCTTATGATGCGTGTTTCATCGCCGGTCTGAGGCGGTCGGAGATTTCGGGCGATCCGTACCGGCCGGTGAAACTGCTTTATGCGTTGGCGTACGATGAGTCCCATACGCGGCCGACGTTCGTGGTGGATGTGAGCGAGCAGATCGAGAGGAAGCTCGATGCGATCTTTGCCTATCGTACGCAGTTCGAGGGACGTACCTGGGCGGGCGACATCTTCGGCGGCGGGGATCGTGCACTGCGCGATCAGATCCTCGCGCACGCGGCACATTATGGCTCCTGGATTCGACGCCCCTACGGCGAGCCGTTCTGGACGCGAGAGACGTTGGCGGTCGGTGACGTGGTTCGACTGGACGTGCGCAGCCTCTAGGCGGACACCTTGCAGCTACTGGTGGCGCCCGCCCGCGGCGTTCGCGTGCCCGGCGCCGGAGCACTGCACCTCGATCAGCAGTCGCCTCCAGCTCGGCACGTCGCGCCCGGATACCCGCAGCGTATGGGCCGTCGCGCAGCCGCCGCGCCGGATCCAGGGAACCAGCCAGCTGCCGATTTCGGGGGGCAGGTGCCCGATCAGGTCACCCTCACGGTGATGCACCCAGACGGCCGGATCGTCCTGGCCCGGTGGGTCCGGTAGCAACAGCACCTCCTCGCCCTCTTCCAGGCGATCGACCTGCTTCGAGCGGTCGCAGAATACGGTGCCATGCACGGTGGCGCGGAAGCATGGTGGCGGCGCCTGCTGGATCGTCGAGGCGAACTGACTCATGGCAGGGATGACAGGGTCGCACGAGGACAACGGGTACACGTAAACTAGCGCGACGATGTCGGCGGGGACAGGGCGGCAGGCGGACCCGTGACCTCCCGGCGGGTTATATTGCGGGGCTTCGCGACCTGCGGGGCCGACGGAGACAGCGATGACCGGAATCTACCTCGATCACGCAGCGACGACGCCGCTGCGACCGGAGGCGGCCGAGGCAATGGCGCCATACCTGGCCGACTGCTTCGGCAATCCCAACAGCCCACACCGCTGGGGTCGTGAGGCGCGTGTGGCGCTGGAGCAGGCGAGGCAGCGGGTGGCGAGCGCTCTGGGCGCGGCACGCGAGGAGATCTACTTCACCGGCTGCGGCACGGAGGCGGACAACATCGCGGTGGTCGGCCGCGCGCGGGCGCTGCGAACGAGGCCCGGCGGCGTGGGCGGCGTCGTCTGCTCCGCCATCGAGCACAAGGCGGTGCTCGCGGCCGCGGATGCAGTCGCAGCCGAGGGCGGCGACGTGACCCTGCTCGCCGTCGACGAAACCGGACACGTCGACCCGAGCGCGCTCGATGAAGTAATCGACGCGCATCCGGCCGTCGTCTCCGTGATGTGGGTGAACAACGAGATCGGCGTCGTGCAGCCGATCCCGGTTCTGGCCGAGCGCTGCAAGGCGGCCGGCGTGGCGTTTCATACCGATGCCGTGCAGGCGTTCGGCAAGCTCCGGGTCCGCGTCGACGAAACGGCTGTCGACATGCTCGCACTCAGCGGGCACAAGATCGGCGCGCCGAAGGGCGTCGGCGTGCTCTACCTGCGTCGCGGCGTTGAAGTCTCGCCCATCTGCCACGGGGGAGGGCAGGAAGCCGGGCTGCGTCCGGGGACGCAGAACGTCGCTGCAGCCGTTGCGATGTCGGTGGCCGTCGAGCTCGGCGCGACGGAGCAGGCGGCGGAGGCGATACGTCTTGCCGCGCTGCGCGACCGGCTGGAGCAGGGCCTCTGTGGTGCGCTTCCGGATGCGGTGGTGAACGGTGGTGGTGAACGCGCACCGCATGTCCTGAACCTCTCGTTGCCGGGCCTCGATCAGGAGGCCGCGTTGATCGCCCTCGACATGGAGGGGATCGCCGCGTCGGGCGGCTCGGCGTGCCAGAGCGGCGGCGTCGAGCCGAGTCATGTGCTGGTCGCGATCGGCCGTCCGGCGGAGGGCGAGGCGTGGATCCGGTTTTCGTTCGGCCGCACGACGACAGCCCAGGAGATCGACGAAGCAGTCGCACGCGTGCCGCGGATCGTCGACCGCATTCGTTCCCTTTCTGCCGTCTAGCTGCGGCGAACGGCAGGAGCTAATCTGCGCATGAAGTCGAAGGACCGCATGACCGTCTTGGTCGCGATGTCAGGGGGTGTGGACTCGTCCGTCGCCGCGGCGCTGCTCGTGGCGCAGGGTCACGAGGTGATCGGCGCCACCATGAAGACGTTCTGCTACCAGGAGACGCCGGCGCACGGCCGTACCTGCTGCGGTCTCGACGGCATCCTGGACGCACGGGCTGTGTGCCACCGCCTCGGGATTCCACACTACCTCTTCGATATGGAGGCGTCCTTCACCCGTGACGTCATCGATGACTTCGTCGGCGAGTACGCTGCGGGCCGCACTCCCAATCCGTGCGTGCGCTGCAACTCGAACACAAAGATTCCTGACCTGTTGCGGAAGGGCCGGCTGCTCGGCGCCGATGCGATCGCCACGGGCCACTACGCGAGGACCAGCGCTACGACAACGAGCACACGACTCCTCCGGGGCCTCGATGCGAACAAGGATCAGAGCTACTTCCTGTGGGGTGTCCCTGCCGAAGTGCTCCCACGCCTGACCTTCCCGGTCGGCGCATTGCACAAGTCGGCCGTGCGCGAGCAGGCACGAAAGCTGGATCTGGAGACCGCCGAGAAGCCGGAATCGCAGGAAATCTGCTTCGTGCCAAGCGGCGACTATGGCGATGTGCTCACGCAGCGATTGGGCGCAGCGCATGCCGCGCTCCAGCCGGGCGCAGTGGTCACGTCCACGGGCGACGTCGTGGGCGAGCACAGCGGGTATGCACGCTACACGGTGGGTCAGCGCCGCGGTCTGGGCGGCGGCCGCAGCCGCGCGCTGTACGTCATCGGCGTGCGGCCCGGAACACGCGAGGTCGTGGTCGGCAGCGAAGAGGAGCTGTATCGCACCGAGGTGCAGCTCGGCGACCTGAACTGGCTGGCTGATTCGCCCAGCGCAGGCGCCAGAGTCGAGGTCCAGCTGCGACACCGAGCCCGCGCGGTACCCGCGCGCGTCGAATCCATCGACTCCGCGTCCATCGCGCTGCGGCTCGAGCAGCCGCAGCGCGCCGTGACGCCTGGCCAGTCCGGCGCCATCTACATCGGCGAACGATTGCTCGGGGGCGGCCGGATCCGCGGAGCCCAGCCCGCTTAGTCGACTTCTCGCGCGTGCTCGAGCAGGGCGCTCAGCTGCTCCGGCGCGGCGGTCGCCGCCTGGCGTGCGGCGTCGGTCTGGCCGCCGTCCCAGCGGATGTAGCGCGGTCGCTGTCCACGACTCGTCAGACAGTTGAAGACCAGCCTCGCTGGGTCGGCGTAGCCGAAGTCGCCACTCGATGCGTAGACCTCCCAGGTCTGCAGGTCGTGATCCAGGAAGGTCCTCGCCATGGTCCGAAGGTCAGTATCTCAGGCCCGCGGCCTGGGCGAACTCGCGCATCAGGCGCTCCTCGTCCTCGTCCAGCTTGTCCGGCACCGAAATCTTGACCTGCACGAATTGATCTCCGCGCCGGCCCGCCTTTTCGACGCCCTGCCCCGCGATCCGAAACTTCGTGCCGGACTGCGTTCCGGGCGGCACCCGAAGCTCGAGCTTGCGGCCGTCGACGGTTCGCACCCGCAGCCTGGACCCGAGCGTGGCCTGCGCCACGTTGATCGGCACGGTGCAGTACAGGTCGAGGCCTTCGCGCCGGAAGAAGGGGTCGGGCAGGACGCGGAAGGTGATCAGCAGGTCGCCGGCGTTCGCGCCACCCCGTTCACCCTGTCCGCTGAGGCGCAGCTTCGAGCCGGTATCCACGCCCGCCGGAACCGAAAGCAGGATCTGCCGCTCCTGCCGCACCTGGCCGGTGCCACTGCACGTCGGGCACGGCTCACTCGGGATGTGGCCGCGCCCGTAACAGGCCGGACAGGGCCGCTGCACGGCGAAGCCGCCCTTGCCGAACGAAACCACACCAGTGCCTTTGCATTCCGGACACGGTTGTGGCCGACTACCAGGAGCGCTGCCACTACCATTGCAGGTGGAACACGCATCGACCATGGGGATCCGCAACGTGACCTTGCCGCCCCGAGCGGCCACCTTGAGCGGGATCTCGACCGTGTATTCGACGTTGCGGCCGCGCTCGGCGCCGGGACGCGAACGCGTGCGCCGGCCGCGGTCGAAGATCGAACTGAAGATGTCACCGAGACCACCGAAATCGCCGAGATCCTCGAACGAGAAGCGAAAGCTGTCGGGGCCCTCCCCCGCCGTGCCGGTCTGGGTCCGCCATGCGCCCATGCCACCCAGCGGCCCGAGCTTGCGCATCTGATCGTACTGCTTGCGTTTTTCCGGATCCGACAGCACCGCATAGGCCTCGCCGACTTCCTTGAACCGTTCGGCCGCCTGTGGATCGTTCGGATTCGCATCGGGGTGGTACTGCTTGGCCAGTTTGCGGTACGCCTTCTTGATCTCCTCCCCACTGGCGGCCTCGTTCACACCCAGCGTCTGGTAGTAATCCTTCGTTGCGGTTGGCATCGATCACGGCTCGTGCTTCTTCACCCGCACCTTCGCCGGACGAACCAGGGCGCCATGGAATCGGTAGCCCGGCTGGAACACATCGGCCACCTGGTCGTCCTCATCGGCGTCCGCCGTTGGCACAGTCATCAGCGCGTCCATCGTCGCCGGATCGAATGGTTCGCCGACGGGCCGAATGATCTCCAGGCCGGCAGCCTCGAACGCCTGCCGCAGCTTCTTCTCCACGAGCTGCACCCCGGCCATCAGATCGTCCACGGTCGTGCTCGAAACGTCGACTTCCGAAACACGCTCCAGGTCGTCGAGGCCGTCGAGAACGCGGCCGATCAGCTCGGCCTGTGCTCGGCTGCGCGTTTCCGCCCGCTCCCGGTCCACGCGCTTCCGATAATTGTCGAACTCCGCTGCGAGACGCAGGTGGCGGTCGTTCAGCGCCTCGATCTCGGCCTGGAGCTCGTCCAGCCCGGGACCCGTTTCGGTGGCCACATCGCCGTCCGGCTCAGCCCGTCCCGCAGCCTCGCTGGGCTCACGGGCGCTGCCGCGGTCAGCCTGCAGGTCCGCCGCGCGCTCGCGCGCGCCGCTGCCCCCCACCGGCTCATTCGGCTTCCGCGATTCCTCCATCGCTCCTTCGCTTTCGGATCTCCGCACCAATACGCGACTTCTGCGCACTGGGGTGCAATCGCGATGCCAGCCTCCGCTGTCACTTCGGCAGCGCCCGGCCAATGATACGCCCGCGGCGAGAAATTCAGAAGGGGCGGGGCAAGCCCGCGGACGACCCTTTCGCTACGCCGGAACAGCGGCCCGCCGTGGGCTCGCGCCCGCACGTCCACGGCCGCGCGCCTGAGCAGTACTTGTCGCTGTCCGTATCCGGTCACATCCGCGCATCGAGCCACTCGCGAAGATCACCGAGCACCAGCTCTCGCTCGGCTGCGGCCTCGTTGAGGAGTTCGTGGTACTGGCGGGGGTAGACGCGGATGCTGACGCTCGGTGCCTTGAGGGACCGGGCCAGCGTCATGGCGCGCCGCGTATCGACCACTTCATCGGCGCCACCGAGCAGAAATAGAAGGGGCAGTCGGATGCGGTCGCTCCGCTGGAACACCTGCCCCATCGCGTGCGCCGTTTCACTGAACAGGCGCGGCGTGATCCGATCGTGCACCAGTGGATCATGACGCCATTGCTGCGCCACAGCAGGATCGTGGCTGAGACGCTCCGCCGGGATGTGGGCACGGAGCGGAACTGCGGGAAGCAGCCTGCCGAGTGTGAGCCCCAGCGTGATCTTCCAGCGCGGCACGGAGAGCGCTGTGCCGAGCCATGGTGACACGAGTACCGCACCCGTGAGCGCGGGTTCGTACTCCTGGAGGTATCGCAGCGCGATCAAGCCGCCCATGGAATGACCAAGAAGCACCGTCGGCTGTCCCGCCGGAATCAGACCCTGCACTTCCCGGCGGAATCGCTCCAGGTCCTGCAAGAACACGTCGAAGCTGGACACATGGCCCCGGCGTCCTTCGGAATGACCATGACCGCGCAGATCGAGCGCAAACGTTCCGACTCGTGCGTCGGCGAGACGCTCAGCGAAGCTGTTGTACCGTGCACTGTGGTCGGAGAGGCCATGAACGAGCAGGAGGGTGCCCCGGCTGCTAGGGGGCTCCCACGAGCGATACTGGAGTCGCAAACCTCGCACGCCCCGGAAACAGCCCTGCGAACGCGTGATCACGCTCATCGGGGCAGCGTTCCGTCCAGGAGCTCGTTGAGCAGTGCCAGCGCGGCATATACGGACCGCTCGCGTACCTCGTGGCGCGAACCGGGGAAGAGCCGATGGCGGGACGCTACGACCGCACCGAGCAGTGCGGCCACCCAGACCGTGCCGACCGGCTTCTCCGGTGAGCCACCACCCGGCCCGGCAATGCCCGTGATCGCCAACGCCGCGTCGCTGTCGAACACATCAGCGGCGCCGACCACCATCGCCTCGGCCACCTCCTGACTCACCGCACCGTAGCGGCCAATCAGATCGGCCGACACGTTCAACAGCCGCTCCTTGGTATCGTCGGCATACGCCACCACAGCGCCGCGAAACAGCTCGGAAGCGCCCGCCAAGTCGGTCAGCCTCGCGCTCGCCAGGCCCCCCGTACAACTTTCGGCGAGCGCGAGCGCGATACCGCGCTTGCGCAGCCGGGACGAGACGATTTCAGTCAGCTCAGGGCCCGTGGAGTACACGTGGCCGGCCAGCAACGAGCCGAGTCGCGCGCTCGCCTGTTCGAGCGCTGCGCGCGCCCCAGCGGGGTCCAGTTCGCCCCAGCTCGTCACGCGCAGATCCACACCGCTGAACCGGGGAAGAAACGCCACCCGCAGAGGCGCGAGCCCCGGCAGCTCGGCTCCGATGCGCTCGGCGACGGCCGATTCCGCGATGCCGGTCGTTCGCAGCCAGGCATGACGGATGGGCTGAGCGGGCCGGAGCCTGTCGAGCAGGTGCGGGATCGCGTGCTCGGACGCCAGCATGCGGAACTCATGCGGCACACCCGGTAGCACGATCACAACGCCGCGCTCATCTTCGAGCGCGAGCGCCGGCGCTGTGCCATGGCGGTTCGGGAACACGATCGCACCGACGGGAACCTCCGCCTGCACGCGATTGCGCTCCGGCATGACGAGGCCGCGCCGCTCGAAGCGCGCCTGGATCTGCTCCAGGACAGCCGAATCCACCTGCAGCTCGCGCTGGAAGAGCGCAGCGAGTGCCGCCCGTGTGCGATCGTCCTCGGTCGGCCCCAGTCCACCGGAGCAGACAACGGCGCGGCTGCGGCGCAGCGCGCCCGCCATGGCATCCGCGATGTGCGCGGCATCGTCGCCGACGATCGTGCGCCGAACCACCCGCAGCCCTGTCTGTGCCAGCTCCTGTGCCAGCCAGGGCGCATTACTGTCGACCGTATCGCCGAGAAGCAGCTCGTCCCCGATGGCAACGAGCTCCAACTCGCACCAGCCGGCGCCCGTGTGTGCCGGCGAGCTCACGGCTCTCGTAGCGCCACCTTGCGCCACCGGCCGACGTAGATGATGAACGAATAAACCGTCAGGAACAGCGCGATCGCGAGCGTTGCATTCAGCACAGCCGCATGAAAGGCTTGCCAGCTCTGCCAGGCGAAGCCGGACCATGCGCGCGTATACGCGAGCGATTGCAGCGCGTACCAGAAGAGCACCGAGCCAATGAAAATGTTCTGGAACACGGCCTTCTGCTTGCCCGACTCGCCAGCCGGTAGGATCAGGCCCCGGCGGGCCGAGCGCGAACGGAGGATGGTCACGACGAGCTCGCGGCCGAAGATGATCCCGAGCACCCACCAGGGCAGCTCGCCCCACCAGGGCAGCGGACCAACAGGGCCGCCGCGGTGCGACAGGACATAGAACGGGATCAGCGTGGCGACCAGCAGGAGCTTGTCCGCGATCGGGTCGACCAGCTGACCGAAGTCGGAGATCCAGCCGTGCTTTCTGGCAAGATAGCCGTCCCAGAGATCGGAGACCGCCGCAAGAACGAAGAGGACGAACGCGACGATGCGCGCCGTAAAGCCCGGCATGAAGATCAGCACGAACACGACTGGCGCCATGATCACGCGCCCAATCGTGATCACATTGGGCAGCGCACTCGCGCGCAGCAACGCCATCGGCTCAGCTCAACGACTTCAGAACCAGCTTGCCTGCCGCACGCAGGGTGTCGAATACGCCGATGCCCTCCGGCGCGACCGCCTCGAATTCGGGCCACGCCATGGGGTTCAGCTGCGCACGCAGCTCATCGGCGCTGACGACGTTGGGCAGATCCCGCTTGTTGTACTGGATCACGATCGGCAACTGGTTCGCGTCGTACCCGTAATCGGCGAGATTCTCGAACAGATTCTGTAGCGATGCCAGGTTCGCGTCCATCCGCTCGACCTGCGAGTCGGCCACGAAGACCACGCCGTCGACGCCCTTCAGGATCAGTCGTCGGCTGGCGTTGTAGTAGACCTGGCCCGGCACCGTGTACAGATGAAAGCGGGTCTTGAAGCCGCGAATCGACCCAAGGTCGACGGGTAGGAAATCGAAGAACAGCGTGCGCTCGGTTTCCGTGGCCAGCGAGATGAGCTTGCCCCGCGTCTCGGGCGAGACCTTCTCGAAGACGTACTCCAGGTTGGTGGTCTTGCCGCCCAGCCCGGGGCCATAGTAGACCAATTTACAGTTGATCTCCCGGCTGGCGTAATTGATCATGGACATCGTCCGCCTCCCCGCCTCAGGTCCGGAACAGACGGTCGATCTCGCTCTCGGCTTCCGCCAGCCAACCCGATTCCAGCCCTGACCCCGCCTGCTGCGGCCGGGCGGCGACGCGCGCGAACAACGTCGCCAGCTCCGGCACTACGCCACGGCTCTTCAAGCGCAGCAATCCCAGTGTGGTACGTCCATCGAAAAGAGCGGCCAGGATAACCTGGCCGGCCACGTCGACGAGGAACATGCCGCGATTGTCGCCCGAATGGTAGAGGGATGCGCACTCGTCCTCGCCCAGCAGATGGGCGAGCTGGTCGTTCGCCGCGAAGTCGGCGGCCACGAGCGAGGCGAACGAGAGGCGGTCGATGCTGCCGGCTTCGCCCGCGTGCGCGAGAAGCTGGCCGGCACGGTCGGCGAGCAGGACGTACTTCGCTCTGGTGTCGGCGAGGTAGGCACCGAGGAGTTGCTGGAGCCGCTCGACCTCGCCGGTATCGAGAGATACGAGATTGCGCCCGGTCGACCTCATCCGGGGACCTCTTCGGGGCGCAACGCCGCCTCGCGCAGCATGGCCTGTTCCATCTGGCGCAGCACCTTCGCACCACGTCTTCGGATCAGGGGCCGCGGCTCCCATGCCACAAAGTCGCGCAGCAGCTGCACGACCTCGATGGTGGCATCGTGACCCGCCAGGTAGGTGAGCGCGGCCAGCCGGCGCAACGGGTGCGCGCTGAACAAATCGCGTCGGCTGCGCGCGATCTGATCGCGCACCAGCACGCTGCCCAAGACGACGACGGCGCCCACGATCAGCACGACGACTCCGGCGGTCTTGGCTATCTGGCGAACGTTCATTGCATCCCCGTCGATCCCCACCCACTCGAATCAGAACTCACGGCGCCCAGCGAGTGCCTCGGCGATGGTCACGCCATCGGCATACTCGAGATCTCCACCGATCGGCAGGCCGCGCGCGATGCGGGTGACGCGCAACCCGAGCGGCCCCACGAGCTTCTGCAGATAGATGGCCGTCGCCTCACCTTCGACGCTCGGATTCGTCGCCACGATCACCTCGCGAACGCTGCCGTTGGCGTGGAGCCGCGCCAGCAACGTCTCGATATTGAGGTCATCCGGGCCCACTCCTTCGAGTGGGGACAAGCGTCCGCCGAGCACGTGGTACAGTCCCCGATACTCGCCGCTGCGCTCGATCGCTCCGATGTCGGAGGCCTCCTCGACC
Organism: Longimicrobiales bacterium; assembly: GCA_050732635.1. Classification (GTDB taxonomy): domain Bacteria; phylum Gemmatimonadota; class Gemmatimonadetes; order Longimicrobiales; family RSA9; genus JBOHRE01. Next base: position 1,197 of record JBOHRE010000066.1, on the reverse strand, counting down.
ACGCACAGCACACTGACGTCCCGCCGCGGATTGGCGCAAACCGCACAGGGATCCGCTTCCGTCAGGTTGCCGCACAGCGAGCAGGTGCGCACGCGCTCGGCCACGGCGTTCAGGGCAGCGGACAGCCGCTGAATCGCCTCCGGCGGCTGCTTCAGCAAAAAGAATGTCAGCCGCATGGCGGTCTTGCGGCCGATGCCCGGCAGCCGCGCCAGCTCACCGACGAGCGCGTCGATCGCCGACATGCGAGTCGCGACGCTGGCGAGACGTCCCCGCCGGCGAACGCCCTATAGGAGATTCGAGAGCTGGAACGGGAGCGGGAGCCCGCCACCGAGCTTGCGCAACTCGTCCTCGTAAACGCGTTGTGCACGCTGCTGCGCCTCGGACACCGCCGCCAGCACCAGATCCTCGAGCATCTCGACGTCGCTCGCATCGACCACGCTCGGATCGATTCGGATCTGCCGCACGCGGCCGCGGCCGTCGGCCGTGACCGTGACCATTCCGCCGCCGCTCGAGCAAGAGATCGTCCGGTTGCCCAGCTCGGTTTGCAGCTCGCTCAGGCGGGCCTGCATCTGCTGTCCCATCTGTAGGAGCTGCTGCAGATTGGTCATTCTCGGGGTTCCTCCGGGGAGAGGGTCCAAAAAATAGGCGCGGAACTCGGGCTCTGGCAAGGTGAAAGGCCGCGCGGAGCCGGCTCAATCGAGCAGCTCCAGGTCAAGCTCTTCTACCGCTCGACCGAGAACCGGTTCCTCCCGAACCAGGCGCGAAAGGCGATCGGCACGCACCTTCTCGGGGGTGAGTCGGGGCCGGCCCTGCGGGCCCTGCTGAGCGGGCCCCTGCGACGCGATCTCGACCTCGATCTCACGCCCGAGCCGCGCGCTCAGGGCGCGGGCCAGGCCGCGCCGGGCGGCGACATCGCCGGCCAGATTGTCCAAGCCGGGGCCGGCCGGCAGCAGGATCCGGACCCGGCCCGGCTCCGGCTCCGCCACGTCGGCAGCCCTCAGGAAGGTCAGCGGACCCGGCACGACCGGCGGTCGCAGGCCGAGCACCGCCCGGAACGCGGCCGCGGCGTCGCCGCCACCCTCGCTGGCCGCCCCGGCAGGCGCCGTCGCTTCGGCGGGCGGCGCCTGCTCACCGAGGGCCGCGCCGCCGCCCGGCGCAGCCCGGCCACGCGCGCCGCGTGCGCTGGCGGCCGTGGGC
>JBOHRE010000065.1:0-18778 GCA_050732635.1 Longimicrobiales bacterium | reverse complement strand
GGTTCCGGCCGCCGCGCCAGCTGCCGCCCCGGGGCCGTCGCGCCCCCACGCTGCTGCCGCCGCCGACTCCACCTGGTGACGCCGCTGCTCCAGCAGCTCGAGCGCGGCCGCGACCGTGCGCTCTCCAGGACGCACCTCCTGCGCACGCCGCAGAAGGCGCTCGGCATTGTCCAGGTCACCCTGCTCGAGGTTGGCGAAGCCCAGACCGCGCAGCGCATCGAAGTTGTCCGGATCCAGCCGCAGGACCATGCCCCATTCGACACTCGCTTTGACCCGGTCTCCGGCTTCCAGGTACAGCTTGCCCAGCAGGATGTGAGCATCGAGGTGCGTCGGATGGCGCTGCAGGCCGCGCAAGCAAACCCGCAATGCGGCATCGCGGCGGCCTTGCCTTCTGTAGACCGCGGCGAGCCGCGCGAAGGCTGGCGCGCCCGGATCGCGCGCGACTTCACGACTCCAGCGCTGGATATCGGCGACTTCAGGCTTGCTCATGCGGCGTCTCGTGCTGTCGCGTTAGGATCTGCGCGAGCGATTGCGTCGCCTCGAGTGCGCGCGTCACACTGTCACGCTCGGGGCCACGTCCGGCCACCTTCAGATACGTCTGCCAGGCCGTCGTTGCCCGCTCGAGCTCACCAATGCGAATGGCGGTGAAGCCGAGATGGTAGTGGGCCTCGGCGGTCTGTGGCGCGAGTGCAGCGGCGCGCGCGAACGCCTCGGCCGCGGCGCGCAGGCGGCTCTCGGCAACCAGCGCGCGGCCGGCCAGTAACAGCAGCGGCACGTGGTCGGCATAGCCGACCATCATCTGCTCGATCAGGCGCAGCGCTTCCTGGCTGCGACCGTGGTCGAGCAGCGACTCGGCTTCCTCGAGCGCGCCACTCAAATCACGATGGGGCACGTGCGGCGAGCGATCGAGAATGCGGACGATACCCGCATTCACCAGGCCGTACAGAATCTTGCCGACCTCGAAGCTGGCGCGGCCGAGGTCCGCGGCGATCTGCCGCAGATCGCGCTCACCGTCGATTTCCGCGAGGACCTCCCACTCCTCGGCTCGCAGATCCAGGACCTCATGATTGCTCTCATCGGGTGGCGCGAGCACCGGCACCGACTCCAGACTCGGTACCTTCGACTTCAAGCGTGACCACTCGTCCACGCGCCGGGCGCCCTCCATCAGCAGCGACTCGACCCGCATATGAACCTGCAGGCCGGCGCGGAACACGTCCGGCCTTTCCTCGAACCGGAAGTAACCCTCCTTCCAGCTCATCATGTCGTAGACGTTCTCTTCGAGCTGGAACCGCAGGTGCTCGGCCAAGTCATCGTGCGTCGCGCTGCCCAGCTCGAGGAAGATCTCGCTGAGCCGCAGGCTCGGATTGGCCCGCTGCATCTCGAGTGCTCGATCCAGCTCCTGCTCCGTGAGCTTGCCGGCGCGCAGGAGCTGCTGCCCGAGCAGCCGCCGTGACCGTCGGCGCCGCGCGAAGATGATGAGTCCGCGATCGAGGTGCACGACGCCCTCGTCGTTGTGCCGCTCCGAGCGGACCGTGAGTACACCTGTCTTTCGGGCCAGCTCCAGCAGCTGCAGGACATCCTGCAGACTGAGCTCCTCGAGTGGACCCTCGATCGCCATGATGCCTCTACGACGCCGCGGCCCGCTGTAGCTGGCCGAGCGCCTCGCGCGCCGGCGCGTGCCTCGGATCCAGCTTCAGAGCGCGGCGGAACGCGACGATCGCCGGATCGCGACGCCCCGCCTTGGCCAGCACCTTGCCAAGCGCGACAACGCCCTCGAGGTGCTGCGGATCGGCCGTGAGCAGTTCGGACAGGACCAGAACCGCGCGCTGATAGCGGCCGCGCGAGGCTTCGAGACCGGCCAGAGCCAGCGCTGCGGCCCCATAGGCAGGCAGCACGTGGAGCGCTGCCTCCAGTTCCCGTGCGGCCTCGTCGATGCGGCCACCGGCAGCCAGCAACCGACCGAGCCCGAGGTGCGCCGCCGCGCTGTCCGGATCGGCATCCAGAGCGCGCCGGTACGCCGATTCCGCCGAGTCCGCGTCCGCGCTCGCAGCTCGCGCCTCGCCGAGTAGCGTCCAGGCCAGCGCATCGGTGCGGTCCAGCTGCGTTGCCCGTTCGAGCGCCCGCACGGCAGCCGGCGCATTGCCGCGACGCAGCTCCGCCTCGCCCAAAAGGCGCTGTGCCTCCGCCGAATCCTTGGCCAGCTCGCTCAGTTGCTGGGCGTAGTCGGCGGCTTCATCGGCGCGCGACAGCACCAGCAGCGATTGCGTTGCGCCGAGCAGCGCCGTCTGCTGGACGGGGTCGCCCGCGCTACGGCCCTCGACGAGTGCGCCGCGAAAACGCTCCAGCGCTTCGCCCGCGATGCCCATGCACAGAAAGGCTTCGCCCATGAGCACCAGCGTCTCGCGATGGGGCGCCCGCGCCGCCAGTGCTTGCCGAGCCTGACTCAGCGCGAGCTCGAGCTGGCCGCGCGCCAGCGATTCCCGCGCCAGCTGCAAAGCGGCGCCGCCCGCGCCAACGCCACCAGTGGTCTTCAGCCCGGTGCCTCGCTGCTCCCAATCGCCGAAGACGGAGTGTAGCTCGCCGCTCTTGAAGTCGAACTCGCGCACCGGCTCACCGCGCTGCAGCTCACGCGTCGACTCGAGCTCCGGCGCCAGCACTTCGGCCTCCTCGAACTGCAGATCGATGAGCAGGCGAAAGCGCGGCGGCGGGAATACCGGGTTCAGCTCCATCGCACGTTCGGTCTCGCGCCGGGCGCCATCCATGTCGCCCAGCGACGACAGGGCGAACGCGAGGTGGTAGCGTGCCTCAGCAGACTCGGGCTGATCCTCGATCGCCTGCACCAGAACGTTGCGGGCCTCCTCGAACCGACCGAGCGCGATCAACGCCGTTCCGAGTCCGATCCAGCCGGCTGCGGAGCCCAACTCCAGCTCCAACGCACGGCCATATGCATCGGCCGCCTCTTCGGCTCGCTGGTGCAGCACCAGCATCAGCCCAAGGTTGCGCCACACATCCGCGGGTGCCCGACCGCACTCGAGCGCGCGGCGGAACGCATGCTCTGCGCCGATCTCGTCTCCCATGTGGTGCAGCGCGACGCCGAGATTGCTCCAGGCGAGCGCGTACCCGTAGTCGAAGTCGAGAGCCCGGCGATAGCAGCGTTCAGCCTCCGCGAGTGCGCCGGACTGATGCGCGACGACGCCGCTCTCGTTCCAGAGCTTCGGGCTTTGCGGGTCGTAGCCGAGCAGCTCCTGATACAACCGTTCCGCGTCCGGCTGCCCCCGCAGCAGCGCTGACTCGGCGATCGCCTGACGCACGAGCAGCGGGTCCTCGCCCGCTTCCAGAGCCAGCGCGAACTCCCGGTCCGCCTCGTCCAACAGTCCACGCTGCCGGAACGCGAGGCCGAGGTTGTAATGCACGAGAGCGCCTTCGGCGACGGCCAACTGGTTGCCCTCCGTGCCGATGACCTCCTCGTAGCGCGCGGTGCCGTGCCGTCCCGCCGAGACGACGACGCTGGCGTAGCTCGGGTTCAGCTCAGTCGCCCGCGCCGACGCCGCGAGTGCCGACTCCGTATCGCCCAGGTTGGCGTGAATGAAGGCGAGCAGCAGGTGTGCCGGGGCCAGCTTTGGCTCGAGGGCGACGGCCTGCTCGAGCGCCTCGCGGGCCTCACCCAGCGCGCCGCTGTGGTACAACACCTCACCCAGCTGGTGCAGGGTGCGGTGGTCATTGGGTGCCAGACGTCGCGCGGCGCGGAGCTGCTCCAGTGCCGCATCGAGATTGCCTTGCGCACGTTCCGTCAACGCCAGGTCGAAGCGCACGGCCGCGTCCGTCGGCATCGCCTTGACCACGCGGCTCAGCTCGGCGGCCGCGCTGGCGGCGTCACCGGTGTGCAGGTAGGCGCGTGCCAGACGCCGGCGCGCCGAAACATCGTGCGGATCAGCATCCAGTCTCGTGCGCAGGTCGCCGACCAGCCGCTCGAAGAACCCGGTATGGAAGTACGCGATTCGCAGATTGTGTCTGGCGACCTGCATGCTCGGGTCGAGCTCGAGCGCGCGCTCGAACTGCGCGATCGCATCCTCGTAGACGCCCTTGTGATAGAGCACCACGCCGAAATTGTTCTGAGCGCCCGCGTCGTCGGTCGGGATCCGGCGCGCGAGCGAGCGCAGCACCGACAGATCGTGCGCCGTGCGCGGGGATTCCCGCCGAGGCGCGACCGGCTCCGGCGTTAGCGGGGTCGCCGGTTCCCGAAGCTCGGTCGCGAGCTCGACGTTGAGCATCTCGCGGGCCATCACACGCACCTCAGGCGAGTCGCAGCGCCCGCAGCATGACCTCCAGCGATGCGGGATCGGGAAGCAGCAAGAAGTGGCCGTTCAGCGCCACTTCGTCCTCGTCCATCGAGAACAGCGTGTCCACGCAGATCACGAGCTCGTCGGCATCCTCGCGAAAATTGAGGTGACTGCTGGTGAGAATGGCGCCGACCAGATCGATTGCCAAGGCCGGCACGGACGCAAGCAGGAGCATGCCCAGAAAATCGGACAGCGCGTTGAGATACGCGCCCGTCAGAATATTACCGACCTCCATGAGCGCGGAGCGTTCGAGTTCTGCGAGCCCGTCGGGAAACTCGATTCCAGTTCGTCGCAACAGGATCTCGACGATCCGCGTCGCGGTTCGTGTCGGAAACAATTGGATCGCGCGACCGGTGACGTCACCGAGCACCTGTAGCACCACGCCGGCCATGACGGTATCGGGCTTGCCGACCAACTCGGCGATGCCCTCGAGCGGCACGATCGCGATCCGCGGTACCTCGACCATGATTCGACGTCCGGTCAGCTGCGACAGTGCGGTGGCCGCGTGACCCGCGCCGACGTTCGACACCTCGCGCAGACCGTCGAGCTGTAGCGCGCCGAGCTCGCGTACGTTCATCAGCTTACACCGCTCCCGCCTCGAGTCTCCGACAGCAGACTGCTGGGGTCGAGGACCAGGGCCGGTCTGCCATCGGCCAGCAGCGTCGCACCGCTGAAGCAGGCAAGCATCCCGCGCGGCGCGGCGAATCCCTTGATCACGACCTGCTCGCGATTCGCGACCTCATCGACGGCGAGCGCGCCTTTCCGCTCGCCGATCGCCGCCACGACGGCCACCTGCTCGCGCGCGCGGCCTGGCACGTTCAGCACGCGCCGGAGCCGCACCAGTGACAACGCCTCCCCGCGCACCCGCACCCGCTCGCCACCCGCCCCGCGCACACGTCGAAGTGCACGGAGATCGACAGCCTCCCTGACGTGGGTCAGCGGGATCAGGTAGTTCTCGCCGCCGACGCGGACCCGAAGCGCCTGGGTGACCGCCGCCGTGATCGGCAACCACAGCGTGAACACGCTGCCGCGTCCCGTCTCCTGAGTCAGATCGACGGTGCCGCCCAGAGCGCGGACCCGCTCGAGCACGGCATTGAGGCCCACACCGCGCCCGGACACACCATCGATATCGAGGGCGGTGGAAAAGCCCGGCCGAGCCAGCAGCTCCAGCAAGCGGCCGCCGTTCAGCTCGACATCGGCTGGCACGAGGTCGTGCCCGCCGGCGAGAGCCGCGACGCGCGCGAGGTCGATGCCAGCGCCGTCATCGATCACCCGCATCACGACCCGGGAGCGGCTCCGTTCCGCTTCGAGGCGTACGCGCCCACACTCGGGCTTCCCGGCCGCGCGCCGCGCCTCGGGCCGCTCGATGCCGTGAGCCACGGCATTGCGCAACAGGTGGATGAGCGCATCGGTGACGCCCTCGAGCACGGCCCGATCGAGCTCGATGTCGCTGCCGGCGAGCTCCAGCTCCACTTCCTTACCCAGCTCGCGGGCCGTATCACGAACCAGCCGCGGCAGCCGGTCGAACACCTCGCGCAACGGCACCATGCGCAGGTCCAAAACCGCGTCCTGCAGCTGACCGACCGTCCTCGCACTCACCTCCAGCGCCGCCAGGAGCTGCGCATGCCCGGCAGGGTCGGCAGCGTGAGCCAGATCCGCCATACGCGTATGAAGCGCGCCGAGGTGTGCGAGCGTCTCGGACAGGGCATCGAGTCGCGCGAGGCCGAGCCGGATCACCGTGCTCGGACCTGCGCCGGGCGCACCGTTGCTGGCTGCACGCGTAGCGCTGCCGCGGACCGCGAGCTCGAGGCCGTCGAACAACCGCAGCAGGCTCTCCATGTGCACCACCGCCGGAGCGCCCGGTGCGTCCCGCAACCCGGCGAGCTGATCCTCCAGCGCATGAGCCAGCGCGGCCACATCATCGAATCCCAGCGCTGCGGCCATGCCCTTCAGCGAGTGGGCGGACCGGAATGCAGCTTCGAGCGGCTCCGCTTTCCCGGTGCGCTCCAGCGTCAGCAGCGCCTGGCTCAACGTCCGCAGCTGCTCCTGCGATTCCGCGGCGTACAGCTCCAGATAGCGCGTGTCACCGGTCATCAGTCTCAGCCGACCACGCGTTGAACCGCCTCGAGCACCCGCGCGGGCTGGAACGGCTTCACAATGAAGTCCTTGGCGCCCGCCTGAACCGCCTCCAACACCAGCGCCTGCTGGCCCATTGCGCTACACATGACGACACGCGCATCCGGGTGCTCGCCCATGATCGCGCGCAGTGCGTCGATTCCGCTCATTTCAGGCATCACGATGTCCATCGTCACGAGATCCGGCTTCAGCTCGCGGTACTTGCTGATGGCTTCGACGCCGCTTGCCGCCTCGCCCGCAACCTCGAAGCCCGCCTTCTTCAGGATGTCCGCAAGCATCATTCGCATGAAGATGGCGTCGTCGCAGATCAGAACGCGTCGTGTCATGGGTACCTCCCTTCCTGCAGACCCTCATCCCTCTCCAAGGGCAACTGCCGCAACAGACGATCTGCATCCAAAGCGTAGAACTCGGCGCCGGCTGTGTGGCACACACCCAGCACCGGCGCCGAACCCGGGCCCGTCGCGTCCGCCGCGCTCGGCTCCGCGCGAACGATGCCGAGCACGGCGTCGACGGCCAATCCGATCGACCGTCCAGCCTGTTCGATCAGCAGCAGACGCGATTCCTCGCCGCCCGCGCCAGCGCTCAGCTCGAGCGCCATTCCGAGATCGAGTACCGTCACCAGCCGCCCTCGCACGCTCGCCAGGCCCAGCGCAGCCGCTGTACTGCCCGGCACTCGGGTCATGGGCGGCGGTGGCACGATCTCCGACACGCGCGCGAGCGCGAAGCCGAGCCGGACGTCGCCGCAGCCGACGATGATCCACTCGGGCGCGTGCGTGGGGGTCGCGGAGCCAGCGGGCGCGACGGCAGCGCCGGATTCCAACCGCATGTTTGCGTGCTGAGTCGGTTCGGGGAAGGCAACCCCGAAGATAGCCGGGGCGCGTCGCGCGGGTCAACGGTAGGCTCAAGCGGCTCAGGAAGTTGCGCGTGCCCAGGACGCAGCGGCCGCCAGATCTTCGGGTAGTGGGCTGTCGAAGCTCAGAGTCTCGCCCGTGAGCGGGTGCAGGAAGCGCAGCCGGTGGGCGTGCAGGAACTGGCGGGGGACGCGGCTTTCGAGCTCTCGTGCCCAGCGCTGGTCGCCGCCGCTGATGCGGCGTGCGCCGCCGCCGCCATAGCTGCGATCACCGATCACGGGGTGACCGATCGCTGCCAGGTGCACGCGGATCTGATGGGTCCGTCCCGTCTCCAGCCTGGCGCGTACGAAATCGGCAGCGCGCCAGCGCTCGAGGCGTTCGAAGTGCGTAACCGCGGGTCGCCCGCTCGCCAGAGCGGCCATGCGTTTGCGATCCGAGCGCGCTCGGCCGATCGGTGCGTCGACCGTGTGCCGCTCCTGGGCGAGGTGGCCCCAGCATGCCGCGAGGTACGTCCGCGCGATCTCGCGCCGCTTGAGCGACGCAGCGAGCCGCCGGTGCGCCTGATCGTGCTTCGCTACCAGCATCAGGCCGGACGTGTCCTTGTCCAGCCGGTGCACGATTCCCGGACGCGTCACGCCTCCGATTCCGGAAAGATCCGTGATGTGGTGCAACAGCGCGTTGACCAGGGTGCCGGAGCGATGGCCGGGCGCCGGATGGACGACCAGGCCGGCGGGTTTGTCGACGACGAGGAGGTCCGCATCCTCGTAGCGGATCGCGAGGGGTAGCGGCTCTGCGAGCAGGTAGGACGGCGTGGGTGGCGGCACATCGATCTCGATGACCGTCCCAGCCTGGGCGGGCTCGCTCTTTTTCGGCACGCGGCCACCGACCCGGACCAGACCCGCGTCGAGCAGCTGCGCGATACGGGAGCGCGACAGCTCCGGCACGCGTGAGGCGATGTACCGGTCGATGCGCTCACCGCCCTGCTCGACCTCGAGCTGGATACTCACCGAGGGCTCCTGCTTCGGGCCGCCTCGCCCTGCGAACCCGCCGGCCGCGTGAGGCCCGCCCGCTTCAGTGGTCGGGTCGTTGGCCGCCGTGCTCCTCGCGCCAGAGCGAGAGCGCCAGGAAGATGGCGCCGATCGTCACGGCGATGTCGGCGACGTTGAAGACTGGCCAACGCACGGTGCCGATGCCGACATCGAGGAAGTCGACCACGCCATGCACGGAGCGTACGCGGTCCGCGAGATTGCCGAGCGCGCCGCCGCAGATCAGCGCGATCGCCGCCAGCCTGACGCGGTCGCTCACCGGCGTGACCCAATACATTCCGGCGAGCGCGAGCAGGGCGACGAGCGACAGGATCAGAAAGATGATGCGCGAGTACGGGCCCAGATGGATGCCGAACGCCGCCCCCGGATTGAAGATGTAGGTGAGCCGCACGTAATCGCCGATCAGCTCCACCTGCTGGTACAGGTGGAAGTTCCTCTGCACCAACAGCTTCGTCATCAGGTCGAAGAGCACGATCCCGCTTACGATGCCGAAGAAGAGTGCCGCCTTGCCACCGGTCCAGGACCGCACCGCCTCGCCTCGCTGTATCGCCGTAGCGTCCGACACGTATCGTCCTTTCAGCCCGCGACTCGCATGCCGATGGTGATCAGCGCACCGTCGACATCGACCTGCCGCTGCGTCGAGTAAGCCCCATCTGCCACATCCGTACCCGTCGTGAGGTGGCGTGCCAGCGTTTCACCGGCGATGTAGTCGCGGTGCATGGCAGCGGCCGCCAGGAGCTCGCCGTTGCCGAACAGGCCGAGCTCGATGCGGTCCTGCACCGCGAGACCGGCCTCCCGACGCAGCCGCTGGATCCGGTTGACCAGCTCGCGCGCCAGGCCCTCCGCCCGGAGTGCCTCGTCGATCGTCGGGTCCAGCGCCGCCGTGAAGCCCTCGCCACTTTCGACAAGCAGATCGCCCCGCGCCTCCTTACGCACCTCGATCTCGGCCGGACCGAACCGCATCGGTTCACCGTCCACGCTCAGCTCGATCGTTTCGCCACGCACGAGCGCGGCAGCGCCTTCCGGCGTGAGGTTGCGGATGGCCTCGGCCGCTGCGCGCATGCGCCCGCCCAGGCGCGGTCCGAGAACCCGAAAGTTCGGCTCGGCTCGATAGCGGACCAATGCGGTCGCATCCTCCGGGAAATGGATCTCCTTCACGTTCAGCTCATCGCGGAGCACCTCGAGCAACCGCTCCGGCAGGGGTCGCCGGTTCGGCACGACAGCGTGCAGGGACCGTAGCGGCTGGCGCACGCGGATCCTCGCCTGCTCGCGCGCCGCGCGTCCGAGCCGCGCGAGCTCGCGCACCGCTACCATGCCTGCCAGCAGACCGTTGCCGTGCTCGCGTTCGAAGGCTGCATCGAGCTCCGCAAGCTCCGCATCCGGCTGCGGGAACAGCGCCAGGTGCACGCTCTCACCGCGGATCGCCCGGTGCAACCAGTCGGCGTGGAACGGCGTGATCGGCGCGAGCAGGCGTGCGACTGTGGCCAGCACGTCGGCGAGCGTGCGAAACGCAGCGCTGACATCCGCCGAGGCTGCGCCCCAGAACCGGTCGCGGCTGCGGCGCACGTACCAGTTCGAGAGATCATCGACGACGAAGTCCGCCACACTCCGGTACGCGCGCGTGACGTCGTAGTCCTCGAGGTCGCGCTGCACCACGCGGACGAGCGCGTCGAGTCGTGCCAGAACCCAACGGTCCATGACGGGCCGCTGCCCGGGCGCCGGATCCGCAGCCGACGGCCTCCAGTTCTCGAGGTTCGCGTAAAGCGCAAAGAAGCGATAGGTGTTCGCCAACGTATCGAACACACGTCGAGCGGCCTCGCCGAGCGCATCGGGGTCGAATCGCTTCGGGACCCAGGGCTGACTCGCCGTCGCGAAATACCAGCGGATCGCATCCGCGCCGGAGCGCGCAATCGCATCCCATGGATCGACGACATTGCCCCGGGACTTCGACATTTTCTGGCCTTCGGCATCGAGCACCAGATCGTTCACCATCACATTCCGGTAGGCGGGCCCGCGGCCCAGCAGCGTCGAGATCGCGAGCAGCGAGTAGAACCAGCCCCGCGTCTGATCCACGCCCTCGCAGATGAAGTCCGCCGGGAAATGGCGCTCGAAGGCATCCTGGTTTTCGAACGGATAGTGCCACTGCGCGAACGGCATGCTACCGGAGTCGAACCAGACATCGATGACCTCCGGCGTCCGGCGCATGGTGCCGGCGCACTCCTCGCAGGCCCAGGTCATTGCGTCGATGCCGGGCTTGTGTGGATCGAAGTCGACCGGCAGCGGTCCCGCGCGTGAGGCGAGCTCGGCGAAGGAGCCGATGATCTCCGCGTGTGCACCATCGCCGTCGCACACCCAGATCGGCAGCGGCGTGCCCCAGTAACGGTCGCGCGACAGCGCCCAGTCGACGTTGCCCGCGAGCCACTCGCCCATACGCCCGGTGCCCACCTCCGGCGGGTACCAGCGGATGGCGCGGTTGTTCTCCAGCAACTGCTGCTTGAGCGCGGTCGTGCGCACATACCAGGATGACCGAGCCATGTACAGCAGTGGGCTCTCGCAGCGCCAGCAATGCGGGTAGGTGTGCCGCACGAGTGTGCAGCGAAAGACCAGTCCGCGCTCGTGCAGGTCCGCTACCAGTGGTGCGTCGGCGTCCTTCACGAACATGCCGCCGACCAGCGGCAGCGTGGGATCGAAGCGGCCGGCATCATCGACCGGCGCCAGCATTGGCAGGCCGTGCTTCTGACCGGCGGCGTGGTCGTCGGCGCCGAAGGCCGGCGCCAGATGGACGATGCCCGTGCCCTCCTCGGCGCTGACGAACGCCTCGGCCACGACTCGCCAGGCCGCCGCGTCCTGCGGAACCGGCAGCAGCTGAAAGGGCGAGGCGTAGCGCAGCCCGACGAGATCGGCGGCCGCGTGCCTCGCCCGGATCCGAGCCCCTTCGCCGAGTACGGAGGCGACCCGGGACTCGGCCAGGATCAAGCCCCGGTCACCGTGCTCGACCTCGGCGTAGGTGAGATCCGGATGGATCGCCAGGGCGACATTCGCCGGCAGCGTCCAGGGCGTCGTCGTCCAGACCAGAAAGGCGCGGCCGGCCGGATCGTCTGCGCCGTCGGGTCCGAGCAGCGGCGCCAGGAAGTACAGCGACGGATCGTCCACCTCCTGATAGCCCTGCGCCACCTCGTGCGAAGACAGGGCGGTGCCGCAGCGCGGGCAGTACGCTACACTCTTGTGACCGCGGTAAATCAGGTCGCGATCCCACAGCTGCTTCAGGATCCACCAGACCGACTCGATGTACGCGGGGGTGAAGGTGACGTAGGGACGCGAGTAGTCGAGCCAATAGCCGATTCGATCGGAGAGCCGTTCCCAGTCCTCCTTGTAGGTGAAGACACTGTCGCGGCAGACCTGGTTGAAGCGCGCGACACCGAGCGCCTCGATCTCCTTCTTGCCGCTGATGCCGAGCCGCTTCTCCGCCTCGATCTCGACCGGCAGACCGTGCGTGTCCCACCCGGCAATGCGGGTCACGTGCCGGCCCTGCATGCTGTGGAAGCGGCAGAACGTGTCCTTCAGCGTCCGCCCCAGCACGTGATGGATGCCGGGCTTCCCGTTCGCCGTCGGGGGTCCCTCGTAGAACACGAATTCCGGCGCGCCGGCCGTCGCCTCGAGCGTGCGCTGGAACAGCTCCTCTTCCTGCCAGCGCCGCAGCATGGCCTCTTCCAGCGCGATCGCGCCCGCCGGGTAGTCGGGGTACGTCATGCTCCGTCCGTTGCCTTTGGTGGCGGTCGCCCAGCGACCACCGCCTTGTTTCACATGCGCTGCAGCACGCCGGCGATCAGAGCGGTCAGCTTGGGTTCCGCCTCAGCCGCGATGCGGATGATCGTGGTTATGTCGGCCGGCTCGAGCGCATCTGGAAAGCACTCATCGGTAATGATGCTCAGCCCCAGCACGCGCATGCCGGCATGACGTGCGGCGATCACCTCGGGCACCGTGCTCATGCCGACGACGTCTGCGCCCAACGTGCGAAGCATTCGATACTCCGCCCGCGTCTCCAGGTTCGGGCCGGAAACGGCGGCATAGACGCCGCGGCGCAGCGGGATCCGGAGCTCCAATGCCACCGATTCGGCGAGCGCCTGCAGCGCCAGGTCGTAGGGCTCGGACATGTCCGGGAAGCGCGACCCCAGCTCGTCGAGGTTGGGCCCGACGAGCGGGTTGTCGCCCAGCAGGTTGATGTGATCGTCCAGCAACACCAACTCGCCCGCGCGCCAGAGTGGGTTCATCCCGCCGCATGCATTCGATACGATGAGCGCCCGCGCGCCGAGCAGGCGCAGCACGCGTACGGGCAGGACCACCTGCTGCAGCGTATAGCCCTCGTAGCGGTGGAAGCGCCCCTGCAGTACGGCGACCCGACGACCGGCGAGGCTGCCGAGCAGCAGGCGGCCGCTATGCGTCTCCACGGTGGCAAGGGGAAAATGCGGGATCTCGGCGTACGGAATCTCGGCGGCGGCGTCCATCTGCCCTGCGAGCGCTCCGAGGCCCGTGCCCAGGATGATGGCGACCTCTGGCTCCACGTCGGACTGCTGGCGCACGGCCGCAGCCGCGGCCTGGAGCTCGGCCATCGCGGCCATCGCGACGCCGTCCGACGTCACTCCCCTTCTTCTTTCAGCGATGACAGCCACTCGGGCTCGCTGTCGTCTTCCTCTGCGACCCTGTCGGTCGCAGCCGCGTCAGCGTCGTCGGGGCGGATCACATCCAGGTCGAACAGCGGCGGCTTCGCGTTGGGCGGTTCCGCCGCAGCGGCCTCCTCGGCTTCGGGCGCCGGCTGCCGAGCCGGCCGAGCATTGCGTGGCGCTGAGCGGCCAACGACGGGGGCCGCGCTCTCGCGCAGATCCAAAGAGCCGCCGATCACCTCCAGCTCCGTCAGCTCCCGCTCGAGAAAGCGGCGGTAGCTCTGGATGAACTGATCGGTGCGGGCGCGCAGTCTGCGCAGACCCTCCTCTTCCTGCTCGCGGATCCGCATCGCCTCCGAGCGCAACCGCTCCGCATCGGCCGCGGCTTCGCGCCGCACCAGGTCGGCCGCGCTCTCCGCTTGACGCCGCACCTCCTCACGGACCTCCTGCGCGGTGACCAGTGCATCGGTCAGGGCGCGCTCCCGTTCCTTGTATTCGGCGATCCGCTCCTCGAGACGGACGAGCCGATCCGCATGCCCGATGTTTTCCTTGACCAGCTCCTCCATCCGCTCCGCCACCAGCTCGAGGAACTCGTCGACCGAGCCCGGCTCGTACCCTCGCATAGCGCGGCGAAAATCGCCCTTCTTCTTGCGAACGTCGATCGGTGTCAGATCGATCATGACGTACGTTCTCCCAGAAGGACCGTGCCCAGACGCAGCATGGTGCTGCCTTCCTCCACGGCGATCTCGTAATCGTTCGACATGCCCATCGACAGGTGCCGCGCTTCGAAGCCGCCCACCTGCCGGGCGCACTCCTCAAACAGCCGACGCGCCCCGCCGAACGTGCGCCGAAGCAGTGCGTCATCTTCGGTCAGCGGTGCCATGGTCATCAGACCGAGCACCTGCAGCCGCGGCAGCGCCGCGATCTCGCCCGCCGCATCGACAGCGTCGTCGCCGAAGCCGCTCTTGCTCTGCTCCCCCGAGGTGTTCACCTGGATCAGCACGCGGACCTCCCGCGCCGCTCGCTCCGCTTCCTTCGACAGCTCATGAGCGAGTCGCACCGAATCGACCGAGTGCATCAGATCGAACAAGGCCAGCGCACGGCGCGCCTTGTTCCGCTGCAGGTGGCCGATCAGGTGCCACTCGACGCGATCGCGGCCGACCACCGTCACCTTCTCCTCGAGCTCGGCCACGCGATTCTCGCCGCAAGCGCGCAACCCGGCGCCGAGCACCGCCTCAACCGCAGCCGCCGGATGGGCCTTCGTCACCGCCACGATCGCGACCGGCTCGGATCGGCCCGCGCGCTCGAGCGCCGCGTCCACGCGCTCCCGCACCTGCGCGAGCGCACGTCGTACCCGATCCTGGTTCATGAGCAGGCTAATGATACCGGGCGTGCCGCCGCGGTTCAACCGGGCTCGGGCCCATGAAAAAGGCCGGGCGAACCCGGCCTTCTCCACTGAGCTGGACGCGGCGCTCGCCTAGCGGGTCCGGAACACGATCGGCAGCTGCACCCAGACCGGGACCTTGCGGTCGCGGTTCAACGCGGGTGAGAACTGCATCACGTCCGCCACGCGCAACGCGGCCTGGTCCAGCGCATCGTGGCCGCTGGACTCGACGAGCTGCGTGTTTACGACCCGGCCGCTCTCATCGATGAAGAACCAGACGTTGACCGTGCCGCCGATGCCGGCGTCCTTCAGCAGCGGCGGGTAGTAGCGCTCGAGGGCCTGCTCGACCGCGCGCCGGTTACGCAGCTCGGGCCGGACCGTGAAGGGGGTGAACGTCGGCGCCGCCGCGAGGTCCTGCTCGCCGCCAGTCGGCGGCGGTGGCAGGTTCTCGATCGGATTGTCCTCGAACGTGGTCGACGCGATCGTGATGTCCTCCTCGATGTCGGCGCTGGCCGACACGATCGGCGTCGCCGGTCGCGCGATCTGCTCCGGCGGCGGCGGGATCTCGACCTCCGGCGGCAAATCGATGGCCTCGAGCTCGTCCGTCCTGAACGACACGTCTGCCGCCGTCATGGCCGGCCAGAATGCGAAGATCACAAAGTGCAGGATGGTCGCCGCGATCAGCGATCCCCAGAACCAGTTGCTGAAGCCATCCTTGAACCGGTCGTTCGCCGTACGCTGCACCAGCTCGGTGTCCTTGGCGGGCACATTCATCGTCGTTTACCTCCGGGCCCGGGTAATCCGCTGCTCCAGGTCGGTGTAGAAGGTGAGGCGCACAGCGCCCGATTCCTGGAGCTCCTTTTGAATCTCGTCGACGCTCCGATACGACACATCGCGGTCGGCGCGCAGCACCACGACCAGCCCGCGATTCTCCGCATAGAGCGGCGCGACGATGTTGGAGACCTGAGCGGGCGGGATGTTCTGGTCATTGATGAAGATCGCGCCGTTACCCTCGAGCCACACGTGCAGGATATCCTTGCGTGGCGTCTCCAGCCGCTGCGTCGCCTCCGCCTCGGGAAACGTGACTTCCCGCGGCTGCTCCTTACGGAACGTCGTGCTCACCATGAAGAAGATGAGCAGCAGAAACGCCATGTCCGCGAGCGACGATGACGGGATGTCGCTCGATGGCTTCGATTTCTTCTGGAATCCGGCGCCTGAGATCATCGCTCACTCCTCCATCATCTGCAGCGAGATCCGTTCCGCCCCGGCGCCCTGCAGCTCGTCGAGCACATTCACCATGTGGTTGTACGGAGCGTCCGGATACGTTCTTACCGCAGCGATCAGGTTTTCGTTCCGGGCCACCTCGAAGCGCCAGATCGTGCCGATCTCGCTCGCCTGGGCCAGCTGGATCTGCGGGCTCTCGCCGCGCTTGACCTCGACCACGCCGTCGGGCCGGACGACCAGGTGCAGGATGTTGCGCTGCGGCACCTCGATCTCCTCCTGCGCCTCGGGCAGCACGATCGGCAGCCCGCGTTCCTCGTCGAACACCGTGGTGACGAGAAAGAAGACCAGCAGCAGGAACGCGATATCGGCCATCGAGGCCGTCGGGATCTCGCCGCTGACGCGGCTCTTCTTCTTGATGATCGCCATGGCTGTGCTCCTCGACTACGGTCGTTCGAGACCCGGCCCGGGACGCCGGTCCGGATCGGTGTCTTCCAGGCTGTCCGCCACCTTCCGCGAGGACTGCGGCGGCGTCATGCTGCCGCTGCCGGCGGGCGCCACCGCGCGCCGGCCCTCGCGCGCCCACATCAGGTTCAGCACGGCCGCCGTCCCCTCCTCCATCTCGACGATCAGCTTGTCGATGCGTGAGACGAAGAAGTTGTACGCCACGTTCACGGGAACGGCGATCAGTAGTCCCGTCGCGGTCGTGATGAGGGCAATCTTGATGCCGCCTGCGACCAGCGAGGCCTCGACCTGGCCGGCGATCTCGATCGCGCCGAATGCGGAGATCATGCCCGCGACCGTGCCCAGGAACCCCATGAGCGGCGCGACGTTCGCGATCGTCGCCAGCAGCACCAGACCGCGCTCGAGGAAGCCCAGCTCGATCGAGCCGGTCGTCTTGACCGCCTTCTCCACGTCGCGGCCCGTGTGCGCTTCCTCGTAGAGCCGCCTCAGCCCCGACTCCAGGATCGCCGCGACCGGGCCCGGCGTGTCCTGCGCCAGCCGGAGCGCATCCTCGACGCGCCCCTGGTCCACCAGCTTTTGCGTCTGATCGAGCAGCTCGCGCGACCTGCGGTGTGCCACCCAGAGCGTGTAGCCCTTCGCGATGATCACGCCCAGCGCAACGAGCGACGCCAGGACCAGCGGGTACATCATAATGCCGCCGTCGGCGAACAGCTGGAGTAAGCGGTACTCGTTCCCTTGCAAGTGTCGCTCCTGTGCTGAGAGTGACGCAGGACGCCCGCAATCGCCTGGAGCCGAGGAATCCCGGAATCTTAGAGGCGGCTTCGGGGAGTGTCAACGAGCGCGGGCGGCGTCGTCAGCCCGGCTGGGCGGTGGCTCCGGCAATGGCCGCACGCAGACGCTCGGAGGAGGCGTTGCGTAGCAGCCGGCCGCGCTCGGCGATCGAGACCTGGGCGTTCTCCTCGCTCACCACGATCACGAGCGCGTCGGTCTCCTCCGAAAGACCGAGCGCCGCGCGGTGGCGGGTCCCGAGACCCCGGTCCTGAACCGGGTACTGCGTGAGCGGCAGGATCACGCCGGCGGCAATGATGCTGTCGCCTTCGATGAGTACGGCGCCATCATGCAGCGGGCCGTAGGGTGCGAAGATGCTCACGAGTATGTCGGCGGACACGCGAGCCTGCACGCCGGTGCCGGTTTCGGCGTACTCGTCGAGACCGATCTCGCGGCCGATCGCGATGATCGCACCGATCTTCGCGCGCGACAGCCGCTCGACCGCCTCGATGAGCTCCTCGACAACCTCGGTTTCCTCGAGCCGATTGAATATGCGTAGCATGCGGCTCTGGCCGAGGCGGGCGAGCGCGCTGCGCAGCTCGGGCTGAAAGACGATGAGCGCTGCGATCACGCCGTACTGCAGCAGGCGCTCCATCAGAAACACCATCAGCTCGAAATTGAGCAGACGCGCAATGAAGTAGATTGCGGCAATGAGGACGAGCCCGAACAGCATCTGGATCGCGCGCGTGCGCGCGAGCAGGCGCAGGATGTAGTAGAAGCCGAGCGCGACGAGCAGGATCTGGATCAGGTCCTTCCAGCCCGGCAGCAGGAATGCGTAGCGCTGCAGCCACTCGCTCACGCGGGCCTCCAGATCCCGTAGGCGGTGTCGAGCGCGCGTCGCACTTCGCGGACGTCGTGGACGCGAAACAGTCGAGCCCCATTGGCGAGCGCGACGACACAGGCGGCGAGGGTCGGCTCGAGGCGATCGGTGGCGTCGAGCCCGCCCGCCAGCTCGCCGAGGAAGCGTTTGCGCGAGGGCCCCACCAGTACCGGTTGGCCGAGTGCGGTGAAGCGGCCGAGCTCACGCAGCGCCGCCGCACTGTGTTCCGTTCGTTTGCTGAAGCCGAGTCCCGGATCCAGCGCCAGCGCGTCGTGAGCAACGCCGGCCGCGCGTGCCTGGTCGCGCGCACGGCGCAGCTCCTCCACCATGTCGCCGACGGGATCGGCACCGTACTCGGCAAGCTCATAGCGCGCCATGGTGGCGACATCGCCACGCGAGTGCATGAGCACGAGGCCCGCGCCCCGCGCGGCCGCGAGCGACGCGAGCTCGGGCGCCAGCCGCAGGCCGGAAACGTCATTGATCGCCGCCGCGCCGGCATCCAACGCGGCGCGCGCCGTCGCGAGCTTGACCGTGTCGATCGAGACCGGCAGGTCGGGCCAGCGGCGTGCAACACTCTCGATGAGCGGCACGACGCGCGCGATCTCCTCCTCCGCGCTGACGCTCTCGGCCCCCGGACGCGTCGATTCGCCCCCCACATCGATCACATCCGCGCCGTCCTCGATCATCTGCTCGACATGCGCGACTGCGCCGGCCAGCCGGGCGTGGCGGCCGCCGTCCCAGAAGGAATCCGGCGTCAGGTTCAGGATGCCTAAGATGCGCGGTCGATCGAGCGTCAGCGCGCCGCGCGAGGTGCGCCAGTGGGGCGGCGGTGCGGGTGTGTCGAAGGCGGCGGATCGGCGGTCGCCGAGCATGGGGGTACCTCCTTGCCCGAGCGCCGCCGATGGGGCCATCAGTGGGAGGTGTCCGGCTCCGGCGCGCGCGGCGCGACGCCCCGCGCGCCGCCACGTGCGGCCGGCGCCGAGAGCGGTTGCTCGCCGCCACCGCGCGACGCCGAGCGTTCTGTGG
>JBOHRE010000064.1:0-18785 GCA_050732635.1 Longimicrobiales bacterium | reverse complement strand
GCTCGCGGCCGCCGCACGCCGCTTCGAGGCCGACGCCCATACGCCTGTGTATGTGGCGGCCGATGGCGTGGTTCTCGGTGTGCTGGCGATCGCGGACCGGGTGAAGTCGACGAGTCCGGCCGCGGTCGCCGCCATGCGCGAGCTGGGGCTGGACGTCATCATGCTGACCGGCGATGTGCAGCGCGTGGCCGAAGCGGTCGCCGCGCGGGTGGGCGTCGATCGCGTCATGGCGGAGGTGCGGCCTGCTGACAAGGCGCGCGTCATCGAGACGCTCGCCGGCGCGGGCCGCACCGTCGCGATGGTGGGCGATGGCATCAATGACGCGCCCGCGCTGGCGCGAGCGAGCGTGGGCATCGCGATCGGGACGGGCAGCGACGTGGCGCTGGAGGCCTCCGACATCACGCTGGTCGGCGGCGACCTGCGCGGCGTGCCGACGGCGTTCCGGCTGTCCCGGCGGACAGTCCGCGTGATCCGCCAGAACCTGTTCTGGGCCCTGATCTACAACGTGCTGGGAATCCCGATCGCCGCCGGCGTACTCTATCCGTGGTTCGGCGTGCTGCTCTCGCCCGTGATCGCGAGCGCGGCGATGGCCTTCAGCTCGATCAGTGTCGTGCTCAACTCGTTGCGGCTGAGGCACTCCGTAGCATAAGCTGCAGGGCCGTGTGATTGCGCGGGAGCCGACGAATGATCGATCGGGCTGTCTTTGTGCTGGTAGTGCTGAGCGGTGCGGCGTGCGGCGCGGGTCCGGCCGGGCCGCTGCCCACCGGGCGCTGGGGCGGCGAGCATCTGGCCATGGATGTCACGACGACCGGGGCCACGCTCGAGTACGACTGTGCGCGGGGAACCGTGGATGAGCCGATCGTGATCGGTGCCGATGGCCGTTTCACCGCCTCGGGCACGCATACCTCCGAGCATCCGGTGCTCGGCGGCGAGCCGTACCCCACACTCGAGGCGAGGTACGAAGGCCTGCTGACCGGCGAGCGCCTGACGCTGCGCGTGCTGCTGACGGAGTCCGGCGACTCGCTAGGCACGTATCTGGTCACGCGGGGCGCGCAGGGCACGTTGTTCAAGTGCATCTGTTCCGGGGGCGCGGGTACCAGCGGGCACCACCCCCTGGTGTCGGCGCCCGCAGTGCACCCAAAACCTCGAGCGAGGCATTCGTGGCCGAGACGACGTTGAAGGTCCAGGGCATGAGCTGCGAGCACTGCGTGCGCTCGGTGACGCAGGCACTGCGGTCGGTGGACGGGGTGGAGTCCGCCGAGGTGGACCTGGGCGCCGGGCGCGCGCGGGTCCGCTACGATGCGTCGCGCACGACGCCGCGCCAGCTGGTCGGCGCGGTCATGGACGAAGGGTACACCGCGGAGGCAAGCTCATGACGCAGGGCTCGCGGACCACCGAGTCGGCCAACCTCAATCATGGCGCGATACGCGAGATCATGCACCAGATCCGCGACCGGCTGACCATGCCCGAGCGGGCCACGCTCGCGGTGGGCCTCGTGGGTCACCTGGCGACGATGATGAACCGGCACCAGATGCGGAAGCTGCTGGACCAGCTCATCGAGGAAGCCGAACGGGTACAGGACGTGCCGCCGATCCGGGAGAAG
This sequence comes from Longimicrobiales bacterium, assembly GCA_050732635.1. Classification (GTDB taxonomy): domain Bacteria; phylum Gemmatimonadota; class Gemmatimonadetes; order Longimicrobiales; family RSA9; genus JBOHRE01. The sequence continues at coordinate 17,182 of JBOHRE010000064.1, read as the reverse complement.
CGGGACCGGGATCGAGCGCGTGATCAGGGCCCGGAGCCCGCGGCCGTGGACGCCGAGCGGGACACCGAGGCGGGGTGAGGGCAGGCAGCCAGAGCGGAGCGAAAGAGGATGTGGATCCTCGAGCGCAGGCCGTGGGACACGATCCGGGAGGCGGAGGCCACGCCGCGCGAGCTGTACTTCGATCGGCGCGCGTTCCTTAAGCGGCTCGGTTTGACAGCGGCGGGCGTCTCGCTCGGCGCCGGCTCGACTGCGGCGCTGGCCGGCTGCGCCAGGAACGGTACGGGCGACGTCGCCCGTAAGCCGCCGCCGGCGGGGCCGCTGGCAACGATCCCACCCACGCCGAGCGCCGATCTGTACCCGGCGCAACGCAACGCGACGTACACGCTGGACCGGCCGATCACGGACCGCGTGGTCGCGGCGACGCACAACAACTTCTACGAGTTCACGACGACCAAGGACGAGGTCTGGCGGCTCACGTCGGACTTCGAGGCGCGGCCGTGGACACTCGAGGTCGGCGGACTGGTCGACCGTCCGGGCAGCTTCGATGTCGCCGAGCTGGAGCGGAGCATCGGCCTCGAGGAGCGCCTGTACCGGCACCGCTGCGTCGAAGCCTGGTCGATGGCGGTGCCCTGGACCGGCTTCCCGCTGGCTGCACTGCTGGCACGGGTGCAGCCGCTGTCAGCGGCGCGCTACGTCCGCTTCGTCAGCTTCCTGCGCCCCGAGCAGGCCGTCGGTCAGCGGACGCAGACCTGGTACCCGTGGCCCTACTACGAGGCGCTGCGGCTGGACGAGGCGCTGAACCCGCTGACGCTGGTGGTCACCGGGATCTACGGCGAGCCGATGCCGAAGCAGCACGGCGCACCGGTCCGCATCGTGACGCCGTGGAAATACGGCTACAAGAGTCCCAAGTCGATCGTGAAGATCGAGCTGACAAGAGAGCAGCCGCCCACGCTCTGGAACGACATGCAGCCGCTCGAATACGGTTTCTACTCGAACGTCAATCCCGCCGTGCCGCACCCGCGCTGGTCGCAGGCGACCGAAGAGCTGATCGGCACGGGTATGCGCCTCGAGACACTGCCGTTCAATGGCTACGGGGATTGGGTGGCCGAGCTGTACACGCCGGAGATCATGAGCCGCATCAGTTGATCGCTGCTAGCCACCGAGCCGCGCCGCGTAGCCGCTGCGGCGCAGCACGGCCAGGATCTCGTCGATACCGACCTCATCATCCTCGTAGTCGAGTTCGACGCGGCCGTGAGCCGCGCTCGCCTGGGCCGCGTAGACACCCGGCAGCCGCTCGAGCAGCGACTGGATGGTGGCCTCCGCATTCGGTCCGTCGATGCCATCGACACGCAGGAGCAGCGTAGGCACCTCAGCCTCCGGCGTGATAGATGTACCCGTCGGCGACGTCGCCCAGCCGCAGATTGCCGGGCGCCAGCTCGAAATCGAGCCCCGCGCTGGCGCGGGTGATGATCGGCTCGCGCATGAAGTCGAAGGCACTGCCGACGCGCACCGCGCGCGGCGGCACCCCGCCCAAGTGGCTGTGCAGCAGCTCGTAGGCGCGCGTGCCGACGTAGTCGGCGACGGCGCCGCCCGTGGTCGGCGCGGCGCCGACATCGATCAGGATCGTCGCGACCTCGGCGGGGTAGGTCGCGGCGAGCCGCGAGGCGAGCCAGCGCACACGGATCGGCTCGCCACCACCAGCACGCAGCTCGCCGTGGCCGCCGCGCAGCGCGTGGAAGCCGCTCAGGAAGAGCAGCGCCCGCGAGCGAGGCGCCACATCGAGCACGGCCTGTTCGAGCCGCTCCGCCATCGCCGAGTCGCGCTGCGCGAACAGCTCTGCGGCCGCGCGCGGCGACAGCGCGCCGGCGGGCGGCCAGTCCGCCCGGTCCGCAGCCAGGATGCGGATGCGCCGGTGCGCGCCGACTCGCTGGTTCTCGCGCCAGACGGTGCGGTAGATCTCGAGGTAGGCTTGGCTGGCGCCCGCGTGCTGACGCAGCAGGCCGGGGGCGGCCAGCAGCATCGCCGCATCCTCCGGCTCGGTGTTCAGGTAGCGCTCGATCACCGACTGGAGGTCTACGGGGACCTCGAGCACGACGACATCGAGGCCGGGCCCCTGTGCCAGGGCGGCGATTGCTTCGACAGCCATGCGCTTGGGCGCGACGGCGCCGGCGATGTCACTGAGGAACAAAAGCCGCCGCGAGGCGCCGAGCCGCGCTATCAACGCAGACGGCTCGACGGCGTTGGCGCGCACGTATGCGGCCAGCGCTTCGGCCTGCTCACCGCCCGCCCGCCGGCTCAGCATGCCGACCGCGACCACGGCGCCGGCGATGACCAACAACGCCAGCAGCGCACTGATCCCGAACTGCCGCCGCCGCCGCGGCCGGTACGCCGGCCGGCGCAACGCGCTCCGTCTCCACGATCTGCGCACCATGCGCGGCTCCGCTTGCAGGTTTTCGGCCACCATCTCGCGACCAGCGCGTGCGCCCGAGCACGCCGCGAGCGGCCGTGAAACGGCTCACGCCGCACGCACGATGCAAAAATAATCGTTGCGTTCATGACGCGCCGGTCTACATTTAACTGCTCGTACCATCCTGACGGGGGAGTCACGATCATGGACGATACGGTCGCCCGGGACGCGAAGCGGTTACTCCTGCGGTATGGTGCGCCGATCGCGGTAGTGGAGAAGCTTTCCGATGACGAGCGGATCAGCTATGCGCGGGAGCTGGTCAAGACCTCGCTGAACGCACGGCCCGCGCGCCTCAAGGAGCTTCTCATGGACGCTGGTTACTGGGAGAGTCTGCCGCCGCAGCCGAAGCCGAGCACCCCTGCACAACCCGCGCGGGAAAGCGGCCAGGCCGCGACGACGAGTCGTCCCGCGGCGAAGCCGAAGGCGGCGGCGCCGAAGCAGGCGGCGGCGCCGAAGGCGGCCGCGCCAAAGAAGGCGAGGAAGGCCCGCAAGGCGCGCGCGGCGAGCAAGGGCCGCAAGGCGGCGAAGAAGGGCGGCGCCAAGAAAGCCCGCAAGGCGGCGAAGAGGGGCGGCGCCAAGAAGGCTCGCAAGACGGCGCGGAAGGGCGGCGCCAGGAAGGGACGCAAGGCGACCCGCAGGGCCGGCGCCAAGAAGGGCCGCAAGACGGCGAGGAAGGCTGGCGCCAAGAAGGGCCGCAAGACGGCGAGGAAGGGTGGCGCCAAGAAGGGCCGCAAGACGGCGCGCAAGGGTGGCGCCAAGAAGGGCCGCAAGACAGCGCGGAAGGGCGGCGCCAAGAGGGGCCGCAAGACGGCGAGGAAGGGCGGCGCCAAGAAGGGCCGCAAGACGGCGCGGAAGGGTGGCGCCCGGAAGCGCGCGAGGAAGTCCACCAAGCGCTCTCGCCGTTAGCACTGCACTCCACGATGGCCGGGCGCTCTGCGTCCGGCCATCGATTCTTCTGACCGCCTTCGTGGATGATCGCCGTCGGCCGCAGCCGGCGCGACGCGCAGCGTGCTGCGTCGCGCTCGCGCTGTTGCCATCGTTGCTGGCTGTGCCGGCGCTCGCGCAATCGCCCAGTGGCCGCTGGTTCCCCAGCGCGAGGCACTTCCCGCCGCTGCTCGCCGATCCGACCGAGCCACGCTACTCCGCTGCGCTGATCGCGACCGACCTGTTCGCGCGCACCGCGGCTCCGGCGGAGCGGCCCGCGTTCCAGCTCGGCGAACCCGGCGCGAATCTGGACGCCGACCTGCAGGGCGCGGTCGGCATCGGCACGAGCGTACCCGTCTTCGAGCTCGCGCGCTGGCCTGGCGGTGGCGCGACGCTGGGCGCGCTGGTCGGCGTCTTCGCGCGCTTCCGGGTCGAGCAGTCGAGTCGTGACGAGGTCGCCAACGACTGGTATGTGGGCGTGCCGCTCGCGCTGGCGCACGGCCCGCTCGGCGCACGCCTGCGTCTCGTTCATCGCAGCTCGCACATGGGCGACGAGCTGCAGGCGCAGGGCGCGGCGCGCACCGAGTTCAGCTACGAGGCGGTGGACCTCTTGGCGGCATACCGACCCGCAGGCTCAGTGCGTGTGTACGGTGGCGGCGCGGTGAATTTGCGTACGAACTCGTACATCCTGGAAGAGCGAGACGGTCAGCTGATCCGGTTCTCGTACCACGATCGGCTGTCGGTTCAGGCGGGCACGGAGCTGTCGTGGAAGCGCTGGGCGGCCGGTGCCGCGGCGCTGCTGGCCGGTGTCGACCTGCAGGCGTCGGATCGCACGGACTGGCAGCCGCAGCTTTCGGCGATCCTGGGCCTCGGCGGTCGACTCGGCGGCCGCGTGGCGCGGCTGCTCGCGCGCTGCTATGACGGGCCGTCGATGATCGGTGAGTTCTTCCGCACCGACGAGCGCTACTGCGGCATCGAGGCGGCCCTCGAGCTGTAGCCGCGCCCTCACCACTGCAGCGTCACACCGGCCCGCATGAGGTGGTCATCGCGGCGCACGTCCGGCAACGGTGTCGTATCGCGCTGGTACGCGTAACCGAAGCTAAGTGCGATCCAATCGGTCACCAGCATCCGCACGGCGGACGCCGACTCCAGCCGATAATCGGCGTAGTGATTCCAGCGCGGCTGATAGAATGTCGCGTTCTCGACCTGCACTCCGTCACCGGTCAGCTTCAGCAGCTTCAGCCGCCAGCTCGTGCGTGCCTCCTGCGCAAAGGGCGCGATACCGGCATCGGCCGGCGCCCCGGTCAGTCGATGGTTCTCATAGCTGTAGAGTGCGGCCAAACTCAGCGATAGCTCCTGGCCTTCGCTGGCGCGCCAGAGCCGATATCGAGCGCCGGCGCCGGCGTTGGCCCGCAGGTCGAGCTTGCGGAACGGGTCGCGTTCGCCGCTGGCGAACACGAACGGCGAGAACTCGGACTCCGGCTGGAAATCGAACTTTAGTTGCGCGCGCAGGTTGCGGGCGACCTCCTCGCCCTCGCTCCGGCCGTAGCGGATGTCGCTGCCGAACTCGAGCTCGTAGTCGTCGGTCACCAGGTGCACGATCTTCAGCGCGGACGTGAGCACTGTCAGGTTCTCGTTGCCGCTGGCCGCGCTCATCGCGAAGTCGAGCGTGAAGCGCCAGCTGTCCGGTGGCGGCTCTGCCTCCTGCGCTTCGGCCGCCGGCTGACCGGCCTCCGCCGGCGCTGGCACGGCCCGGGCCGTGTCGGCCGCGCTGTCCGGTGGCGGTGTCTGTGCGAACGCAGCCGCCGGGCTGGCGACCAGCAGTGACAGGGCGCATGCCATGCCTCGCAATGCCGTCATCGGCGCCAAGGTGGGCCGCTGCATCGTGACAGGCAACCGCACACGGGCTTGCACCGGAGGTGCACGCGCGGGCAATTTGCCGCGCGTCGAGTGTTGGCGATCCGATTTCACAAACGCAGGCAGACATGTCGAGCCTACCGACTAGCCGGTTCTTTCTACCGGGGCCCACCGAGGTGCGGCGCGAGGTCCTGGAGGCGATGCTCCGTCCCATGATCGGACACCGCGTGCCCGAGATGGAAGAGTTGATGGGACGCATCCAGCCGCGCCTCCAGAAGGTGTTTCAGACGGAACGGCCGGTGTACGTCGCGCCGGCGTCCGGCACGGGCATGATGGAGGCGGGCGTGCGGAACGGCGCAATTCGGCGAGTGCTGTCGCTGACGAACGGCGCGTTCAGCGAGCGCTTCATGAAGATCGCCGAAGCCAATGGCTTGCACGTCGAAGCGCTCGCGCTGGAATGGGGCGAGGCGCATACACCCGAGATGCTGGAGGAAGCGCTGGCCGGGGACGACTTCGACACCGTGACCATCTGCCACTCGGAGACATCGACGGGCGCTCTGAACCCGATCAACGAGCTCGCCCGCGTCGCGCACGAAGCGGGCGACATCGTGGTGCTGATCGACAGCGTCTCCGGCCTGTCGGGCGCACCGGTGCTGACTGATCGCTGGCAGCTCGACTTCGTGCTGACCGGCTCGCAGAAATCATTCGCCCTGCCACCGGGTCTCGCCTTCGGCGTCGCCCAGGTAAATGTGCTGGAGCGCGCGGCGAAGCAGCGAAGCCGCGGCATCTACTTCGACTTCATCGAGTACGAGCGGAACATCCTCAAGAACCAGACGCCGAACACGCCCGCTATTTCGCTGCTGTTCGCGTTGGACCGGCAGCTCGAGCTGATGCTGGAGGAAGGGATCGAGAATCGGTGGAAGCGGCACCTGGCCATGGCCCAAGCCACCTACGGCTGGGTGGCCGCCATGCGCGACCGCGGCCACGAGCTGTCCATCCTGGCGCCGGAAGGGTACCGCTCGCCCACGGTCACGACGATCCGCTGCCCTGAAGGGTGGACCGGCCCTGGGGTGGTCGCTGCCGCGAAAGGTCAGGGTTTCGACATCGCAAGCGGCTACGGCAAGCTGCGCGACAGCACATTCCGCATCGGCCACATGGGTGAGCACACGGTAGCCGGCGTCGGCGCGCTGCTGGACGCACTGACGGACGTGTTCGAGCAAGGCCCCGGGGCCGAGGCAGGCACGACGCCCGGCGGCGCGCGGCGCACCCAGCCGTTCGCCTGATGCCGGCCACGCGCAGCGCGCGGGACGCGGTCGGATCGAGCCGGCCCGCCGCCAGCTACCGGGTCATGATCGCCGACAGGATGGCGGAGGACGCGTTGCGTCCGCTGGCCGCGGAGCCCGCGTTCGAGCTCGTGCATCGCACCGGCCTGAGCGGCCCGGCGCTGGCTGATGCGCTTGCCGACATCGACGCCGTCATCGTCCGTAGCTCGACGACGATCACCCGCGAGGCGCTCACCCGCGCCACCCGGCTCAAGGTGATCGGGCGCGCGGGCGTCGGGGTCGACAACATCGATGTCGCCGCGGCCACGGAACGCGGCATTGCAGTGCTGAACGCGCCCTCCGGCAACACGGTTTCCGCCGCCGAGCTGACCATGGCCCTGCTGCTCGCGCTGGTGCGCAGCGTGACGGCGGCGGACCGCTCGATGCGCAGCGGCGAATGGGACCGCAACGCGTTCAAGGGCTCGGAGCTGTACGGCAAGACGCTCGGGCTGGTGGGCGCCGGGCGCATTGGCGGCGAGGTTGCGCGGCGCGCGCAGGCATTCGGCATGGACGTCATCGCCTACGATCCGTTCCTCAGCCCGGAGCGCGCCAAGTCGCTGGCGATCGGACTCGCCTCGCTCGAGGACGTGCTCGGCCGCTCCGATGTGCTCTCGCTGCACGTGCCACTGACCGCGGCGACGGCAGGCCTGATCGGCGCCGACCGGCTCGCGCTCATGAAGCCCACCGCCTTCATCGTCAATGCAGCGCGCGGCGGCGTAATCGATGAGTCCGCACTGGTGGAGGCGCTGCGCGAGCGCCGCATTGCCGGCGCCGCGCTGGACGTCTTCGCCGATGAGCCGCTGCCGGCCGATCACCCGCTGCGCTCACTGCCCAACGTCGTGCTCACGCCGCACCTGGGCGCGGCGACGACCGAGGCGCAGGAGAACGTGGCCCGCGAGATCGCCGAAGCCGTACGCGCCGCGCTGGTCGAAGCCGACTATTCACGCGCTGTCAACGCGCCGGCCATCGGCGGCGAGGAGATGCGACGGCTGCGGCCGCTGCTCGACCTCGCCGAGCGCCTGGCAGTGCTCGCCGCGGCGCTGCAGACCGGTGGCATCGATGAGATCGAGATCCGTTACGCGGGCGACGATGACGCGGCCCTGCGCCCGCTCGCATCCGCGGCGCTGGTCGGCTTCCTCAATGCCGTGCTGGGTCGCGGCTCGTCGAACTGGGTCAACGCTGCGCACCTCGTCGAGCAGCGCGGCATCGAGGTGCGTCGCATGCACAGCGGCGCGCACGGCGACTACGCCGAGTACGTCGAGGTGGCGCTGCTGGGCGGTGATCAGGAGACGCGCCTCGCCGGCGCGCTGCTCGGTGAAGGGTTCCCGCGCGTCGTCCGCATCGACGAGTTCCACGTCGACGTCGTGCCGCGCGGCACGCTGCTCGTGCTGCGCAACCGCGACGTGCCTGGCGTGATCGGTCGGGTCGGCACGGTCCTGGGCGACGCCGGCGTGAACATCGCCGAGTACCATCAGGCGCGCGTCGAGCAGGGCGGCGAGGCGCTGGCGGCGATCAGCGTCGACGGCCGCGTCGGCGAGGACGTGCTGGGCCGGCTGCGACGGCTGCGCGCGGTGCGGGACGTACGGCAGGCGGTCCTGGAGTAGCGGGCGTGGCTGCCGAGACGCACGGCGCGATCGCCGCGGTCTGGAGGATCGAGTCGGCCCGGATCATCGCTGGCGTCGCGCGCATGGTCGGCGACATCGGGCTGGCCGAGGACTTCGCGCAGGACGCACTGGTCGCCGCGCTCGAGCGCTGGCCCGCGTCCGGTGTGCCGGACAACCCGGGCGCCTGGCTGATGGCCGCGGCGAAGCGCCGCGCGATCGATCACCTGCGCCGCAGCGAGCGCCTGGAGCGGAAGCACGAGCAGCTCGGGCACGAGCTGAAGGCGCAGCAGGAGAGCAGCGCCGCGGATCTCGATGCCGTGATCGACGATCCCGTCGGCGACGATCTGCTGCGGCTCGTGTTCACGGCCTGCCATCCGATGCTGTCGACGGAGGCGCGGGTCGCTCTCACACTGCGGCTGCTCGGCGGCCTCACCACCGACGAGATCGCGCGCGCGTTCCTGGTTCCAGTCGCGACCGTCGCGCAGCGGATCGTCCGCGCGAAGCGGACGCTGGCCGAGGCGCGCGTTCCGTTCGAGGTGCCTCGCGGCGCCGAGCTGGCGGCCCGGCTGTCATCGGTGCTCGAGGTGATCTATCTCATCTTCAACGAGGGCTACTCCGCGACCGCCGGTGACGACTGGGTGCGACCCGCGCTCTGCGAGGATGCGCTGCGTCTCGGCCGGATCCTGGCCGAGCTGGAGCCCGAGGAGCCGGAGGTCCACGGCCTCGTCGCGCTGATGGAGATCCAGGCGTCGCGCCTGCGCGCGCGAGTCGGCGCGGGCGGCGAGCCCGTTCTGCTGCTCGACCAGGACCGCGCCCGCTGGGATCAGCTGCTGATCCGCCGCGGCCTCGCGGCGCTCGAGCGGGCCGAGATGCTCAGCGGTGCGCTCGGCCCCTACGCACTACAGGCCGCGATTGCAGCCTGTCATGCGCGAGCGCGGACCGCGGCGGAAACGGACTGGACGCGCAGTGCCGCGCTGTACGACGCGCTCGCGCAGCTCGCGCCCTCGCCCGTCGTCGAGCTGAATCGCGCGGTCGCGCACGCGATGGCGTTCGGGCCGGCTGCCGGCCTCCGGCTCGTCGATGCGCTGAGAGGCGAGCCCGCGCTCGAGCGCTATCACCTGCTGCCGAGCGTACGCGGCGATCTGCTCGCGAAACTGGGCCGCAACACCGAAGCGCGGGCCGAGTTCGAGCGCGCCGCAGCGCTCACGCGCAACACGCGCGAGCGCGAGCTGCTGCTCGCCCGGGCCGAAACCTGTGCCCGCGCCGAGGCAGGAACGGCGGCCTCTAGCGTACGAACGCCATGATGATCTCGAACAGGATCAGCAGCACGATGGTCAGCTCGAGCAGCTCGGCACGCGAGGCCGTGCCCTCATCGTACAGCGCGCTGTAAGTATCGCGCACGATCTCGAGCTTGCGCTCGACCGCAGCGGCCCAGGCGGGCACGCGGAAGAGCTCGAGCGCCGCCGTGTAGACACGCGCCAGATAGACGTCCTCGACGACCTTGAGTGCATTGTCGACCTTCTCGGTGACCTGCGTGACTTCTGCGACCAGGGTATACAGCTCGCGCGCGAGATCCGCATAGCGGCGCCGCATCAGGCTGCGGAGGCGGTGCCGTGCCTCGTCGACGCGGTCGTACATGCGCGGCAGCTCGGCATCGAGCAGCGCGTCGTAGTACAGCAGCTCGAGCAGCTGGGCGTTGGCGACCTCGAGCACGTCGGCGACATCGCTCTCGCCGGTGGGCTCGACCAGGAATGCATGGTCCCAGCTCAGCACGACCAGATCGGTCGCGTAGTACGAGAACCGGTGGCGCAGCAGATCGTCCCTGGCACTCGCTGCGAGCGCTGCGGAATCCGAGGCGAGCAGCGCGGCGACGTCGCACTCGCGCAGCACCTCTTCGGCCGTGCGCGGCCGCTCCCACCGGTTCACGATGGTGAGCAGGTAGTCCTCCTCGAGCGCGGAGCGGGAGGGACGCACGAGCGCGTCGGCCACGATGCCGCGCATGTGCTCGAGCAGCGCGCTCCACACGGTCGCGGCCGCGGGCGCCGCGGCCGCACGATCGAGCGCCGTGTTGAGTGCCACGAACTCGTCCCATCCCAGGTCCGTGACCGGGAAGCGGAGCGCGAGGGAGAGCACGCCGAAGTCGTACAGCTTGGCGGCGGCCTCGGCCGGCCGCGCCGTGCCCTCGAACGGCAGCGTCACGGTGCCGAGCCCGAGCTGCACCGGCGGCGTGCCGAAGGTCATGGCCTTGGGCTCGGCGCGCGTGAGCTGCGCCCGGCCGACCGCCTCGATGGCGGGCTCGGGCGACGTCGCCCGCGAGGTTCCGCCGGCGCGCTCCTTTTCGCCGGCCGCGAGCGTCTGCGCGCGTGCGAGGTCGATCTCGTTGGCGATGTCGTACAGCCGCAGCACCACGACGGCGCCCGACTCGACGATGGGACGCGGCGGCATGGAGGGGAGCGCTAGTCGACGAGCGAGATCTGCGCCCGCAGCAACGAGGGCACCTCGTGGCAGGCACGGCAGCGCGCCTCGTAGCTCTCCAGTCCGCCGACCTGGATGGTGGGGCCTTCGGCCGGCGCGGGCGAGCCGTCGATCAGTCGCTGGTTGCGCGTGGCCGGCTGTCCGCAGCGCACGCAGATCGCGTGCAGCTTGTCGACCTTCTCGGCGATCGCGAGCAGCGCCGGAATCGGACCGAACGGCGCGCCGCGGAAGTCCATGTCGGTGCCGGTCAGGATCACACGCAGCCCCCGATCGGCGAGTGTGTTGGCGACGCCGACGATGCCAGCATCGAGGAACTGGACCTCGTCGATGCCGACCACCTGCGTGTCGGCACGTACGCGCTCCATCAGCTCGGTCGACGAGCCGATCGGCTCGGAGTCGAAGATGCGGCCGTCGTGAGAGCTCACGCTCTGCACGCCGCCATAACGCCCGTCCAGGTGGCTCTTGAAGACCTGCACGGCTCGGCGCGCCAGGATCGCGCGGCGGATGCGGCGGATCAGTTCCTCCGACTTGCCCGAGAACATCACACCCGTGATGACCTCGACCCAGCCGTGCGCGGGCTGCTCGATCACGTCTGGTTCATGGTTGGTGGTTGGTAGTTGGTGGCTGGTCGTGGATTGTGGGCGCCGAAAGACGCCGGCGCTAGGACCGGCTCCGATCGACGATCAACCACCAACCAGGAACCACCAACCAGCTCAGTTCCTGATGGGCGCCTCGTCGCCGGTGTCGTAGCGGTCGAAGGCGGGGATGCCGAGCAGGGTGCCATCGCCGGCCAGCTTCGCGCCGCCGGCGGCCACGCGGCGTGCTGCGACCAGATGCTCGGCGAACCAGCGGCCGCGCTGGCTGTAGAGGTCGTCGTAGCGCACGCCGCCGCCGCTGCGTGAGGAGTGGATGATGCGGCCTTCGCCGGCGTAGATCGCGACGTGATCGATGGTCGCGCCGTTGCCCGCGAACAGCAGCAGGTCGCCGGGCACGAGCGCGTAGACATCGGGACCGACGGGCTCGCCGGCATAGGCCATCTGGCGGGATGTACGCGGCAGGGCGACGCCGTTGCGCTCGTAGACGAACTGCACGAAGCCGGAGCAGTCGAAGCCGGTGGCCGGCGAGCTGCCGCCCCAGACGTACGGCGTGCCCAGGTAGGCTTCTGCGTCGATCAGCGTGCGGGCCACGAGCGGCGTGGCCAACGGCTCGTCGCGACGCTCGAAGCGAGGCGGCAGACGGGTGCTGGTGCGCCGGGCGAGCACCGGCTGTGGCCGGCGCGCCGAGCCGACCTGCACCGACAGGCCGATGCGCTGCTCCCAGCCGCCTTGGAAGCCCGCCGGCAGCGCCAGCGGATCCGACTCGTGCGGCATCCGGTAGCGTGCTTCGGCGTCCAGTGTGAGCCACGAGGCCAGCCGTTTGCTCGCCGCGACGCCGTAGCTCCACACCGGCACGACCTCGGCGCCGAGATCCGTGTGCGCGCCATGGATGCCCAGACCGACGAACGCGTACGGCTCGAGTGTGCCCAGCGATCCGCGCAGCAGGCTCAGCCGCAGTGGCGCGATGAGCAGGTCCGCGTCCACCGCCCAGGCGCTGCCGGAGCGGGGATCGGCCGCCGCATCGGCGTTACCCGTGACCCGTCCCAGCTCCACGCCGCCACCCACCCGCGCGCCGAACATCCCCGTGAAATGCGTCCCAGCGACGCCCGCGATCAGCGGCGCTTCAGGCAGGGCGCCATCGCGCGCGACGTACGGGCTGAACGCGTACGGGCGCTGCGCCTGCACGGCTTCCGGGACCAGCAGGGCGCATACGAGAGCCGGGATCAGGGCCGGCAGCGGCGTTCTGGGCATGGCTCGCTCCTGCTCGAATCGAGAGAGGCCTGCCGCGCGGGGGAGGCGCCCGGTCGGGCGCGAGCGGCCCGCGGCGATCGGGGGAGGGGTCGCCGCGGCACTTCGGTCACCTCCGCGAAGATAAGCAACCGGGCCCGCCGCTGTAAACTGCCTCCCACTCGGTGGTCGGGTCGATTCGCGCCTGCCGCGCGTTGCCTGCAGGCCGGCCGGGGCCCGGGGCTGCCGCGCACGCGCGCGGCGGTCGGCGGTATCGCAAACGGCGGCAGCGGCGGCTGGCAAATCGCCAGCGGCTCGCGAAACGCGAGCCGAAACCGGGGTGCGCCGGGTGCTCTGGGCGCAGGAGGTCTCGCTCGACTTCCGCTTCGGCTATCCGCTAACGGACTCGCTGGGCAATGGCTTCATGGTCTACGGCGACACGCTGCCGGGCGCCGCTCGACACGACATGACGTCCTGGCTGCGCGCGTTTCCGCGGCAGTTCGTGCTCGGACCCGGCGAGCAGCAGACGGTGCGCCTCACGGTACGTCCGCAGCGCGAGCTGGCCGACGGCGTCTACTGGACCCGCTTGGTGACGACGTCGGCGCCTCGAGCGCCGCGCGTCGACTCGCTCGCGGAGGGCGTGGCCGCCCAGATCGTGTTCCGCCTCGAGCAGATCACGACCGTACTGTTCCGACAGGGCGAGATCGCGGCCGTAGCGGGAATTGGCGAGCCCACGGTGCGCATCGATTCGGCGCAGGCCGCGTTCCTGGTGCCGGTTCGGCGTGAGGGCAGCGCGCCGCTGTTCGCCATGCTGTCGCTGCGCGTTGTCGACGCGGGCGGCCGCACGGTCGGCGAAGGCCGCCAGGGCATCGCGGTTTACTTTGACGGCATCTACACGTTCGCACTGGACCGCAGCGCATTGCCTGCTGGCGAGTACTCCGCGGAAGTCACGCTCAGCCCGGAACGGGCCGATATTCCGCCGGCTGAGCGGATCGATTTCCCACCGGTCACTCGCCGCGTCGGCTTCCGGGTGACGCCCTAAGCGGGCCCCTCTCGATGGACTGCAGAGGGCTCGCCGCCGTCGGCCTCGCGCTCTCTCTGCTCAGCGCGGCGGGGCTCCGCGCGCAGGAACGCGTGGCCATCGAGGACACGGACGAGGCCTACCTCTCGCTCCGCTATGCCGATCTGGTCAACACGGTCGTCACGGCTCGTTTCCACCAGGATTCGATCTACCTGCCGGTCGGCGCTCTGTTCGGGGCCCTCGGCATCAACTACGACCTCGATCCGCGGGTGCAACGCATCACCGGCGAGTGGGGGCGTGAGCCGCGCCTTGCGTACCGCATCGACGCCGTGGCCGGCCGTGCAACGGTCGGCGAGCGCGTCGTCCGTTTCGATACGGATGCCATCATCACGGGCGACCTCGACATCTTCGTGCTGCCGTCGCTGCTCGCATCGTCATTCGGTTTGCGGTTTGTCGTCGATCTCAGGAATCTGATCGTGCGCGTCGAATCCACCGAGCCGTTGCCGATCGCCGAAGCGGCGGAGCTCGAGCGGCGGCGGACGTCGGCACGGCCGGAGCCGCTGATTCAGCCGCACGCGCCGCTGCGCTACGACCGCCAGCGGCACGCCTTTTATCCCGGTGTGGTGGAGTACGGCGTGTCGGCGGCCGCGCAGGAATCGGCGACGGCATGGACGCTGGAGCTGGGTGGCGGCGCCGAAGTGCTGGGCGGCGATGCGCACGGCCGCCTGCTCGGAACGCGGGACGCGTTGGGCACGCAGCTCGTCGATGCCGATCTGCGCTGGCGCTACGTGTTCACGGAACGGGACCGGCTGCTGAACCAGTTGAGCATCGGTCGCATGGTCTCCTCCGGTCTCCGGCCACTCGAGTATTACGGCGTCGATGTGTCGAACGAGCCGCTCCGCCTGCGCGCCATGCTCGGCTCGCATACCCTGTTCGGCACCGCTGAGCCCGGCTGGGAGGTCGAGCTGTACATCGGTGAGCAACTGCTCGGCTTCACCCGCGTCGATGCCGATGGCAGCTTCCGCTTTTCACTGCCGCTGACCTACGGGACCTCGCTAATCACACTGCGCTACTACGGCCCCGGCGGCGAGCGTCGCAGCGAGCAGCGCCGCCTGCAGGTGCCGTTCTTCTTCGTGCCGCCGGCGCAGCTCGACTATCGGCTGAGCGCGGGTCGGACGGCGCTCGCCGGCCGGTCGCTGGTTCAGGCACACCTCGCCTATGGCCTGCGCGAGCGGCTGACCCTGCGCGGCGGCGTCGATTACACCGATTCGATCGGCGCCGGGCACCGCGCACTGTTCGTCGGCGCCGCCACGCGTTGGCGGAACCTGGTCGCTGCCACCGAGCTGGCGCCGGGCAACTTCTGGCGAGCCGATGCCGAGCTTTCCGGCCTGCAGAGCAGCTACGGCGTCAGCTACGCATTCTACCCGACGCGCAGCGTGTACCAGCCGACCGCCCTGCGACATCATGCTGCACTGCGGCTGTTCGCACCCACCCAGCTCGGGACTCGCTCGTTCACGTTTCGGGTGACTGCCGACGGGCAGCGGTACGGGAATGAGTTGACGGCCTACAGCGGCAGCGCGGACGCGATCCTGAATCTGCCGTTGCTGAAGCCGTCGGTCGGCTACCTGCATGCGGGGCTGATCGACGGGGGGCAGACGTACACGCTGAGCGAGGAGCTCACGGGCGGTGTGCTGTACCACGTGCTGAATCCGCCCGTGTGGCTCGAAGGCCTGCGTGGCGGTTTGCTTCAGGCGCGCCTCAGCTACGACCTGCGGCAGGGCGGCCTGAGTCGGACGCGCGTCGACCTCGCGCGCAACCTGACCACGTCCGGCCGGCTGTCGCTGGCCGTCGAACGCGATGGCCTCGCCGACGCGTGGCGCTTCGAGGTCCGCTACTTCTACGACGGGCCGGGCGTACGCAGCAGTGTCGGCGCCCAGCGGCACGGCGCCCAGACGCTCATGACCAGCTCGGTCCGCGGCGCGATCGGCTACGATCCACGCACGCGCACGATCGTGCCGTCCGGGCGCGAGTGGCTCGGCAGCGGTGGCGCCGCGATTCGCCTCTTTCTCGACCGTGACGGCAACGGCCGCTGGGATGCCGATGAGCCGCTCATTACCGGCGATGCCGTGCGCTTCCGGCAAGCCCTCGCCGCCCGACTCGCCGACGATGGCACGCTCCGCACCAGCGATCTGATGGCGTACAACCAGTACAGCGCAGAGATCGATGAGGGCGTGATCCCGAATCCGTTATGGGTCCCGCGCTTCGATTCGTTCTCGTTCATCGTGGACCCGAACGGCTTCAAGCAGATCGATGTGCCCTTCTACGTCGGCGGCGTCGTGGAGGGACGCGTAACCCGCCAGGATGGTCCCACCGCGCGTCCGGTCGGCGGCCTGCGCATCAGGATTCGCAATCTCAGCGGTGGCAGCGACGAGACAGCATCCACGTTCTCCGATGGGAGCTACTACTACATGGGGCTGCCACCGGGCGACTACGAGGCCGTGATCGACAGCGGCCAGCTCGCTTTGCTCGAGCTGGCCGCAACGCCCAGGGCGCAACGCTTCAGCGTGAGCGTCACGGAGTACGGCGATTTCGTCGAGGGCCTGGACTTCGTGCTGCGCTGAGCGACAGCGGCCGGCCGCGCCGCGTCAATCGTCGCGGTACTCCGCCCATTGATCTGGTGTCTCCCAGACCCGCACGTAGACGAGCGACGTCCCCAGAGCCTGCGGCAGCCGCCGCTTCAGCTCGTCGTAGAACCAGCGCGCCTGATTCTCCGCCGACGGCTCGAGTCGATCGAAGGGCTCGGTCTCGTTCAGATTTCGGTGGTCGATCTGCCGAACCAGGCCCTGGAGGTATTGCTCGACCTCGACGAAATCGAAGGCAATGCCGCCCTCGCCCAGCTCGCGCGTGGCCAGGCCGACCTCCACACGCCAATGATGGCCGTGGATGGGCTCCGGCTTGCCGCGATAGCTGCGCAGGCCGTGCGCGCTGTCGTAGTGCGCCCGCACATTGATGAGGTACATCTCAGCCGCGCTCGACCAGCAGGTTTGGGATGGCGACGCCCGCCGGCCGCGTCGCGACGTACAGCACCGCGTCGGCGACCGCGGTCGCTGCGAGCATCTCCGCGCGCGACGGCAGGCCCGGTGCAGTCGTGTCAATCGGCTCCCAGAGCGGTGTATCGGTCGCCGCAGGCTCGACCAGTGTCGCGCGCACACCGGTGCCGCGCAGCTCCTCGGCCAGCACCGCATGCAGGCCGCGCAGCCCGAACTTTGATGCGGCATACGCCCCATTTGCCGGGAACGCGCGCCGCCCTGCCACGGAGCCGATGCTGATGATGTGACCGGATCCTCTCGCCAGCATGCCGGCCAGGAATCGACGCATCAGGAGAAACGGCCCGCGCAGGTTCGCGCGGAGCTGGGCATCGAACACTGCGATGTCGGTCTCGGCCAGTGGCGCGAGCGCGAAGGAGCCGGCCGCGTTGACCAGCAGGTCCGGTGCGGCTGCACCGGCCTCGCGTACGGCCGCCGCGACCCGCTCGACGCCCTCTTCGGTTGTCACATCGGCGGTCACGGCGCGGGCACCGACCGACTCGGCGGCCGCGCGCAGCCGTTCCTCGCCGCGCGCGATCAACACCAGATTCGCGCCGGCGGCCGCCAGCGCTCGCGCGCTCGCCAGGCCGATTCCGCCCGACC
>JBOHRE010000063.1:0-18795 GCA_050732635.1 Longimicrobiales bacterium | reverse complement strand
CTCGTGGCCGCCGCCGAGCGGCCCGATCGCGTCAGGGCGGTGGTCTCGCGTGGCGGCCGTCCCGACCTGGCAGGCGACGCCCTCGCGCGCGTGCGCGCGCCGACGTTACTGATCGTCGGTAGCCTCGACGCGCCCGTCATCGAGCTGAACCTCAGGGCGCTCGAGCAGCTGGCCGGCGAGAAACGGCTCGAGGTCGTTCACGGCGCGTCGCACCTCTTCGAGGAGCGCGGTACGCTCGAGCGCGTCGCGAACCTCGCCTCCGACTTCTTCCTGCGCTACCTGCACCGCTGAGCGCTACTGCACCTGCTTGAGCTCTGTGACCAGCTTGGTCAACGAATCACGCGCGTCGCCGAACAGCATGCGCGTGTTCTCGTTGTAGAACAGTGGATTGTCGATCCCCGCGAAGCCCGGATTCATGCTCCGCTTCAGCACGATCACGTGCTGCGCCTGGTCGACGTTCAGGATCGGCATGCCGTAGATCGGTGAGCCTGCGTTGTTGCGCGCGTCCGGATTGACCACGTCGTTCGCGCCGACCACGAGCGCAACGTCGGTGCGTGGGAAATCCGGGTTGATGCGCTCCATCTCGAACAGCTTCGGGTAGGGCACGTTCGCTTCGGCGAGCAGCACGTTCATGTGGCCGGGCATCCGGCCGGCGACCGGGTGGATCGCGTACTTCACATCGACGCCGCGCTTTTCCAGCAGCTCGGACAGCTCGCGGACCTGATGCTGCGCCTGCGCCACGGCGAGGCCGTAGCCGGGCACCACGATGACGGTCCGCGAGTACGCCATCAGCACGGCGGCGTCCTCGTGCGTCACGTCCCGCGCGACCAGGCCGTCGCCGCCGGCCACGCCAGGCGCGAGCTGCGGCGTAGCGCCGAACGCACCGAACAGCACGTTCCTCAGCGAGCGGTTCATCGCCGTGCACATGATCCGCGTCAGGATCAGCCCGGACGCGCCAACGAGTGCGCCGGCAATGATCAGCACGTTGTTGCTCAGCACGAAGCCGGCCGCCGCCGCCGCCAGCCCGGAGTAGGAGTTCAGCAGCGAGATCACGACCGGCATGTCCGCGCCGCCGATCGGGATCACCAGCAGCACGCCGAGCACGAGCGATGCGATGGCGAGCGCAATGAACAGCGGCTCGCTGTGCTCGCCGATCGTCAGCAGCGCGGCCACCACGACGAGCGCCGCGAAGAACAGCGCGTTGCTCGTCTTCTGCAGCGGGTAGGTGAGCGCCCGGCCGCTGACCAGCTCCTGCAGCTTCGCGAACGCGACCAGGCTGCCGGAAAAGGTGACCGACCCGATCAGCACGCTCAGCACGATGCTGAGAGTGAGGTCGACCGCGGCGCCGCCCGCCGGCAACTGGATATACTCGGCGGCCGCGACCAGTGCGGACGCGCCGCCGCCGAAACCGTTGAAGATCGCGACCATCTGCGGCATGGCCGTCATCTTGACCAGCCGCGCGGCCGCCAGCCCCACCACGATGCCGATGCCGAGGCCCAGCATGATCGCGCCGACCGTGACGATCTGCCGGTCGAGCAGCGTGACCACCATGGCCAGCAGCATGCCGGCAGCGCCCAGCAGGTTGCCCGAGCGCGCAGTGGCCGGCGAGCTGAGTCGCTTGAGTCCGACAATGAAGAGGACCGACGCGATCAGGTACGCGATCGCGATGACCAGCTCGCGCGACGTCATCGCCTGCCCTCCGGCGTGGCCGCGCCCCCGCCCCCGCGCCCACCGTCGCCCTTCTTCCTGAACATCTGCAGCATGCGGTCGGTGACCAGGAAGCCGCCGACCACGTTGATCATGGCAAACGCGACGGCGACCACGCCCAGCGTGTTGCCGACCAGGTCGGTCGAGCGGCCGGCGACCAGTAGCGCGCCGATGATGGCGATGCCGGAGATCGCGTTCGAGCCGGACATCAGCGGTGTGTGCAGGATCGTCGGCACCTTCGTGATCACCTCGAAGCCGACGAACATGGCGAGCACGAAGACGTAGATGCCGATCAGCAGTGATTCCATGGGCTCAACTCGGGATCGGGATCGGGATCGGGGAGCGGACGCCCACGGCGCGCGGCCGCCGCCGTCATCGACCCGGCTTCAGTCTCGGGTGCACGACGTCGCCGCCGTGCGTGATCAGACACTCGCGCGTGATCTCATCGCCCGGGTCGATGTTCAGCGTGCCGCCCTCGCCGGTGAGGTGCAGCAGCAGCTCGGTCACGTTGCGCGAGTACATCTGGCTGGCGTGCTGCGGCAGCCCGGCCGCCGCGTTCGTGAGCGCGACGATCGTCACGCCGCCGTGGTCGGCCTGTCCCTCCTCCGGCGTGACTTCCGTGTTGCCGCCGGCTTCGGCCGCCAGATCGATGATGACCGAGCCGGGCCGCATGGCCTCGACCATCGCACGCGTGACCAGCACGGGCGCGCGCTTGCCGGGCACGAGTGCGGTCGTGATCACGACATCGGACTCGGCCACGTGCTTGGCCAGCAGCTCCTGCTCGCGCCGGTGCACGTCCTCGCTCACCTCCTTGGCGTAGCCGCCGGCGGTCTCGGCCTCCTCGAGCTGCAGGCCGACGAACGTCGCACCCAGACTCTCGACCTGTTCCTTGACGGCCGGACGGATGTCGAACGCATGGACGACGGCGCCCAGCCGACGCGCCGTCGCGATCGCCTGCAGCCCGGCGACGCCGGCGCCGAGCACGAGCACGCGCGCCGGCGCGATGGTGCCGGCCGCCGTCATGAGCATCGGGAAGAACTTGCCGATCGCAGTCGCGGCGACCAGCACGGCCCGGTATCCGGCCACCGTCGCCTGCGAGGACAGCGCGTCCATGCGCTGCGCGCGCGTCATGCGCGGCACGAGCTCCATGGCCAGCGCGCTGATGCCGCGGCCGGCCAGGTCGCGTACCAGCTCGGGTGAGTCGAGCGGGCGGAGCAGTCCGATCAGCGCGGCACCGCGGCGCGCGCCGGCGAGTAGTTCCGCTGGCGGCGGCTGGACGCACAGCAGGATGTCCGCCTCCGCGGCGAGCGCGGCCGCGCCGGCGGACTCGACGCGTGCACCGGCGTCTCGATAGGCGACGTCGCCAAAGCCGGCATCCTGGCCGGCGCCGGACTCGACCCGCACCTCCACCCCCTGTTCCGTCAGCCGCGCGACCGCGTCCGGCACGATCGCGACCCGCTGTTCCGCTACCGCACGCTCCTTCAACACCACCGCGATCATGACCCCGCCCCGATCCCGTTGTGCGTCACAGCACCGCCTCCGCCTCGATCTCGACGAGCATCGCCGGATCGATGAGCCCGGCGACGACGACGAACGACGTCACGGGACGCGTCGCCCCGAATACCTCGCCGTGCGCCCGGCCGACGGCCTGCCAGTGTGCGGCGTCGGTCAGGTACACTCGCGTGCGCACGACGTGCTCGGCGCCCCCACCGAGCTGCTGCAGCGCGTCGATGATGATCTCGAGGCAGCGCTTCGCCTGGCCGTAGACGTCATCCGGGTGGGCAATGGCGCCATCCACACCGACCGCCGCCGTGCCGGCCACCTCGATGCGGTCGCCGACGCGCAGTGCCCGTGAGTAGCCGACCGTCCGCGCCCAGGATGCAGCTGTGTCGATGCGCTGGCGGGGTGATGCGCTCATCGGCCCGTGTCGGGCACGAGCGCGATCGCGCGCACCGGCGCACCGGTGCCGCCCGCGATCTTCATCGGCAGCGCGATGACCGTGAAGCCGGTCGGCGGCAGTCCGCCGAGTGAAGCGAGGTTCTCCAGCCCCGGCACGCCGGCAGCGGCGGCAATGCGGTGCACCTCGAAGGTCGTCGAGCTACCCGCGTCGATCGAGGCGACGTCGCCACCGAGCGCCGCAACGCCACGCTCCTCGACCAGCAGTCGCGCCGCGTCCGCGCCGTAGCTCGGGAAGTGCAGCTCGAGCGAGTCGGCGTCCTGCCGCACGCCCAGGTAGCGCTCGGCGTCGGGCCAGAAGCGCGCCCAGCCGGTACGCAGCATCACGATCGCGCCTTCCTCGATGCGCCCGTGCTCCTCCTCCCAGGCCAGCACGTCGGCGCGCGTCAGCACGTAATCCGGGTCGGCGCCCGCCTGCTCGGAGATGTCGATGACCACGCCGGGCCCGATCAGACGCTCGAGCGGCAGCTCGTCCACCGCGCTGCCCCGCCGATAGAAATGGACCGGCGCATCGAGGTGCGTGCCGCCGTGCTCCGGCGCGGCGAAGGCGTTCGCGGCGTACCAGCCGCTCGGCGTCTCGCCCGCGGCCAGCGTGTCCAGCTCGAAGCCGGACGGGGCCGTCGGCCAGTAGACGGTCCGTGCGTCGAAGGGGTGCGTCAGATCGATGGTGCGGAAGCGCTCGAGCGGCAGAGAGCCATCCAGGCCGAGTCCGAGCGCACCGACCCGGCGCTCGCCCTGCGGCGTCTCCGCGATCCGGCAGGCCGCGAGCAGGACGATCCCCACGAGAACGCCCGCGCGAGCGCCGGCACGGATACACCGGCGAGCGCGGCGCGGAATCGACCGCTTCGGAGTCGGGCTCAGCGTGCGTTAATCCGGGCTCGGGTGGCGCAGGGCCATGGAATAGGCCACGCCGCCGCCAGCACGTCAAGGTGGGCTACGCGTGCTCGAACGTCAGCTTCTCGCCGTATGCACGCTCGGTGAAGCCGACGACCGCCTGCTACCGGATCACCGTGCCCCAGATCGCGGGGTCCTCCTGACCCAGCCGCCACAGCGCGAAGCGATGAACGCCGGCCTTTCGCGCTGCGTCGACGAGCACGCGCAGCAGCGCAGCGTCCGTGACCCAGGTCTCGGCGCCGTCCGGCGCGACCGAGCGAAGCGTACGAGACGCGGAGTCCCGTCGCAGCGGCACACCCGTACCTTCGGCGTACGCCGCCGCTTCACTGAAGGTGACGGGTTCGGTCGGCTGGCGCGCTTGCCAGCGGTAGCCGTACAACGGCAGCCCTGCGATGAGGCGTTCCGGGCCGGCTTCTGCGATGCGTCGGTTCAGCCAGTGCTGCACCCATGCGGGCGAGGCGATCGGCCCCGGCCCCGAGCTGAGCCAGTGCTGATCGTAGAGCATCACGATGAGTGCGTCTGCAATCGCCAGCAGCGGCCGCACCGGGTAGGCCGCGGTGTCGGTGGCCGGAATCGCGACGGCGATGGTGCCGACACCGATCGCCCGTGCGGAGTCCGCCAGCGCGCGCAGCACTTCGACGTGCGCCTCGAGATCGGCGGCCTCGAGCGTCTCGAAATCGAAGACGAGTCCATCGTAACGCTGCGCGGCCGCGTAAGCCGCGAGCCCACCAGCCGCGCTGCCCAGCGCCTGGGCATCGCGTGCCAGCAGCTCGATCGGCGCGCGGTGGAACCGATCACCATGCCAGCTGGTCACGATCGCCAGCCGGCGAACTGCACCTTCTCGAGGACGCACCGTGTCCGGATACGGTGACGGCAGGACGGGCTGGCCGGTCAGACTATCGATCGTGATCCAGCCGCTGATCACCGCATCGAGCTTCGTTCCGTGTGCGCTGACGCTGCTATCGCTCCGCGGATCCCAGGGCCCGGTAAAGGCCCAGAATTGCGGACGCTGTTCTGCTGCGGCGCAAGCGATGCCGCTGCCGCCGATGACGCCGAGCAGGAGCAGGTGGAGCGCAGTGATCCGGCGCCGCAAGAGGTGGCACATGAATTGAGGTCCACGAAGACGAGAAACGGCTGTTGGCAAGCCACATGCCACGCGCAGCGGGGCCCGGCCGCTGCCGACAGTATCGAGAGCGATCGGACCGCGTTACGACCGACTCCGCTCCCGAGATCATGATCATATTTGGCTGTGGCCAATGATGCGCAGTGGGATCGCTCCGCTGGATGCGCAGTTGGGCGGAGTCGCCGACGGTCGGATCCACCTTCTCACGGGCGGCGTGGGTACGGGCAAGACGTCGGCCTGTCTCCACTTTCTCGCCGCCGGGCTCGAGACCGGTGAAACGGCCGCGATCCTCACACTGGACCGCCCCGCGGAGCTGAGCTTCCACGCGGCCTATCTCGGGATCGACATCGCGACGCCTGTCCACGACGGTCGTCTGATCGCGCTTCGTTTCGGGCCGCAGTTCTCGCGGCGCTTCGCATACCTTCCGTCACTCGAACGCGTAACCGATGAACTGCGGCGCATGATCGGGGGGCGGACCGCGCCAGCGCGGGTCGTCATTGACCCGATCTCCCCGTTTCTCGCGGACGGCTCACACTCCGGCACCGGCATCGCCGCTATTGTGCGATTGCTCGAGGACATTGGCGCAACAACGCTGCTCACCTATCCGGGGCCGCTGGCGGGGGGCGAGGACCGGCGGCTCGACCCGGTACTGGAGAGCGCGGCGACGGTCGTATGGTTGTCACGTGATGCAGAAGGCGGACACGCGATGAGCGTCCTGCGCGCTCGCCTCGCTGCGGTACCCCGTCTGCCGCTGCGGTTCGTGATCGCGCCAGCTCTCGGGATTGTCGAGGTCCCACGGCTCGAGCCGCTCGAAGAGCACGTTCTGCGCGGCTCTGCCTCCGAGGATTCGCCGATCCCACGGGTCCGGGAGGTCTCGGCTTCGTAATGGTGCAGCTCCGATACCCGGTTCTCTTCGCGCTCGCCGTGGTGGCCCTGACTGTCGGTGCCCTCTTGGCATATGGACGGATAAGCCAGGCGTCTCTCATTGCCGCTCCATCCCCGGTGTCGGACGCGCTGGCCCCGGACTGGACGCAGCGAGCCGCGCGCTTCGCTCCCGCCAGCGCAGCGGACTACGAGCCCTTCGCCGCTGAGGACCGCGACTGGCGCGAGCGCAATGCACCGTCGTACACGTTCGCCGAGCTACGCGCCCGTGGCGATGGCCGCCGCAGTCCTCGGCAGGCGCTGGAGGACCGGGTGTTTCGCTACACGCAGCGCGGCGAGCGTGGCCGCGCGATTGCCGAGCTGGAGCGCTGGGTTGCGGCGCATCCTGGAGATCGTGCCGCCTTGCTCTCGCTCGCGCGTCTGCTCAACGAGGCGGGTCGCACTCAGGGCGCAGTTGCGCGCTATCGTCAGTTGCTCGCGCTCGAGGAGCGGGGTGCAAGGTGAGCGCGCCGGGCCCATGAGCGCGGCACTGCGGATTCTCGCACGCGTCAGCGTGGGTGCGCTCATCATAGTCGTGCCCGCCGGTTGTACGCACCGTCTTCTCGGAACGCCCGTTGCGCCGCCGCGCTCGGTCGCCGTCCGAGCCGAGCTCGCCGCCGTTCTCCTGAACGCGGGCAGCCATGCCGAGGCGGCTGACGAGTATCAGCGTCTGCTCGCGACTGACGAACACAACGTCGCGTACCGACTCGGGCTGGCGCGAGCGCTGGCCTGGGACGAGCGCTACCGCGAGGCAGAAGCGCACCTGCGCCTGCTGGCGGCGTGGCGGCCCAACGACAGCACGATCCGCGGCCTGCTCCGTTCGGTGCGGGCGAACATCACGCCGAGCGCGCGGCAGGCCGCGGCATGGCTTGCCGAGAGCCACCGCTACACGCCGTACCGTCTCGCTCTCGCGCGCGCTCTCATGCGTGAAGGCCGGCCATCCGGCGCGCTGGCCCACTATGACACGCTGCTCGCGACGCGAGCGACGTCCGACCTCATACGCGAAGCCGCCGACGCGCATACGGCGGCGAACGAGCACGCGCGCGGCGCCGCCGTGCTCCGCTGGCACGTTGCGAGACGGCCCGCGGACGTTGGGATCCGGCACGCCCTGGCAAACCTGCTCGCCGCCGACGGCCAGCTCACGGCGGCGCTCGCGCAGACGGATACGATTCTCTCCATTACCCCGGCGCCGGACGTGCTGGTCGATCGCGCGCGCATTCACATCATGCGCGGGGATCTCGCCAGCGCCGAAGCCGACCTGCGCGCGTCGCTCGCCATTGCGCCCACTCTGCCAGCGTTCCTGCTGTTGGGCGACGTACACCGCTGGCGGCTGGAGTTCGCGCAGGCACGCAGCGCGTACGCGGGTGCACGCTCGCTGCGCCCGCGGGATCGCCGTGTGAGCGCCGCCTTCGCGCAGCTCGCGCGCGCTGAGCGCCCAGCACCGCTCGGTGTCGAGCTGCCTGCGCAGGCCGCCGGCGGGAGGGTGCGGCTCTCGGCGCTGCGCGACAACGCCGGCATCGACTACATACGAACCGGCGCGCAGTGGACGTTCGCATCACGGCCGGCCTTCAACGGCACCGCAGCCCTGGAATACCGTCACCTGCGGGAGGCCAGCGTCGATGGCGCGCTGTCGAGCTCGGGGCTGGCGGCGCAGGCGGCGGTCTCCCGGTTCGTCACGGATGGCCCGCTCCTCGGCGCGCTGGAGGTCAGCGGCGGTGCGGTGCTGCACGAGGGCACAAACGTGATGCCGACGGCGGGCGCGCTGCTGCTCGGCGGCTACCAGGCATGGGCCGCCGCGGTCGAGCTCGCTACGGGACCTGCCTATCCGACCCTGCTGACTGTCGCTTCGCTGTTGCCCGATGATCCCGAGAGCGGGCCGCTGCGCGAGCGGACGCTGACGGTCTCGGTCGGCGGGCCGCTCGGTCCGGCCGACGCCGGGATCACCTGGCAGCGAGCCGATATCAGCGATGGCAACAGCCGCTCCGCGTTCACGCTCCTCGCACGCTACCCTGTTGCGCCGAGTCTCGCCGCGGTGTACGCCGGCAGCAGTATCGCGTATGCCGCGCGCAGTCGGCTGTACTGGGATCCCGAGGAGTACCTGGCGAACGCCGTCGGCGTCGAGCTCACCAAGCGGCGGTTTCACGGCTTCTCGTACGCGGCACAGGGACTCATCGGCGTTGCGCTGGCGGAAGAATCACCGTTCCTGCGGCGTCCGGTCGTTCGGCGTGAAGCGGCGAGTGCTCGGCTCCAGGCCAGTTTGGCCGGCGAAATCGGGTACCGCCGGGAAGGCTGGGCGGTCGCGGCCAGCTATCGGTTCGGACAGGTGAGCCGCTACCGGCGCAGCGATGGCACGATCACCGTTCAGATCGTGCCATAGCCACCATGCGCATGCGCTTTCTGCTCGCCGTCGCCGCTTCGTTGCTGCTCGTGGTGGTGGGTGCGGCAGCACTGATCGGCCCGACGCTGTTCGCCACGGACCCGACGAGTCCGGCTCTGCGTGTGGCGGTGCCGCTGCTGTTCGCGTTCCTGGTCCTGCTGATCCTGCGTTACGTGCTGCTGCTGTGGCTCGGATACCTGCACCACATCGAGAGTCGCGAGACCACCGCCGAAGGTCGCGGACCACAGCCCGGCGTCACGGTCATCGTGCCGGTGTACAACGAAGAAGCGGTGATCGTGCCGGCGCTCGAGAGCCTGCTCGCGCTGGAATACGATGCATTCGATGTGCTGGTCATCGACGACGGCTCCACGGATCGTACGCGCGAGCTGGCGCAGCGGTTCGAAGGCCGCTACGGCGCGACCACCGTGCGAGTCGTGGGCAAGAGCAATGGCGGCAAGGCCAGTGCGTTGAACCTCGGCATCGCGCTGGCGCAGACCCCATACGTGCTCTGCATGGACGGCGACTCGCGCCTCGATCGCGGTACACTGCGCCACGCGATTGCCCATTTCAGCGACGAGCGGGTCGCTGCGGTCGGTGGCAACGTCAAGGTCGTGAACCGCAACAACGTCTGGACACGACTCCAGGCCTTGGAATACATCGAGGGATTGAACCTGGTTCGCCGGGCGCAAGGGTTTTTGCGCGTCGTCAACATCATTCCTGGCCCGATCGGGGTCTTTCGCCGCGATGTGCTGCTCGCCGTCGGCGGTTACGACCAGGATACCTACGCAGAGGATGCGGATCTCACGCTCAAAATCCTGACCGGCGGCTGGCACATCGTCTACGAGGAGCGGGCGATCGCCTGGACGGAGGCGCCCGAGTCGCTCCTCGATCTCATCCAGCAGCGCTACCGGTGGACGCGCGGCATCCTGCAAGCAATGCGCAAGCGGGGCGCGTGGATTGTTGCACCCAGGGGCGGGCTGGCGATCTGGGCCTCAGTGCTCGCGATGCTATTCGAGGCCTTGATCTGGCCCGTGGTGAACATTCTCGCGAATCTCATATTCGTCCTCGCCGCGCTCAGCGCGGGTGCCGCACCGGCGGTGGTCTCGTGGTTCGTCCTGCTTACCATGCTCGACGTCGCGGCGGCGCTGTACACGGTCGCCATGGAAGAGGAGGATCTCCGCCTCGTGCCGTACGCGCTCATCTACCGCATCCTGTTCATCTCGATGATCGATGTCGCCAAGCTCTTCGCGACCATCGAGGAGGGCGCTAACGTGCGGATGACGTGGGGTAAGCTGGCGCGCGCGGGAAGGATCTGAAACGATGACTGTCGATGCGCTGCTGGCGACGATCATTCTGGTCGGATTCCTGGTCACGATCATCATGGCGATCGGCAGCTATGTCGCGTACAAGCTTCGCGAAACCCGGCGCCCGCGCGCCGAGCAGACCATAGCGGATGGCGGCTCGCCATGGTTCGTCCGGATCCCCCCGGAGGAGCTGGAACGCGACCGTGGCGGGACGGAGCCGCCATGAGCGCTGCGCGGGTCACGCTGCTCGCTTGGGGGCTGCCGGCGGCGCTGGTGCTCGCGATCTCCGCTGGGCTCATGCTTCGGCAGACACGACTCGCTGCCGGACCGGAACCCGAGCGTTTCTCGGGCTCGAGCGTTGTCCTCGCGATGCCGTCGCTGCTGGCGTCGCCGCAGCTCCCGACCCGGCTGCGGGTTGCGGTCATCCGCGACGCGTCGGCGGCAGACTTCTACCCGGCGCCCGCAACGCTCGACACGATCGTGCGCGCCTGGCGCGATGCGCTCGCCGAGATCGGTGCCGAGGTATCGATCGTCTCGCCCGCCGAGCTGCGGCGCGCGGCGAGCGCCCGCGTGCTCGTGATTCCTGCATCACCCTGCCTGAGTGTAGCGACCCGGGAGGCGATCGAGCGCGCCGGCGCGCGCGGGCAGGGGCTCCTCGTGACCGGAGCCGTAGGCATCCACGATGCCGGTTGCCGGCCGCTCGGCTACGGCCTGCTCGTCTCGTTGACCGGCGCTTCGCGCGCGCAGGAGCTCCGCGACCGCTCGGCCGTCTACATCGCGGTTCCGTATGGCGGGCCGCTGTCGCTGGATGTGCCGCCCGGCGCGCGGGTCGCCGCTCACCCCGCGGGCCAGATCGCGCTGCGCGGCGCAACGCGTGATGCGATCTACAGCCGCTACGATCTGCGCCCGGCTCCCGCCGACGGCAGCCCGCTGCTGGATGCTGCTATGACCCGCCATGCCTATCGCGGCGCGCGCGTCGTCTACTGGGGCTTCGAGCTGCGCGACGTGGTCGACGCGCCGTGGAACCGCGCGATTACGGCGCTACTGGTGCGCAACTCGGTGGCCTGGGCGGCGGCACTCCCGCTGGCCGCCGCTGAGCCGTGGCCGCACGGACGCCGCGCCGCGGTCGTGCTCGCGCAGGAGACCGAGGAGCCGTTCGCGGACGCGCACCACGCCGCCGACTCGCTGAGCGCGATCGGAATTCCGGCGACCTTCTTCATCGCCTCCCGCGGTGCCGCCGAACACCGCCAGCTCGTCGAATCGCTGCGCTCGAGGGGCGAGGTCTCGAGCCACACCGAGTACCACGGCATGCTCGGAGGACGTCCTGCGGACGAGCAGCGCGCTCGGCTGCAGACGACGCAGCGGGAGATGACGGCTCTGATCGGCCGGCCGGTTGCCGGGCTGCGTCCGCCCGAGGAGCAGTTCGATCGGGCCACGATGGCGGGCTGGCTCGCGGCTGGCGGCAGCTATCTGCTCGGCGCCAACGACTGGCGCAGCGTGGCTCCGGAACTGCTGCCCATCGGCCGCGACACGCTGGTTCTGGTCCCGCGGATCGCGACCGATGACCTCGCCCGCGATCCGGGCTTCGCACGTGATACGGAATCGGCAGAGCGCAGCCTCAGCGACGAATTCGCGCACGTCCGCGCACTCGGCGGCCTGTACACGCTGAGCTACCATTCCCGCCTGCTCGGCCGGCCCGAGCACGTCCCGCTGCTCGCGCGGCTCGCCCGCAGCTTCGCGAACGACACCACGGTGTGGGTCGCCCCCGGCTCGGCCGTTGCCGACTGGTGGAAGGCGCGGGCATCGCTGAAAGCCGTAGTGCGAGCGCCCCGTACGAACCGGCTGGACCTGACCGTTCGCAACCGCTCGGCGCTGCCGATCTGGGGAGCCGTGGTCCGGGTCACGCTGCCCCCCGGGCGTGCCGTGGTTCGCGCCAACGCTGATCTGCTCGCCGCGGACACCGGCACTGCCCGGGTCTCCGTGCCCTATCTCGACGCGGGCGCGGCACGGACGATATCGCTCATCCTCGGGCCGGGGGACGACCCGTGAGCCACCCCTGAACGCTAGGGGAACAGCTCGTGGTAGGGGCGGATTCTGTGCTCGAATTGAGCCAGCATGGCGACCGTCTGCTGGAATGCCGCGAAGTCCTCGGCCTCGATGTCGTGGAAGAGAACGTCCACGAATTTGCCATCGGTCAGCGCGGTCGCGATCTGCTGCTCGAGCGCCGCACGTCCGGCCTCTGTCGTGAAGGGCGCGAACTCCGCCTCGATCGCTGTCAGGCCGTGCGGGTCATCGGGCGGCCATTCCTCGAATCGTGAAGGGACGTAGAAGCTCGCGTTGGCGATCCGAGCCGCCGAGTAGTGCTGGCGGATGGCGGCCAGCTCGCGGTCGCCGAACGCGTGATAGGGCACGACGAAAACGGAGCTCCCGTTGAACCCCTTGCTTTCGATCCAGCTCTTGCTCGCGGTCAGCTCGCGCTCGAGCTCGCTCGCCGTGATCAGCGTGAGGTTCGGATGCCCTACCGTATGACTCACGATCGACCACCCGGCCTGATGCACTGCCTGCAGTTGCGGCAGGTTCATGAAACCCTCGAAGCCCAGGTCGACGTAGTCCGTCACCACCGCGATGTTGCCCCGCAACCCGTGGGCACGCAGTGTCGGCAAGCCCCGCGTGTACGCGCTCGACCACCCGTCATCGAAGGTGATGGTCATCATACCCGGCAGCGCCGACGGCGCCGCGGGTGAGTCGCCGCAGCCGGCGAGGATGACGAGCGCGCCCAGGGTGACCAGAATGCGCTTCATTGATGGTCTCCTTCGACGATCCGAATGCTCGAAGACCAACCGCACGGCGCGCGCCACGCCCGAAGCCGTCAACGCTCGCCCCGTCCCGATGTCGATTCCGTCCGGCCTCGTTCGTAGGTATCCTGAAGCCGCGGACCAGCCGCGGCTCCGACCCGAACACCGGAGGCACCCATGCGCTACCTGATCCTGATCTACGAGAACGAGGCGACCGCCGCAGGACGAGGGCGAGCTGTCGAAGTGGTTCGACTACACCGAGCGGCTGAAGGCATCCGGCTGCTACCTCGGCGGCGAGGCGTTGCAGCCGACCGCGACCGCCACGACCGTGCGCGTCAACGGCGGCAAAACCCTGACCACTGACGGCCCGTTCGCCGAGACCAAGGAGCAGCTCGGCGGGTTCTACATGGTCGACTGCAAGGACCTGGACGAGGCGCTGAAATGGGCCGCCCAGATCCCGAGCGCCGGCCGCGGCCCCGTCGAGGTGCGGCCGATCATGGAGTTCGGCGAGCAGTAGGCCGGCTCATGCGCGATCACGAGAACGGTCGAGGATCTGTGGACGCGGCGCCCGTTGGCGACGACGCCGCGCGCGATACTCTGGAGCGTGTCTTCCGTCGCGAGCGCTCCCAGATCCTCGCCGTGCTCATCCGCCTGACCGGCGACTTCGCCATCGCCGAGGATGCGCTGCAGGAGGCGTTCGCCGCGGCACTGCGCCGCTGGCCGAGCGACGGCGTGCCGCCGCGCCCCGGCGCCTGGATCACGAGGACCGCACGCAACCGCGCGATCGACATCGTGCGCCGCGCCCGCACGTTCCGCCGCCGCAGCGAGGCGCTCGAACGCCTCGCCGCCGCCGAGGCGACGTCGCTCGAACAACCGGTCACCCTGCCTGGCGAGGATGGCGCGCCGCACGACGACCGGCTGCGGCTGCTCTTCACCTGCTGCCATCCCGCGCTCTCGCTCGAGTCGCAGGTCGCGCTCACGCTGCGCATGGTCGCCGGCCTCACCACGCGCGAGATCGCGCGCGCGTTCCTGTCGACCGAAGCGACCATGGCGCAGCGGCTCACGCGCGCGAAGCACAAGATCCGGGAGGCCGAGATCCCGTTCCGCGTGCCGGCGCGGGCGGACCTGCCCGCGCGGCTCGACGCGGTGCTGTCCGTGATCTACCTCGTCTTCAACGAGGGCTACGCATCCACGGGCGACGCCCGCCTGATCCGCGATGATCTCTGCGCCGAGGCCGTCCGCCTCGGCCGGCTGCTCGAGGAGCTGCTGCCCGCCACGGCCGCCGTCGAAGGGCTGCTCGCGCTCATGCTGCTGCACGACGCGCGCAGGCGCGCGCGCACGGGCGAGGACGGTGCGCTGATCACGCTCGAGCTGCAGGACCGCAGCCTCTGGGACCGCGACCTGATCGAGGAGGGCCGGGCGCTGGTCGAGAGCGCGCTGCGCCGCGGCCGCGTCGGGCCGTACCAGATCCAGGCCGCGATTGCCGCGCTGCACGTCGAGGCGCCCACGGCCGACCTGACCGACTGGCCGCAGATCGCCGCGCTCTACGCGCTGCTGCTGCGGCTGCAGCCCACGCCCGTCGTCGAGCTGAACCACGCCGTGGCCATCGGCATGGCGGCCGGTCCCGCCGCCGGCCTCGTGCTCATCGACGGCCTCGAGGCGCGCGGCGAGCTGCCCGGCTACCACCTGCTCGCCGCCTCGCGCGCCGAGCTGCTCGTGCGCCAGGGTCGCGCCGCCGAGGCCGCGCTCAGCTACCGCCGCGCCCTCGAGCTGTGCACCAGCCCCGCCGAGCGCGCGTACCTGACGGGACGGCTGGCGGAGGTGACGCAGCAGGAGCAGCCCGACCAGGCAGCGGATCCCGCGACGTCACGCGCTCCCACCTCCGTAGTTGAGCCGACGCCCCGATCGCGCTAGATTTCACTGTTTACGGGACGTAGCGCAGCCCGGTAGCGCACCTGAATGGGGTTCAGGGGGTCGCGGGTTCAAATCCCGCCGTCCCGACTGAGGTGAATGTGAGGCCCTGCAACGGTTTCCGTTGTGGGGCCTTGCTACTTTCCGGCAGCGGAGCTGGCGCATGCGAGCGGCGACTACCTCCGCAGCACCGCCGTCGCACGGCTACGAGTACCGCGACGCGAAGACGGCCGTCGCGCAGGCCGAGACGAGGCTACGAACGCTCGACGCGGAGCTGGCCAGCGGCCCGGGAGTCACGCAGCTGCGACTTCGGATCGGCGAAAAGCTTTCGCGCGCTCTAGATGCAGCGGCGCCAGGAGGTGACCGTCAACTCGACTGCTGCCCCTTGCCTTGGAAACCCAAGGATCCACGGCTGCGACTCGTGCTGCTTTCGCCAGCCGTACCGCGTCATGCCCCGCGGCTTGTACACGTTGAGCACCGTGATCACCAGCAACACCACGAGGCCGAGTCCGGGGTGGAGGAGGTCGCCCCCAAGCGCGCTGAGATTGGCGGCGTCCGCGTCGCGCGCCACGTCGGCCAGAGCGCTTACGGTCGGCATATGCAGCAGCAGGACTGCAGTAGAAAGGATCGTGAGCGCGAGGCTGGTCAGAACCCAATAGTGCCGGAACAAACCCCACGGGTGCCCAGGGCCATGATGAGTCCGGTCAGCAGCGCGGCGAGGGCCAACGGTACGATGACGAGCCAGCCGGTCAACTCCATCGCGATCCAGGCGGCACGCATCGTCTGAGCCTCCTGGCTGGCCACGGCGGAGATGCCGAGCGCCAGGTAGGCGACAGCTGCGCCGATCCAGCCGACGGAGGACGTGAGATGGACGGTGAGCGCGAACTTGCGGAGGCGCGGCGGCATGGCCATCAGTGGCCACCCTCGGGCGGTGTGTGGCCACCGAGACCGCCGGACGGCGCCTGCTCGTCTGTGACGCTGGAGGGCGCTGTCTGACCACCGACGTCGCCGGACTGCAGGTGGCGACCGGGGCCGTGGCGACCGCCGATGCCAGCGACCTTCATCATGACAAACAGCAGCACCAGGACCAACACGATCGTCCCGAAGACCTTCACCCAGCGTGGTGCGCCGGGGTAGGGGGGTAGTTCCGCCATACGCGTCTCCTCACATCGCGTGGTCACCGTTCGATTGATGATAGCGGCCGTCGTTGTGCGCGTTTAGGTCACGAATTCGAAGCTCGAATGGCCGGTTGCGTATTCAGGCTCGCCGTCAGCCGCGACTTCCGGGCGCCGCAGATCGCGGCCGCCGGTCACCGCTGGCCGGGCTCCATTCCCTCCGTGCGCCGCTCCACGCCGCCGTCCTCGGCCGGATCGGCTGGGCGATAGAGGATTACGTGCGCCCGCTCGAGCGTGATCAAACCGCCGCCGATCATCCGATCGAGCTCTGGCATCACTTGGCGGATCTTCTCTTCGGTCTCGACCACCTCGAGGACGATCGGCAGGTCGAGCGAAAGGCGCAGCACCTTGTCCGTGTGCACCTTCGCGCTCGCGCCGAAGCCGGTGATGCCGCGCAGGACCGTCGCGCCGGCGAACCCCCGCTCGCGCAACAGCGCGACCAGCGCCTCGTAGAGCGGCTTCCCGCGGTGCGGCCCGTCCGCGCAGCGATCGCTTTCGCCGATGAAGATCCGCATGAGCGTGCGCTCGCCCTCGAATCGGTGCGGCATGGTCACCCCCTGGCGTGCAGCACGAGCGTGGCGGCCACGAGGCCCGCGTACACGGCCGCGAGGCCCAGGAGCAGGCTGCCAACGGCGTACAGCGCCGCTCGAGCCCACTCCCCATCCTCCAGGAGCGCCACCGTCTCGTAGCTGAACGTGCTGAACGTGGTGAAACTCCCGAGCAGTCCGATCGTCACGAGCGCCCTCGCCTCCGGCGTGAACCGCACGGCCTCGAGGTACCGCACCGCGAAACCGATGAGCAGCGACCCGAGTACGTTGATGACGAACGTGCCCCATGGGAAGTGCGGTCCGGCGCGGTCGTGGACCCAGCCGCCGAGTCCGTACCGGGCGACCGCGCCGGCGGCCCCGCCGAGCGCAATGTAGAGCAGCAGCATGCGGCCTCCACGAAAAAACCTCCCGACCGGCCGGGCCGGTGGGAGGAGTCATCAGCGGCCGAGGCCGCGGTTCGGGCGAACTCCTTCGCCGTGGTTGTCGGATCAGGATGTGTGGAGGAGCGTTATGGCGCAAGTTCCTTCAGCGGCCTCTCGCCGCGTCGACGGCCGGGCCCAGCGAGCGCGCAGGAGTCATGGAGGCGCCCGTCAGCGGCCCGCCCACGAGTCCGTCGAAGCCGACGGTGACTCCCACCGCGAGACCCGCGACGCCGTCGGCCACACACGCGCATCCGTCGCCACCGCAGACCCAGACGTTGAGGCGGTCCAGGTCGATGAGGTCGGAGCCGGCGAAGCGGCTCACCGCTCCATGGCGGACTCGTCCATGACCCGCCGGACTTCCATCGGCATGTTCAGCGGCTTGCCATCGGGCCCCGGTGCGGCCGACGTCTCGGCCGCGATCTCGTAGGCCCGCTCCGCCGACTCGACCTCGACCAACCAAAAGCCGGCCAGGAACTCCTTGGTCTCCGGGAATGGGCCGTCCGTGACGACCGGCGCGCCGTTCGACCCCGCCCGGACCACCTTCGCCTCGCCCGGAGGCGCGAGCCCCTCGCCCCCGGCCAGCTCGCCCGACCCGGTGAGCTCACGGTGCATCCGGCTCATGTGCGCCATGTGAGCCTCCAGCGCCTCGCGGGGCCATTGCTTGATCTGGTAGTCGCCCGTCTTCCCGTGCCGCGCGTGCATCATCAAGATGTACTTCATGGCTCGCTTTCTCCGCTTCCGGTGGCTCCGACCTGGCTGTCACAGTGGAGTCGAGGCCGGGTCGGCGTTCTCGACATCATAGTCCGGCCGTGACTCACCGGATAGCGGGGAAACGCGTGGGTGCAGCGGGCAACGGCCGCCGGATCGCCCGTCGCGCGAATCCGGCTGGCGCACCCGACGGCCATAATGTAGCCTCCGGTGAGAGCGCGCTTCGCCGCTCGCCAACGTATCCAGACAGGAGAACCATCATGAACAGCGAGCAGCTCGAGAAGATCCGTGAGGGTGACGGCTTCATCGCGGCGCTCGACCAGAGCGGGGGCAGCAGGGCTGCGATGAGCAAGGTCACCTCTTGGATCTCGATGTCGCTCGACGCCGAGGGCGCATTGCCGCACGGGAAGAGGCCGACGAATCAGCTAGCTGGTGTGGGACGTCGCCTGGAGCAGGACGGCGGCCACCACCAGCGTCGTCGCCAGCGCTAAGGCGAGTCGACGGGAGATGTGCTCGACGCGTGTCGCACCGCGTCCACGATCATGCCCGGGGTGAGTAGCGCGGGCAGGATCTCCGGGGGCGATCCGCCGGCGGGATAGAGCACGTAGAGGGGAACGCCGCTCCGGCCGAACGACTGGAGCGCCTGCGTGGTCGCCGGATCGCGCGACGTCCAGTCCGCCTTCAGCAGCGCGACATCGGCCTCGGCGAACGCCTCCCTCGCCGCCCCGCTGTTCAGCGCGACGCGCTCGTTCACCTGGCACGAGAGGCACCAGGCCGCTGTGAAGTCGACGAAGACCGGCCTCGCCTCCGCGCGCAACTCGGCAAGGCGCTGCTCGGAGTACGGCTCCCAGCGCGAGTCAGCAGACTGCGGCCCCGGTGCGGCGGCCGACCCGGCCGCGAAGACCGCGAGCGCGACGGCGGCCAGGCCGGCGGCTGCGGCGGACAGGCGCGGAA